>JBKBTZ010000138.1:0-8290 GCA_046290825.1 Limisphaerales bacterium
CCGTCCGCATCCGCGGCGGCGCCGCCAGCGCCAGCATCTCGACGATCGTCAGGAACGGGGCGGGATCGCTGCGCCGGATCAGCCGCTCCGCTGCCGCCGCCGACAGCGCCCACCCTGACGGTCACACCGTCCGGTGCGAACATCGTGATCACCTGGCCGTCGCAGAACGGCTACAGCTACCAGTTGCAGTCCACGCCCGGCCTTGAACCGCCGGTTGCTTGGACGGACGAGGGCGCGGCGCAGCCCGGCACCGGCGGCATCCTGACCGCCATCTTGCCGGCCAGCAGCGGCAACAAGTTCTTCCGCGTGCTCGCCCAGTAAGCCGCGCGGAAATCGGCGGACTCACGGGAGCGCCCGGCAACGGGCGCTCCCTTTTCGCTTTTGCCGGAAGGTGGCGGGTGCCCGGCACGGGCAAGATTGTCCGGCCAGTCTCCAGTCTTGGTGCTCAGGGCAGCCGCGCGGTGAACTCGTGCGTGCCGGAAGGGATGGCGAAAGCGCGTCGCCCGCCCCCATCACCGGTGGCTTGCGCGGCGGGCGGCCAAGTTACCGGCTCCCCCGGCAGGCGGACCGTCCCCGTTGTGTTGGGCGGCAGGGTGACCACCAGTCGCAGCCGGTCGCCCTCGCGTTGCCAATGGCTGACAATCGGGCCGCGCGCGGAATCATAGGCGGCCCGCACCCACCTCAGGTTGCCCACAGGATGCGGCTGGATGACGATGCGCTTGAAGCCCGGCCCGGCGGGATCGGGGCCGATGCCCGCCAAGTCGTGGTAGAACCACTCGTTGACGTGCCCGAGCATGAAATGGTTGTGCGAGGCGGTCAGCCGCGCATCCCACGCCTCGGTGAGCGTCGTCGCCCCTTGCGCGAGCATGTGTGCGTAACCCGGGCCATTGGTGCGAGTGATGATGCGATAGACCACGTCCGCCCGCCCGCCGTCGGTTAGCGCGCGGAGCAGGAAACGGAAGCCCACATCACCGGCGGTCATCAGATCATCGCGTTCCTCGACGTCGCGGACGAGCGCCGCAAGGACGCCGGCCCGGTGCGGCGGCTCAACGAGGTCGAGCGCGAGGGCCAGTGCGTTGGCGCATTGCGAGCCGGTGGCGTAGGCACCGCTGGTCGGGTCGAAGAACGTGGCGTTGTAGCGTTTCCGGATGCGTTCCGCGTGGGCGGCGAAGGTGTCGGCCTCGGCGGTTTCGCCCAGCACGGTGGCGATCTGGCTGAGGGTCCGGGCGTTGGCGAAATAAAAGGCCGTGGCCGTCACCGGCGGCGGGGTGAGTTCGGCCCGGCTGAGCGCGCGGGGGCCGAGGTCATACCAGTCGCCCAAGCCGTCACTGAGGAGGTCGTTGGTGGCGCGGCGTTCGAGCCAGGAGAAGTAACGCTTCATTGCCGGGTAATGGCGGCGGAGCAGGTTCGTGTCGGCGTGAAACTGGAACTGTTGCCAGGGCACCTGGATGAACGCCGCGCCCCACTCGGCGGCGGCGCGAAACGCGCCCTGAAAGCGCGTGTATTCCGGCGCGATGTTCGGCACCAGGCCGTCGGCATCCTGCGCGTCCGCCATGTCCTGCATTGCCTTGGTGAACTGGCGGGCGAGATCAAACTCGTAGCGAATGGCCGGGCCGTTCAGGTGGAGCTGCTCCAACCAGCCGAGCTTTTCGCGGTGCGGGCAGTCGGTCAGCACGGAAACGAGGTTCGCCCGCTGCGCGTTGCGGACGAGCTGGTGAATGGCGTTGAGCAACGGGTCTGAGCACGCGAATTCACCGACCGGCCGGGCGTCCGAGTGAACCACGACGCCTTCGAGCGATTCGATGCGGGGTGGCTCACCACCATCTTCAGGCGGGGTCACCCGCGCTTCCAGATAGCGGCAGCCGACGTAGTAGAACTGCGGGAACCACATTTCCACCATCGGCGGCCCGTTCGAATTTTGGGCTTCGGATTTCGGATTTCCGCGCAGGCTGTATTCCCACCACGAGATGCCCCGATTGGTTGAACCCATGGTCGAGCGTTGGATCGAGCCGTCCGCGTTCACCACCTCCGCGGGAACCAGCCGCACCGTGCCGCCCGCCGGACCACTCACGCGCAGGCGGGGCATGAAACTCGCGTTCTGGCCGAGGTCATACACCCATGCGTCACCGACGCGGTGGGTCGCAACGGGGTGCCGGACGGCTTGGGCGCGAATGGGTTCCGTGGCATGGGTGTAGCCGCGCAGCACGCCCGCTGGCCGGACGACGGCAACCGCATTGCGCCAGCCGGAGTCGTCGAAACCGGGTCGGTGCCAGCCGGCCGGTTCAAGGCGCGCGTCGAAATCCTCGCCGCCGTAAATGCTGTTGTAAGTCACCGGCCCGGGATGCACCCGCCACGATTCGTCCGTGCCCACGAATTCGACCGTGCCGTCGGCGTATTCGAGCCGCACATGCGCGAGGGCGCGGAGCGGGCCGTAGGAACCGGTGAATTTGGCGAAGCGATGCCGTCGCTGGACATGATACATGCCGTTGCCCAGCGAGAAACCGACGGCGTTCGTCCCCGGGCGGAGGAGCGGGGTGAGGTCGTGCGTTTCGTAGAGGATCGTGTCGTCGTAATCCGTCCAGCCGGGCGCAAGCAGATGATCGCCCACCTTCGCGCCATTGACGAAGAACTCGAACGAGCCGAGGCCGGAGACGTGGGCGACCGCGCGGAGCAGACCGGGGCGGACGGGGAATTCCTTCCGCAGCAGCAACGCCTCGGAAACGGCGGGTGCGCAAATCCATTTCCCCCGCCATTCGTTGGTATGCAGCAATCCCATGACCCAACGCGCGGGCTGGCTCCAGGGCGAGGGATGATCGTCGGCGTCCCAGACGCGCACTTTCCAGAAGGCGGCCTGCGAGGAGGCCAGTTCGCGGCCTGCATAGTGCCAGTGCAGCGTCTCGTCGGAGGAGACCTTGCCCGTGTCCCACAAATCCCCCTCGTCCGCCGCCAGTTTGGCGGGCGAACTGGCGACCAGAATCCGGCAGGCGGTTTGCCGCGCGGCGGGCACGGAGCCGGCCAGCTTCCAGGAAAGGCGCGGCTGCGGCACATCCACGCCGGCGGGATCGTCGCCGAATTCGCAGCGCAGCGCGACCGGTTCCAGGGCGGCTACCGGTAGTAATCCGAGGAACAGCGCCGTCAGCGGCAGCACGCGGCGGAAGGGCGGAAATGAGTTCATGGGGATGCTGCGTCCAGATTCAACGCAAAGGCGCCACGATGCCAAGCTGCAATGAGCGCAGAAAAATCGGTGAAAATGACCGGTCACATGCGCACGGCGACTCCGCGCGCGAGCCGGTTGCACAGGGTGGCGTTCTGTGCCACTGTCCGCCGCTTTTTTTATGGCCAAAGAACCCGAACTCAAACTCAAAGAAGGCGACAAGGCGCCTGCTTTCCAAGCCACCACCGGCGGTGGCGACACCGTGGCCCTCGCTGATTTCAAGGGCAAGACAGTTGTGCTCTATTTCTACCCCAAAGACGACACGCCGGGTTGCACGAAGGAGGCCTGCGCGTTCCGGGATGTATTTGCGGCTTTCCAAAAGAAGGGCGTGGTCGTGCTTGGGGTCAGCCCCGACCCGGTGAAGTCCCATGACAAGTTCGCGCGAAAACATGACCTGCCGTTTCCGCTGCTGGCCGATGAGGACCATCAGATTGCCGAGGCCTACGGGGTATGGGGGGAGAAAGTGTTCATGGGCCGGAAATATCAGGGCGTCCACCGCGTCACGTTCCTCATCGGCCCCGATGGGAAAATCCGGAAGATCTGGCCCAAGGTGAAGCCCGAGGAGCACGCGGAGGAGGTCCTGGCGGCGTTGGCTTAACGCGCCGCGCCCGGCGGGGGGGAAATAGGCAGCCGCCCGATTTTGGTGCTGACGCGTGCGGGCCACCGGTGTTTCTTGGGGTTGGCCGCCGCCTCACCCATGAACTCCGCCTCCCAGGATTTTCCCCGCCACCTCGCCGAACTGCGCGAACGCATGTTGCATCCGACCGACTTCGAGCGGGCCGTGCATTACTTTCTGGAGGAGTTCGCGGGCGATGGCGCGTTTGTGAAGGCTTCCGACCCGGAGCCGATGCCGGAACTGGTCGCCGCCATGAGCAGCATCGTCGGCCAGGCGTTGGGGCGGCCGGTGGAACTGCAGGGCGCATTGGTTTCGCACTTGCGGGCGCACCGGTTCGTCCATGGCAACGCGCAGGCGGATGGCCGCATCGTGCTCTTCTTCTACTTTCACGAGGTGGACACGGGGCTGATCATGATGATCCCGGGGCTGCGCGGTGAAGGCGACGTGATGCGTTTCCACCTCACCGGCGGATTGCCTGATGCGCGGCGGAACTGAGGGTGGTTGGGATGCGGTGCGGACAGCCGACTGCGGGCACCGCGCTTACTTCCGCGCCGTCAGCTTCTTCTTGGTGCGCGTGTGCAGGGCGTCCAGTTCCTCCCGCAGTTCCGCCTTGGTATCGGCGGTCATGCGGTCAATGAAGAGGACGCCGTTGAGATGATCCACCTCGTGTTGCACGGCCCGCGCCAGCAGCCCCCCGCACCGAAAATGCACCGGCGCGCCCTGGGCATCGAGCGCGCGCACCTCGACGAATTCCGGGCGCGTGATGTCGGCGTAGATCTCGGGGAAGCTCAGGCAGCCCTCGGGACCGGCCACCGGCTGGCCTTGGGGCGTGATCTTGGGATTCACGAGGACGAGCGGCATGAACGCCTCGACGTCAGCGGGCTGGCCGTTGAGTTCGAGGGTCGAGGGGCGGTCGGTGACGCCGCGGACATCAATCACCGTGACCTGCAGGGCGCGGCCGACCTGTTGCGCCGCGAGGCCGATGCCCTTGGCGTGATACATCGTCTCGAACATGTCTGCGATGAACTGGCGGAGTTCGGGGGTGAACTCCTTTACCCGCTGGCCGCGCTCGCGGAGCACCGGGTGACCGTAATGGACGACGTCGAGAATCATTCGAGTGACGGGGGGCGGGGAGCGGGTGACGAGAGGCGCTCGACCGCGCGACGCGATTCGATGGTTTGAATGGTTTTCGTCAGGCCGCCGATGATGAAATCCAGAGCGGCAATCCGCTGATTCAAGATGGCGGGAGTCAGCAACCGTTCCATGCGCTGGTATCGTCCCTGGCTTTCCCGGGCCTCGCCCCGGGCGATCTTGAGATGCTGCGGAAACTCTTTGCCGAAGCCGCGACCGTAACCTTCCTCAATGTTGGCGCAGATGGAGTCGAGGCTGCGGGTTTGCTGTCTGACCAGTTCGCGGCCACGGACATCCGGCAGCAGCAACTGGGCATCATCCCAGAAGGCCTGGAACAACTCCCGGGCAGCCTGATACACCCGGTAGTTTTCCAGCCGGTCCAGGGGCGCTGATGAATTCGAGGCTTCCGACATGTTAGATGCTTCGCGGCACTCGTCACCGGGCACTCGTCACGCCTCCCGTTCCGGCCAGTGTCGGAGGAAGTGGACCAGGTCGGGCACGGACGGGCTTTGCGCCGTGCGGACGTAATGGCCGCTGGTGGTGACGCCGCAGAGCAGGCTGGCGGCGTGGTCGAGGCCGAGCAACCGACCGAGGCAGAAGCCGGAGTTGAAATGGTCGCCTGCCCCGGTGGTGATTTTCGGTTTGGCGACAAACGGCCCATCAACGAGCGCCGTTTGACCGCCGCTGGCCGTGAGCGCGAAGGCGACCGGATGCACGACCACGGTTTGCACCGGCACGCGCTCGTTGATGGCGAGGGCCAGGCGTTGCAGCCCGGCGGGCGAGGTGTCGCGGGTGTCGAGGCCGAGCGCGCGGCCAATCTCGCCGGATTCCTTCTCGTTCAGACCGAGGATGACGTCGAACCACTGCTGGAAGCCGGCCACGAGTTGCAGCGCGTGCCGGATGTCCTCCGCCGTGCGCTTCTCCGGATCGGCCAGGTCCACGAACAACGCGCGGCGCGGGCCGCGGAGGTGGGGGCAGATCTCGCGCTGGAGCTGCTCCCAGATGTCGCTCATGGCGGTGAGCATGGTCCAGTTGACGAAGCCCACGAGGGACGCGCCGGACATTTGCTCGACGAGCTTTTCGCGGCCGAAGCGTTCCACGATGTTCTGCCAGTTCACGTCCCGCAGCGACTCGTGCTTGCCCAGCATGATTTTGCCGTCCTCGAATTCGAGCGCGTCGGTGAACGCGGGCTGGGCGATGGAATGCACGGTGGCGCGGCGGGCAAATTCCGCAAACACCGGATGAATCGCCGGGTGGCCGAGGTTGCCGAGGTAGGTCACGCGCAGGCCGAAGGCGGCCAGGGCATTGGACATGATCGGGCCGTTGCCGCCGAGCTTGGTCATGGCGGTGACCAGTTCGACGTTGGTGCTGCGCCCGGCGGCGGCGGCGAGGCGCTCGGCGAATTTCGCGATCGTCGGCACGCGGGTGAACTTTTCGGCGCTTTCACGCTTGTCCACAACGTGCAGGATGAGGTCCACAAAGCCGTCGAGGCCGACGAACGCGGAAAGCGTTCCGGTGCGTTCGGCGGCGGCTTCCAGTTGGCGGGCGGTTTGGAGGCGGAGTTCTTGGGCGGTCATGGTTGGGGTGGGCGAAAATGGCAACGCAGCGACTCACTCGGGCTGCACGCCGAGGAGTTGCAGCAGGCGCTCCAGTTCTTCGTCGCTGTAGAAAGCCAGTTCAATCGCGCCGCGGCCCTTGGCGTAGCGCAGATGCACCTTGGTGCCGACGCGCTCGCGAATCTGGTTTTCGAGGCGCTGGACGTGGGCGTCCTTGACCGTCGCCCCGCGTTTCCCGGCGCGGGGGGCGGGAGCTTGGGTGAGCAGGCGGGCGACCAGTTCCTCGGTCTGCCGGACGTTCAGGCCGTCCTTCAAGACCCGCTCGGTGGCGAGCTTTTGCAGGTCCGCGCTGGTGAGGCCCAGGATGACTTTGGCATGGCCCACCGAGAGGCGGCCTTCACGGAGATGCACCTGGACCTCATCGGGCAGTTTGAGCAGGCGCAGCGCGTTGGCCACCTGCGCGCGGCTCTTGCCAACCTTGGTGGCCACGAGTTCCTGCGTGAGCGCAAACTGGCTCATCAACTGGCTGTAGCCCTGCGCTTCCTCGATGGGGTTAAGATTCTCGCGCTGGAGGTTCTCGATGAGCGCCAGCTCGAGGACCGCGCCGTCATCCGCCTGCCGCACAATCACCGGCACCTCGGTCAGACCGACCAGTTGGGCGGCGCGCCAGCGGCGTTCGCCGGCAATCAATTCGAGGTGGTCCACCTGTTCCCGAACGATGAGCGGCTGGACGATGCCTTGTTCCCGGATGGAATCGGCCAGTTCGCGGAGTGCCTCGGGGGCGAAATCTTTGCGAGGCTGAAACGGGCAGGGGCGGATGCGGGCCAGCGGCACGCGAAGCACGGCTTCGCGGTGGCTGTCCGGCGCGGCAACGGTGGGAGTGGCTGTGGCCGTTCCCGCGCTCGCGGGCGGATTGCCCGCCAGCAACGCGCCCAATCCGCGGCCCAGTGCAGGTTTTGACATGCCTCAAACAGTGTGAAGCCGCGCCCTGGATGTCAAACCGGCCCCCGCAATCGGCGGCTTCGGGAATGCGGAAGAAAACTTGGCGACCCTACCGGGACTCGAACCCGGGCTACCTCCGTGAAAGGGAGGTGTCCTAACCGCTAGACCATAGGGTCGCAAAGGGCCGCCAGCATAAAAACGAACGCCCGGTTGTCACGAAAAAACCGGGCTGTCCAACGCACGACCGCACGAATTCGCGTTTGGCCCGTTTTGCCCGGGTTCCAAAGCCGGGGGCGTCAATGGCTCAAAAAGTCGGGCATCAGCGCCGAGAACCAGCCCGAGTTGGTCCTTGGGACGGCCGTTTGCGCGATCATCGTGGGGCAGCAAGCCACGCTCCGCCGCTTGGACAAGCTGATTGCCGCCGCCAACGCACCGAAAGAGGACCAACCCGCCGCCCCCGTGCCGCCGCCGCCGTGCGCCTGGGCCTCCGGCCCGTGTTCACCGCCAACGAGTGCGAGGCCGCGCTGGCGGATCGGTGGGTGGTGTTCAACCCGCACCGGATGTTTCCCGGCGACACTGCCAGCGCGTTCCGTTGGTTCTGTCAGTGGGCCTACGATTGCGCCCGGCGCGGTCCGGGCAAAAAGGTCTTGCTGGTGGATGAGCTTTGGCAGTGGTGCAGCCCGAACACGATCCCGCGCGAGTTGGCGCTGGTGGCGCAAACCGGGCGCGAGGAGAACCTGGAATTGCTGGTGGCCACGCAGCTCCCGCACAAGATCAACGCCAGCATCACCGGGCAGGCCACGGAACTGGTTTGTTTCCGGCTCACGGAAC
>JBKBTZ010000139.1:0-8265 GCA_046290825.1 Limisphaerales bacterium
CTGCCGGGCGGGTCGCCCGGCAGAACGGGCCAGTGGCCCGTTCCACCCAGCAGGGAACGGAATCGTTCCGGGTAAGCCGGGGTCATGACAGCCACCTGGCGGCTTCCATCCTGCCATAAACTGAGATGCGCCCCGCCGCTTCAACCCCTTCGGCGTGGCGGCGCCTCGCCAACAGCCGCGACCGGCAAGGCTTCCGGCGGCAGTTCAATGTTGCGCCAGAGCGCCCATGCCATCACCCCCACGAGCGCCCCGCCCAGATGCGCCAGCGCCGAAACCTGGCCCAGACCGCCCAGTTGCAGTGCCGCCCCCAGCACCTGCAGCCCCGCCCAAAACGTGAACCAGCCCCAGGCCGGCAGCGTGAACCACGGCGCGGGCGGCCCCCAGCGCAACCACACCCGCAATCCGAGCCGCGCCCGGGGAAACCGCAGTGCGTAAAACGCCAGCAAGCCCGAGATGCCCCCGCTCGCGCCAGCGCACGGCACCTCTGCGCGCGGGTCGCCAAGCACATGCAGGAGGCCACCCGCGAGGGTGGCCGCGCCCACGAGCGCCAGCCACCGCGCGCGCCCGAGGTAATCCTCCACATTGTCGCCGAACACCGTGAGGAAATAGAGGTTGCTGATGAGGTGCAGCCAGCCGCCATGCACGAAGAACGAGGTCAGCAAAGTCAGCCCGCCGCCCCGCCCGATTTCCGCGGGCACCAATGCCAGCGCCTGGAACAGGGCCGGATGCGCGAAGGCCGCCACGCTCACGAGCGCGACCAGTCCGGCGGTGAGCAATGTTGCCCACGGCTGGCGGCGCAACTCGTTGGTTTCCACCTCCACCGGCAGGCCGAACAGTGCGGGCAGGTTGCGCAGGTCATCCCATCCGGGCGGGGCTTCGGCCTGACGCTGCGCCACGGCCTCCACTTGGGCCAGCGCTACGGCCTCGCGGAGGGCGCGGGGTGTTTCCGGCTTCGGCGGCGCGGGCGGTGGCAGGGCGGGCATCGCCTCGAACTCCTGCGCGTCGAACCACACGAACTGGCAGGCGGCGCAGACATCGAGGACAAAGGGTTTACCGGGCAGCGGGGCGCCAATGACCTGCATCGGCTGGCGGCAGGAGGGGCAGGGACGTTGACGCGGGGTGCCCGGGCGAAACGTGCCCGCCCACAACGCGGAAACGGTTTCCGGCTTCAACGTGCGGCGCAACAGGGAAACGGTGACGGCGCGGCCATCCCCGCGCGGACAGGGCCAGAAGATGCCGGCGGGAGTTTGCGAACGAACGAGCGAAGCGCCGCACTGGGGACAGGCCAGCATGGCCGGAGGTCAGGGCCGCCGCGTCGGAGCCTGCTGTTGCGGGAGCGGCAGCGGCAGCCGGTCCCCCCGCCCGTCGGCCGGACGATAGACGCCCGGTTTGACGCCCGAGAGCGGGTCGGCGTCGCGGTGTTTGCGCCAGACGAGATAGCCCGCGAAGAGGCCGCCCAGCACGAAGGCGAGGGCCAAGGCGATGCCGGCCTTGCGCCAGTCAATCTTCGAGAGCTGCAACGTGACCCAGTCCACCAGCGTGCGCGGCTGGTCGGTGAGCGGGGGCGGCTCGGCGAAATTCTCCGTGCGGTTCAACTCGGCATTCAGGTCCGCCAGCAGCTTTGGCTCGTCCAGCTTGAGGAGCCGGGCATAGGTGCGGACGAAACCGCGGATGTAAACCGGGGCGCTGAAGACCTCGTAATTGCCCTCCTCGATGGCGCGGATGTGGTCGGCGCGCACGTTGGTCACCTCGGCAATCTGCTGGATGGTGAGCTGGCGCGCCTCGCGGGCGGCGCGGAGTTGTTCGGCGACGGAGGCCATTGGCGGACACACTGCCGGAACCGGCGGCGGCTTGGCAACGCGGAATCGCCATCCGCCGCCGGCCTGACGGCGCAGCGCGCGGCCAAAAAATCCCATTTCCATACCGGGCGGCTGTGGTAGAAAAGTGGCCCGGGCATCCGTAGCTCAATTGGATAGAGCTTCTGACTTCGGATCAGAAGGTTGCAGGTTCGAGTCCTGCCGGATGCGCCAATTTTTGCCGTCGAACGCGGCGGCGGGGAACCACCGCGCCCGGGCGCACCCATTTTTCCCTTTCCAACCCGGCGGGCAGGCCGAATCATCGCTCCGCCTTTGCGCCTATGAAAATCGTTCTTGCCTACTCGGGTGGCCTCGACACGTCCGTTCTCCTGGCCTGGATCAAGGAACAGTATGACGCCGAAATGATCGCGTTCTGCGCGAACATCGGCCAGGAGGAGGAATTGCGCGGCCTGGAAGCCAAGGCGCGGAAAACCGGCGCGACGAAAGTTTACATTGATGACCTGCAGGAGGAGTTCGCGCGGGATTTCATCTTTCCCATGATTCGGGCCGGGGCGATTTACGAGGGGCAATACTTTCTCGGCACGTCCATCGCCCGGCCCCTCATCGCCAAGCGCATGGTTGAGATCGCCAAGCAGGAAAAGGCGGACGCCATCGCGCATGGCGCCACCGGCAAGGGCAACGACCAGGTGCGGTTCGAGCTGACCGCCGCGGCGCTCGCGCCGGATTTGCGGGTCATTGCGCCCTGGCGCGACGAGCGGTATCGCAACGAGTTCCCCGGGCGCGCCGAGATGATCGCCTACTGCGAGCGGCGGAAGATTCCGGTGCAGGCCAGCGCCAAGAAGCCGTTCTCGATGGACCGCAACCTCCTCCACATCTCCTACGAGGCGGGCATCCTGGAGGATCCGTGGTTCGATGCCAGTGACCCGAAGAATCGGGGTTATTTCACCACGCTTTCGGTGTTCCCCGAGGATGCGCCGGACAAGCCCGAGTTTGTCACGCTCGACTTCGAGCGGGGCAACTGCGTGGCGGTCAACGGCAAGAAGCTGTCGCCGCTCGGCGTGATGAAGGCGTTGAACAAGCTGGGCGGCAAGCACGGCGTCGGCCGCGTGGACATGGTGGAGAACCGCTTCGTCGGCATGAAGTCGCGCGGGGTGTATGAGACGCCGGGCGGGGCCATCCTGCATTTCGCCCACCGGCAGATGGAGAGCCTCACGATGGACCGCGAGGTGATGCACCAGCGGGACGCGCTGATTCCAAAATACGCCGAGCTGGTCTATAACGGTTTCTGGTATGCGCCGGAGCGTTACGCCCTGCAGGCCTACGTCGAGGAATCCCAGAAGAACGTCACCGGCACGGTGCGCGTGAAGCTTTACAAGGGCAACATCATGGTCGCCGGCCGCAAGTCACCGGTCAGCCTCTACAACCCGCACATCGCGACGATGGAAGCCGACCCGACCAAGGCCTACAACCAGGACGACGCAACGGGCTTCATCCGGCTGAACGGGCTGCGGTTGAAGGTGGCCGCGAAAGTGCGCGGGCAGCGCTAAAGCCGGGCGGGCGTGCTCACCGCGGCCGGGAGGCCCGCTCCTGCAACCAGCGGACGTCCGGGTTGTGCGGGGACAGGAAGACGTCGTTGACGAAGCCGTTCCGCACCAGCGGCGGCGTGGTGCGAGGGTCGCGCCACTTCTTTATTTCGGCGTGACCATCCGCAAAGGAGAAACCGGTGGCCTGGTTGTGGTAGATGCCGGGCAAATCCCAGAAACGGTATTGGGCGGGGTCATCCGGCCAGCCCGACAGGTTCACCAGGAGGTTGCCCATATCAATGCTGTCCTCGCGCATATCCAGCAGCACAAACATCTGGGAGGGCGGCGGGTCGGTGATGTCCGACATTTTCATGTAGAGTTTGGCGCGGGTGATTTCCGGCCCCCAGCCACCGTGCGTGCCCGCCCACCCGCCGAGGTAGATGTTCATGGACATGCTGCGCACGCGGGGCTTGGGTTCGCCGTTGACCACGACCTCGGAGGTGTCCGCCGGGCAACGCCAGATGGCGAGGTTGTTGCCGCAATACTGCCAGAGGGGGCTTTTCTTGATGTCCTGGTCCGGGTCCCAGTTCGAACGGTTGTCCGGGTTGTAGTCCAGGGTGCCGGTCACCCAGGCACGCGAATAAGATTCCGGCCACCATGGATATTCGCTGGCGTAAGTGAGCTGGTCCTCGTTGTCGTCCGCATACATCCGCCAGGCCAGCATGAGCGACCGGTGGTTGTTCATGCAGTAGAGGCCCTGCGCCTTGAACTTGGCGCGGTCGAGCGCCGGCAGCAGCAGCGCGGCCAGGATGGCAATCACGGCGATGACCACCAGCAACTCGATCAGGCTGAAGGCCGTGCGAAGACGGGACTGACAGCGAAGGCTCGACATGGACTAACCTGACGGGGCAAGAGTCCCCCAGCCTCCCGGTCCTGTCAACGCGCGCCCGGGGTGGCCGCGGCAGACAGGCGCATCTCGTTTTATTGGACGGGAACTGCCGTGCGAAAGGGTGGCGCAAACCGGCACGTCTGCCGTGTCGCCCGCCCCCTGGCAGAGCGGCTACAGAGCGTGGACGGGTTCTCAACCCGCAGCCCCGGTTCAGTGAACGTTTTCGACGATCGGAACACCCCGCCGACTGGAAGGTCGGCGAAACGGCAGGTTGGGAAACGTGCGCGCCAAACCCACGACGACCCGGCAGAAACCGGGATGCGCCCTGCTGCGGCAACCGGCCCAACTTAGCAGTTGCCGGAGGGGCGTTTTTTGCTAGCTTGCGCGTCCTTTTCGCGGCCCGTCCGGGCGGCGAAAAGGATCGTTGAACGGCCCTGAAACGTCCGCGCTCGAGGGAGCGCGGCGGCCACAACCACACCAAACAAAAATCCCGTGTTCCGCGGGATGCCCCTGACCGGGGTGACAACCAACGGAAAAACAAACAGTGAGCACGACCATCGGCGTAAAGGAATTGTTGGAAGCAGGCGTTCATTTCGGCCACCAGACCCGGCGCTGGAACCCGAAAATGAAGCGGTTCATCTTCGATGCCCGCAACGGCATCCACATCATTGACCTCAGCAAGACGGCCACCCAGTTGCAGGCGGCCTGCGAGTTCCTCGCCGACACCGTCCGCAAGGGCAACTCCGTGCTGTTCGTGGGCACCAAGAAGCAGGCCCAGCACGCCGTCAAGGAAACCGCCCAGGACTGCGGCCAGATGTTCGTCTGCGAACGCTGGCTCGGCGGCACCCTCACCAATTTCGCCACCCTCAAAAAGTCCATCGCCCGCCTCAAGGAAATCGAAAAGATGGAGGCCGACGGCACCCTCAACCAATACGTCAAGCAGGAGCAGTCCGTCATCCGCCGCGAGGCCGCCCGCCTCGTCAAATACCTGGACGGCATCCGCGCCATGGACCGCATGCCCGGCGCCCTCTTCGTGGTGGACCTCAATCGCGAGCACAATGCCGTGGCCGAGGCCCGCAAGCTCAAGATCCCCGTCGTGGCCATCGTGGACACCAACTGCGACCCCGACCTGGCCGACTACCCCATCGCCGGCAACGATGACGCCATCCGTTCGATCCGCATTGTGCTCGGCGCGGTGGGTGCCGCCATCAAGCAGGCCAAGACCGAGTTTGATTCCAAGCGCAGCCGCAAGGCTGAGGTTGCCGCCGAAGCCCCTGCCGAAGCCGCGCCCGTGGCCGAAGCGGCCCCGGCCGCCGCCTGACCTTTTCCACCGGGCGCGGGCTGCAAAACCCGCCGCCCGCCACCAATAACCGACATCCTGATTCGACACTCATGGCTGAATTCACCGCATCCGATGTGGCCAAGCTCCGCGAACTGACCGGCGTGGGCATGATGGACTGCAAGAAGGCGCTCACCGAGGCCAACGGCGACCTCCAAACCGCCGTGGAAATCCTGCGCAAGAAGGGCCAGGCCGGCGCCGCCAACAAATCCCTCAAGGAGGCCCGCGAGGGTCTCATCGTCGCGCACGTCGCCCCCGGCGGGAAGCTCGGGGTCCTGGCTGAAATCAACTGCCAGACCGACTTCGTGGCGCGCAACGAGGACTTCAAGGCCTTCGCCGAGGAGGTTGCCCGCGCCTATGCCACCAACCCTGCCGCCGATCTCGAGGCCCGCCGCATCGAAATGGTCGCCAAGATCGGTGAGAACATCCGCCTGGCCCGTCATCAACGCATCGAAGTCACCGGCTGTGGCCAGGTGGCGGCCTACATCCACACCGGCGCCAAGGTCGGCGTGCTCGTCGAGGTCGCCTGCGGCAAGGACGAAACCACCGGCAAGGACGAGTTCAAACAGCTCGTCAAGGACATCACCCTGCAAATTGCCGCCGCCAGCCCCATCGCCGTCAGCCGCGAGCAGGTGGACCCCAAGGTGATTGAAAAGGAAAAGGAAATCGCCGCCGAACAGTTCAAGAACAAGCCCCCGCAGGCCGTCGCAAAGATCGTCGAGGGCAAGCTCAACGCCTTCTTCCAAACCGTCTGCCTGCTGGACCAGGGCTTCGTGAAGGACCCGGAAAAGACCGTGGCCGCCTACGTGGCCGAGGTTGCCAAACAGCTTGGCGACACCATCACCATCCAGCGATTCCTCCGCTTCCAGGTCGGCGAAGCCGTCGTGGCCTGATTTTGCGGTCTCCTGACCCGTTTCCCGGCGCCCTGCGGGGCGCCTTTTTTGTTGGCGCGGCAGCGCGGCATCCGGCGTGACAGCCGGAGCGGCGGTGGGTAAATGACCGCCATGACCACCGGCACCCGGCTCAAGGACCAGCCCCGCTCCGAACGACCCCGCGAACGGCTCGCGGCCCAGGGCGCGCGGGCCTTAAGTTCCGCCGACCTCGTGGCCATTTTGCTCCGCACCGGCTTGAAGGGCCGCAACGTGGTGGACGTGGCCCGGCAACTCCTGACCCGGTTCGGCTCCTTGCGGGCGCTGGCGGGCGCCTCGCTCGAGGAATTGCGGACGGTGCCGGGCATCGGCCGGGACAAGGCCGTGACGCTCCTCGCGGCCTTCGACCTCGCCCGACGCATGGCGGAGGAACTGCACGGCGAAATGCCCCTGCTCGACACGCCGGAGCGGGTGGCGGATTTCATGCGCGAGCAACTGCGCCCCGACCAGCGCAGCGAACGTCTGCTGGTGCTGCTCCTGAACACCCGCCGCCGGCTCATCAAATGCGAACCCCTCGCCACCGGCTCGCTTGACACCTTGCTCGTCCACGCCCGGGACGTCTTCCGCTCGGCCATCCTCGCCAACGCCGCCGCCATCGTGCTCGTCCACAACCACCCCAGCGGCGACCCGTCCCCCAGCGAGGCGGACATCAAGGTAACGCGTGACCTGATCCGCGCAGGCCAGTTGCTGAAGATCGAAGTGGTGGATCACGTGATCCTGGGCCACGCCACCCGGGAACGTCCCAAAGACTACAGCTCGCTGCGGGAGCTGGGCTATTTCCATGGTTGAGCAAAAAAGCCTGCGGGGTCCCGCCGATCGCCGGGCACGGGACGCCCGGCGCACGCCCGCCCCAGCCCGGGCATTTTCCGGGTTGGCAACGGCCCGGCTTGGGGTAGCGTCGGTGAGTCGGCCCGACGGGCTGAGTAGTTGGCGGCCAGCGGGGTTCCGCAGTCAATGACATGAAGACCCCAGCCTTCCCTCCTTTGCGCGGCGCACTCGCCGCTCTTGTGAGTGGCTTGCTCTCCGCCACCCTCCTGCCCGCACCCGCCGCCACCTCGGGCTGTGTGCCGGTGCCGCCCGGAGCCATTGCTTGGTGGCCGGGCGAGAGCAACACTCTCGATGTGCTGGGCGGGTTGGACGGGGTGTTCTCCCCCCAAGGGTTTCTTCCGCCCCTCGTTGCTCCCACCAACTACGCCGCAGGCCGGAAGGGGGCCGCTTGGAACATTTACCGGCCCTACTACGTCATGGTGCCTGGCGCGGGAGCAAACGCAATTCATCGGGCGGCCGGCCTGAGCTTCGAGGCGTGGGTGCGGGTGACCGACCTGCAGACTTGGGACAATCAGGTCATTCTCAGTTGGTATCCGAAAGACGGGTCCGGCGGCATGGCTTGGTTCAATGCCGTCACCCTCTCCGTCAGTGGCGGCGGCAATCCGGGTGCCGTCCGGCTGACCCTGCAAAACGGCACTCCGGGTGCGTTCCCCTCTTTCCGCACATTGGGCACCGCGCCCAACGCGATCCGCTCGAACACTTGGCAGCACCTGGCCTTCGCCTTCGACCGGGCCTCCGGGCAGGCTGTCATCTGGCTCGACGGCAACCGGGTGGCGGAAACCAACTGGCCGGGCCTGGTGTTGCGGGAACTCAACGACCTCGTCTTCGGCGGCAGCCAGCAGACGCGCGTGCTGCAGACCGGCGTCACCCCCGTCGGCATGTTTCAAGGGCAACTGGATGAAGCCGCGCTTTACGACCGCGCACTGACCGATGACGAAGT
>JBKBTZ010000140.1:0-8237 GCA_046290825.1 Limisphaerales bacterium
CTGGTGTGAAAGAGCACGGGCACCTGCGGCATGAGCGCCACGCGGCTGCGCAGCGCCGTCTTGTCCAGTTCGCGCAGGTCCACGCCGCCCAGCCGGACGGCGCCGGCGGTCGGGTCAAAGAAGCGCGGAATCATCAGGGCAAACGTGGTCTTGCCCGCGCCGCTGGGACCGACGAGTGCCACAACCTCGCCGGGCACCAGTCGCACACTGACGTCATTCAACGCCGCGGGCGCATCCAGCGCGGCGGTGGGGTAGCGGAAGCTGACGCCGGCAAACTCGATTTCCGCGGTTGCGGGCGGCAGCGGGCGCGGCGCGGCGGGATTGACCACCGTGTCCGGCGCGTCGAGCACCTCCTCAATGCGCTCGAGCGAGCCGACGCGGGATTTGATGGCCTCGTTGATGCCGCCCAGTTTCTTCACCGGCTCATAGCACAGGAACAACGCCACGCCGAGCGCACTGAACGTGCCGAAATCCATTCCGTGCTGGACGCCGAAATACAGGGCCGCCATGAAGCCGCAGACCGACACGAACTCAATGCTGGGGGCGGTGAGGGACTGGTATTTCACGGCCTTGAGCGAAAGGCGGAGGATTTCGCGCACGCGCGCGGCGAAGCGGCTCTGCTGGTGGTCCTCGAGGTTGTAGGCCTGCACCTCCAGCGGGGATTGGAGTGTTTCCGTGCAGATGGCCGCGAGCGAGCCGCCCTGCCGGGCCAGCTCGCGCGAGCGTTTGGCCAGGTGGGGGGGAAAAAGGGGGGGGGGGAGGGAGTGGGTCCCCCACCCCCCCCCGCCACCCGCGGGCCGCGGGTGCGACACGAATCCATCGCTGCCACGATCGCGGCCAGTGCCTTCGCCTGCGCCGCGTTCAGGGCCATCGGCTTCGTCGGCACAATCTGCTCCTGCGCGTAGGGGTCGCGCTCGGAAACCTGGCTGGAGATCGCGATGAGGCCGCGATCTTCGAGGCGACGCACGGTAGCGGCGGTGGTTTGGGCGAGTTCGAGCAGTTCCTGCAACGGTAGTTCGCGGCGTTCCTCGACCAGGTTCCACACTTCCTGCTGACGCTTGGGCAGCTTGGGAAACTCGCCCGTCACCGGCAACGCGCGGACGAAGAGCCGTTCCCGCCAGCCGGCTTCCTCCTTGCGCACCGCCTCGGGCAGGACGCTTTTGAGCGCGATTTCCGGCGGGCAGCAGTAGTATTCCGCGATCCAGCGGGCCAGCGCCAGCACCTTGGGCGTGACGAGCGTTTGCGCGCCGATGACCTTGAGGATGCTCTTTAGATTGGTGTGTTCCGATTCCTCGGCGATGGCGGTGACGACGCCCAGCACCTTGCGCGGACCAAACGGCACCTGCACGCGGCTGCCCACGTCCACCTGGCCCGCAAGTTCGGGCGGGATGGCGTAATCAAACTCCTTGCGGAGGGCGATCTCGAGGGTGACGCGGGCGATCATCCGTGCGCGGCAGCAAAACACGAAAGCGCGGGCGCGGAAATGCGGAAGTTGCCGGCGTTGCCATGTCTTGCTTGAGGCGGGGTGATGGCTGGCTTAATTTCCGCCGTATGAACAAGTGGATCGTGTCCGACAGCGAGCATCTCGGGGGAGCACCCCGCGTGCGGGACACGCGCATTTCGGTGGCACAAATTCTCGAGTGCCTCGCTGCTGGCATGACCGTGGCGGACATCGCCGATGCCTATCCCAGTCTTACGGTTGAGGCGATCCGTGGGGTGCTGGCAGAACTCGCCAGCCAGCAGGAACTCAAGGCCGCGTGAAGATCCTGCTGGATGAGAATCTGCCCAGGAAGCTCGTCGCGGCGCTCCGCAACGAGGGGCACGAGGTGGAATCTGTTCTGACGCTTCGCATGAGAGGTCTGGATAACGGCCGCCTCTATCGTTTTGCCATTCAAAATTTCGAACTTTGCCTGACGCGCGACCAGGGATTTGCCCGCAGCGTTCAGCAAGGTCCGGTTCCCGCGGGCTTCAAGTTGCTGCGAGTGACATTGCCCCAGAAACCCCAAGACGAGTTTGTCGCTGATTTTTTGACCGCCTTTCGCGCTTCGGATTTGCAACGATATCCACACGGCGGAGACTGGCCGTGAACAATTCATTCGCTTGATGCCTACCAATTCTCTCATCCGCCCGCTGGTTCGCGCTCTGCACCCCTACGTTCCGGGCGAGCAGCCCAAGATCCCGGGGCTGATCAAGCTGAACACCAACGAGAATCCCTACCCGCCGTCGCCCAGGGTTTTGGCCGCCGTGCGCGCGGCGGTGGACGAGCGGTTGCGGCTGTATCCGAACCCGACGGCGCAGCCCCTGCGGGAGAAGCTGGCGACACTGCATCGTTGCCAGGCGGAGAACATCTTCATCGGCAACGGCTCGGATGAATGTCTCGCGCTGGCGGTGCGGACGTTTGTGGAACCGGCGGGAAAAGCGGAAGGCGGAAAGTGGAAAAGCGGGAAACAAATGGTTCAATATTTCACCCCGAGCTACTCGCTTTACCCCGTGCTGGCGGATACACACGGCGCGGCAAAGAACGCGGTGCCGCTGAAGCCGGACTTTGGTCTGCCGCCCGTGGCGGAGTTGAAGCGCGGCAGGCAATGGCGGTTTGACGCGGCGCTCACCTTCGTCACCACGCCCAACGCGCCGAGCGGGCGCGGCTACGCGACCTCCGAACTGGAGACGCTTTGCCGGGTGCAGCGCGGCGTCACCGTGCTCGACGAGGCGTATGTGGACTTTGCAGAGGAGAACGCCTTGAAGCTGGCGCTGAAGCATCCGCATGTGCTTGTGGCGCGGACGTTCTCGAAGGCCTATTCGCTATGCTTCCAGCGCGTCGGCTACTTCGTTGGCCATCGCGACCTCATCGCCGCGCTCGACAAGATGCGGGACAGCTACAACGTCAACGGCCTGGGTCAGATTGCGGCGGTGGCGACGCTGGACGACCTGCCTTACTACCGCGCCAATTTCCGCAAGATCATCGGCACGCGTGAAGTGCTGACGTGCGAGCTGGCGGAGCTGGGTTTCACCGTGTTGCCGAGCCAGACGAACTTCCTCCTCGCCCGCCCGCCGAAGTTTCCGGCGAAGGTGTGGCTCCAGAAATTGCGCGACCGGAAAATTCTCGTGCGCTGGTTCAGTGCGCCCGAAGTCAGCGATTATTTGCGCATCACCATCGGCACGGATCCCGAGGCGGCGGCGCTGGTGAAGGCGGCGAAGCAAATCCTGCGATGACCGGGCTTTTCAAGCGTTTGCAGACGCTCGCGCTGGATGAAGTGGCGGCCACCCTCAAGGCGCTGCCCAAGCCGTTGCGGGAGCGGGCGCGCCAGGTGCCGGTGACGTTCGAGCCGGTGCCGAATGCCGGGCTGCTGGCCGATGGCATCGCGCCCGACACGCTCGGGTTGTTTGTCGGCCCCGATTTTGCGAACGAAATGTCGGTGCCCATGCCGCCGCAAATCATCCTCTTCCTCGACAACCTCTGGGACCAGGCAGAGCAGAACGAGGAATGGTTTCTCGAGGAGGTTCATACCACCTACCTGCACGAACTTGGCCACTACCTTGGGCTGGATGAAGACGACTTGATCGAGCGCGGGCTGGAGTAACGGGGATGCGCATCGTTCAACGGTAGCACCCGCCTCCGGCGGGTGGTTTTCGGCGTCCCGCCGAAAACTTCGTCCGCCAACTTCCAGTGTGAGGAGTGTTCAGATGGAGTCACGAGGTCCGGGCGCGACGCCGGGACCAACCCGCGAGACGCGGGTGCTACCGCAGCTTTCCTGAAGCGATCAGAATCCTGGCCGCCGCAGTTGGAAGAACTGTTGCCCATTCATCGACGGCAGCGTGACGGTGTTCGTGCCGGCGAGGAGGGCGGCAGCATTGGTCACGGTTGTCCACGTCGCAGGCGCGGCGAGGTTGGTGGTCGTCTGCAATGCAAAGCCGTCGGGATACACGGGCCAGCGCAGGGTGACGTTGGTTTCCGTGCCGGCGATGGCAAGCGGCAGGGAGAAAAACTCCCACGCCAGCGCGTAGGTTTCCGATTCGGTCAGGTTCCCGTATTCCGGTGGGCCGCCGTATTTCAGCACCTGCAAATCGTAACGGCCCGGCGACAGTTCGCGCACGTGGAGATGCTCGACGTTATTGGGCGCGCTGATGCTTTCGGCGAGGAGGCTGCCGGTGGCAGCGTCGTAGAGATAGAGGTCCAGGTCGTTGATGGCGGTTTGATTCGTCTGCCGGTTCCAAGCCAGCGTGGCGGTGAGGGTAAACGTGGCGCCCGGGAAATCGTTGGTCAGTTCAAAGTAGTAGTGACGCACCGTGTCGGCATTGGTGGAACTGCTCAAGGTGTCAAAGTCCCAGCCGCTCCACGCAGGAATGTTCGTTGAGCTTGTGCCCGGCGGATGCGGGTCGAGCGGTGGAACGGTGGTTTCCTCGACGGCCGCGTGCCGTCCGCCGGTCAGTTGCCTCCACGAATTGAACACGTTGAGCACACCGGCGCCGTGGCGCAGATCCAGCGGGACGGACGGGGAGTTGGTCCAGTCGCCTGGTTTGACCGC
This sequence comes from Limisphaerales bacterium, assembly GCA_046290825.1. Taxonomy (GTDB): domain Bacteria; phylum Verrucomicrobiota; class Verrucomicrobiia; order Limisphaerales; family DSYF01; genus JBKBTZ01. Next base: position 4,527 of record JBKBTZ010000140.1, read on the forward strand.
GCCATTGAGCAGGAGGGCTTTCAGGGTGCGGATGTCCGTGGCGGCGTTGGTGTCGGGGCCGCCGTCGCCGCGCAGACCGGCCTGGAGCAGCAGGGCCGCTGCGCCGGCCACCTGCGGGGTGGAAAAGCTGGTGAAGGGCGCGGGCGCGGTGAGGTCGGGTTTGCACCGGCCATTGTCAGCGGTTGGCCCCACGCTGGAGGAACCGCCAAAGGCCGCCACGCCGATCCCGTTGTAACAGGTGGCGGCGGCGCTGACGGTGCCGCCGTTGCCAGCCCCGGAGACGAATAAGATGTTGTCCCGCGCTGCGGCGAAATCGTAGGAACTGTCCACCGCCTGCTGCTCGGGCACCGAGAGCGAGCCGAAGATGAAGCTCTGGTTGACGATGGGCGCGCCGATCGGCGGCGGATTGGTGGCCGCAACGAAGGTCTGCACGAAGTGGACGGCATCGTAATTGTCCACGCGGGTGACGTTGGTGGCCACGCCAAAGACGCGACCGAAGAAAAAGCTCGCGACCTGGGAAGCGTGGGTCGAGGTGACGCCCACGCTGTTGGGGTAGTTGGTGTCGGTGCCCAGCGCCGAGGCGAACACAAATCGGCTGACCGGCTGGGCTACGTTGCCATCGGCGGGGTCGATTTGAAAGTTGAGCGTGTTGGTATCGCTCGACGCTTCCGGCTGGGCGACGACGATTCCAGTGCCATCCAATCCGGCGCCAAAGGCGCGGAGCAGGGCGGTGCCGTTGGTGTTCAAAACGCTCGCGTGAGCGGCGGTCGCGGCAAGCATCAGGCTGGTCAGGCAGCGGAGCAGGGGGGACATCCCGCAGGCGCGGATTGGTGGCAGGAACGTCATAATTGTGCCACGGGGCGGGCATTTACTGCCACAACTGGCGGTCAAAGTCCACTGGCAGGCTTTACGGTTCCCTCCCCGCCGGGGGATGGCTAGAGTCCGGGCCATGGCGGACACGCTGGTGGTCAACGAAATCTATCTGAGCTTGCAGGGCGAAAGCACTTTCGCAGGCCTCCCCTGTGTGTTCGTGCGGTTGACCGGGTGCAACCTGCGCTGCTCTTACTGCGACACGGCGTATGCCTTCACCGAGGGCAAGCGGCGGACCCTCCCGGGAATCGTGGCTGAAGTGAAGCGTTTGGCCGAACCTTTTACGCATCACGCATCACGCATCACGGGGGAGGGGGGGATTAAGATTACAAATCCGAGCAAGATTCAGGATGCAGGTGCCGGCCTGACATCTATCAATCCGCAGCCCGCACTTCCCCTCGTGGAGTTCACCGGCGGTGAACCGCTCCTCCAGCCCGCCGCTTTGCCGTTGATGACGCAGCTTTGTGATGCCGGCTTCACCGTGCTGGTGGAGACGAGCGGCGCGCTGGACATCTCCCGGGTTGACCCGCGGGTGCGGCGCATCATGGATTTGAAATGCCCGAGCAGCGGCGAGGTTGCCCGCAACCGGTTCGACAACATTCCGCATCTGAAGGCGACCGACGAGATCAAGTTCGTCATCGGCGCGGTGGAGGATTACGAATGGGCCAGGGCACAGATTATCACGCACAAATTGGACACGATTTGCCCGCTGCTGATGTCCTGGGTGCATCCGCTGCGTCCCGAGCAGCAAGACAAGACGCTGAAGCCCGTGCCGCGAGGGCTGACGCCCATGACCCGTCAACAGCTTGCTGAGCGCATCCTCGCCGACGCCCTGCCGGTGCGGTTCCAATTGCAGATGCACAAGGTCATCTGGCCCGCGGAACAGCGGGGCGTTTGAGCCGGCTGGTCGGCGCGGTGTGAAAAAATGCGCCGTTGGGCTGGATTTTGGCCGGGGCGGGGCGCATGTTGAGCGCGGATATGAAGCTCATCCTTAGCACGCACAATATCACGCTGACCAAGGCCATCGAGGACCACATTCTGGACCGGCTTGACAAGCTTGAACACTTCGACCGGTGGGCCGTGGATGCGCGCGTGATCATTGAAAACGACAAGACCCGTGCCCCTTCCAAGCAGTTCGGATGTTCCATCCGGCTGGGGGTGCGCGGGCCGGACCTGTATGCCGAGGATCACGACGCCGATCTCTACGCGGCCATTGACAAGGTGGCGAAGAAGATCGAGCAGCAAATCCGCAAGCGTCACAACAAGCGCAAGGCGCTCAAGCACAAGGTCGCCGCTCGTGTCAAGGCCCGCCGCGTGGGCGCTGCCTGAGACGCCTGCCCACCGCGAGATGTTGCTGCGCGCCCGCGTAGTTGTCCCCATTACCCAGCCGCCCATCGAGAATGGCGTGGTCCGGGTGACCGGTGCGCGCATCCGGGCGGTGGGGCGGTGGCGTGACCTGCGGCGGGACGTGGGGGAGGTCGTTGACCTCGGCGACGTGGCGCTGCTTCCGGGGCTGGTCAATGCCCACTGTCACTTGGACTATACCGGAATGGCCGGGCTGTTCCCCCCGCCGCGCCGGTTCACCGACTGGCTCAAGCTCATCACGGCGACCAAGGGGCAGTGGTCGGACGAGGACTTTGCGCAGTCCTGGCGGGAAGGGGCGGCCATGTTGTTGCGCAACGGCGTCACCACTGTGGGAGACGTGGAGGCGGTGCCGGCGTTGCTGCCCGCCGCCTGGGAGGCAACGCCGCTACGGGTTTTCTCCTTTTTAGAGATGACCGGTATTCGCAGCCGACGGCAGCCCAGACAGGTGCTGGAGGAGGCGATGTCGCACATTGGTCGGCTGCGGCACCGGCGGAACCGCGCCTGGCTCTCGCCGCACGCGCCCTATTCGACGTTGCCGGAACTCGTTACGCTGGCCGCCCGCGCGGCGCGCCGCCGGCGCTGGCGGATCACCATGCACGTGGCGGAGTCGGACCAGGAATTCGAGATGTTCCGGCACGCGCAGGGCGAAATGCACGAATGGCTGGCCCGCAATGAACGCGACAATCGCGATTGCGGGCTGGGATCGCCGGTCGAACACCTCGAGCGTTGCGGCGCGCTTCACCCGTCGCTGCTTGCCATTCACGTCAACTACCTCGCCCCCGGCGACGCCGGGCGTTTGGGCCGCGCAGGGGTGCATGTCGTGCATTGTCCCCGCAGCCATGCGTTTTTCCGGCACCAGGCTTTTCCTTACGAAGCACTGCTTGCCGCCGGGGTGAACCTCTGTCTTGCCACGGACAGCCTGGCCACGGTTGAGAAACCGCACCGCCAGCCGGTGGAACTGGACTTGTTCGCGGAAATGCGCGCCTTCGCGGCACGGTTTCCACAAGTTGCTCCGGAGCACCTCATCCGCATGGTGACCGTGAACCCGGCGCGTGCCCTTGGCCAGGCCGGCTGTCTCGGGGAGATTCGGGCGGGTGCCTGCGCGGATTTGATTGCCATTCCTTTCCGGGCGCGGGCGACGGCGGTTCATGAAGGTCTCCTGGCGCACACCGGTCCGGTGCGGGCCAGCCTGATTGGTGGTCGGTGGGCGCTTCGAGCCTGACCGGGCCGATTGAGCCGCCTCCGCCGGGGGGAGGCGCGCGGCCCCGACGTGGGCACCTCAAATAACAAGGGCCTGGTTAGGTTGTCGTCGGCCTGCCGGGGCGCGAATTGGGCAGGCTTCGGCCAGGTCCCCGGCACGGAGTCCCAAAGGGCGCGGATTTGCTGGGTTTTCGAGAACGTAGGGCGTTTGGCTGGCAGAGGGAAAGGGCCGATGGGAAGCGGGAAAAAGAATTGGCTAGACAACCGGCTCTGAAA
>JBKBTZ010000141.1:0-8226 GCA_046290825.1 Limisphaerales bacterium
TTCCCGGGGCGCCACCGCCGCCCAAAGTGGGGGACTTGGTTGGGCACATCGCCCCGACACCCCTACCGGGGCTTCCCGGCGAACGGGGTGGCAACCAACGCGCCCCGGCCGGGCGGGTTGCCCCCGGCCGGGACGACCGCAGCCCCGCCCGGCCCGGCCCGGCCGGGCGACCCGGCGCGGGCACGAACGGCCAGCGCGGGGCGACCGGCGCTGTGCCCGGCAAAGTCGCCCCCCCGGCGGCACCCAAGATTGAACTGCCCAGCGGCGCCACCGTCATCAAGCTCAAGTCTCCGTTCACGGTTCGTGACCTGGCCGAGCAGATGAAGCTCAAACCGCACACGGTCATTGCCGAACTGATGAGTCAGGGCGTGTTTGCGACCGTGAACCAGACGGTCGAGGAGCAGATTGCCAAGCGGGTTTGCGCCAAATTCGGCTTTGACCTACAGAAGGACAGCCGGGAAAAGGGGCACGGCCTCGTCCACAAGCCGGTGGCACCGGTGGACGTGGTGGACGACGAGGACAAACCCGAAAGCCTCAAGCCGCGCCCGCCCGTGGTCACCATCATGGGCCACGTGGACCACGGCAAAACCACCCTGTTGGATGTGATCCGCAAGTCCAACGTCGCCAAGGGCGAGGCCGGCGGCATCACCCAGCACATCGGTGCCTACACCATCTCCGTCCCGCATCCGGAAAAGAAGGGCGAGCTCCAGCAAATCACCTTCCTCGACACGCCCGGCCACGCCGCGTTCAGCTCGATGCGCGCCCGCGGCGCCAACGTGACGGACATCGTGGTGCTGGTGGTGGCCGCGAATGACGGCGTGATGCCACAGACGCTCGAGGCCCTGAGCCATGCAAAGGCGGCCAAGGTGCCGATCATCGTCGCCGTCAACAAGTGCGACCACCCGAACGCCAACCCGATGATGGTCCGCCAGCAGCTCCAGGACAAAGGCGTGGTGCCCGACGACTGGGGCGGCGACAACATCTTCGTGGATTGCTCCGCGCTCACCAAGCAGGGGGTGGACAAGCTCCTGGGCGCCATCGTGCTCCAGGCCGACCTGCTTGAACTCAAGGCCAACCCCGACCGCCTTGCCACCGGGAACGTCATCGAGTCCGGGCTTGAGCCGGGTGGGCCGATGGCCACCGTGCTGGTCCGCAAGGGCACGCTGCGGGTCGGCGATGTGATCCTGTGCGGCGAGTTCTACGGCAAGGCCCGGGCGCTGATCAACGAGGAGGGCATCCGCCTCAAGGAAGCCGGGCCGTCCGTGGCCGTGCGCGTGCTCGGTCTGAACGGCGTGCCCGAGGCCGGCATTCCATTTACCGTCGTCGAAAACGACAAGGTCGCCCGCGAAATCGCCGAACGGCGCGCCGAGGAGAAAAAGAAGCAGGCGCTGGACGACCGCAACAAGGTGACGCTGGAAAACCTGTTCGCCACGCTCGACGCCGCGCAAAGCAAGGTGCTCAAGGTCATCGTCAAGGCCGACACGCAGGGTTCCGTTGAGGCGATTGTCAGCGAACTGGAGAAGATCCAGTCGGACAAGGTTTCGCTCGAGGTGATCCACGACGCCGTCGGCACCATCACCGAGTCCGACGTGGACCTGGCGGCCGCGTCCAAGGCCGTCATCCTGGGCTTTCACACCCGGATTGACACGGGCGTCAACGACAAGGCCAAGCACCACGGCGTGCAGATCAAGCTCTACGCCATCATCTACGAACTGGTGGACGAGGTGAAGGCGGCGATGGCCGGCCTGCTCGACCCCGTGTTCAAGGAGGTCGTCACCGGCACCGCCGAGGTCCGCAAGATTTTCGAACTGTCCAAGGGCGTCCCCGTGGCCGGCTGCATGGTCACCTCGGGCCGCATCGCCCGCGGCAAGGTCCGGGTCCGCCGCCGCAAGGACCTGCTTTACGAGGGCGTCACCCAGTCGCTCCGCCGCTTCCAGGACGAGGTCAACGAGGTCCGCGCCGGCCTGGAGTGCGGCATCCGCATTGACGGGTTTGGTGATTTCGAGGTGGGCGATGTGATCGAATGTTACACCGTCGAGCGGGTCGCCCAGAAATTGTAACGCCGCCGCCGGTGAGCCTGCGCCCGCTGTCGCACCATGTCCTCGCGCCGCATCGAACGAGTCAACGAGCTGCTCAAGCACGAGCTGGGGGAGATTCTCCGCCGCGACTTCAACCTCAACGACACCGGCCTGCTTTCGGTGACGGCGGTGGAGACCGCGAGCGACCTCCGCTCGGCCCGGGTGTTTGTGAGCGTGCTGGGCACGGACGACCAGCGGAAGCTGGCCCGGCGGCTCCTGGACGAGCATCGCGTCCGCATCCAGGGCGAGATTGGGCGCAACATCGTCCTCAAATTCACCCCCACGCTCACCTTCCTGCTGGACGACTCGGTGGCCAAGGCCGACCGCGTGCTCCGCATCATTGACGACCTCGAGCGGGGCGGCGCCGGCGGGGCGCCCGGCACGGCGGCATGAAGCCCCATCCCAAAATCATTGACCGCATCCTGGACGCGATTGCCGGGCACCAGACCTTCTGCGTGGTGGGGCATGTCCGGCCCGACGGGGACTGTGTTGGCTCCCAGCTTGGCCTGACGCTGGCGCTGCGCGCGCAGGGCAAGACCGTCTGGTGCTGGAACCAGGATCCGATTCCTGAGAAATACCGCTTTCTGGATCCGGAGAAGCTGATCCAGCCGCCCAAGGCGGGAATGGAGTTTGACTGCGTGATTGCCACCGACGCGGCCAGCTACGAACGGCTCGGGACGGTGGGTGAGCGCGTGCAGGCGCGGCGGCAGCTCATCAACATTGACCACCACGAGAGCAACACCCGCTTTGGCGATTTGAACTGGGTGTCGCCGCAGGACCCCTCGACCGGCGAACTGGTGTTCCGGCTCCTCAAGGCCGCCCGCTGGCCCATCACCAAGCCCGTGGCCGACCTGCTGTTCACCGCCATCTCCACCGACACCGGCTCGTTTCAGTATCCCAGCACGCGCCCGGGCACCTTGCACGCCGCCGCCGAACTGGTCAGCCACGGGGCCGACCTCGCCCGCATCTGTCACGAGGTCTATCAATCCTATCCCGTTTCCCGGGCCAAGTTGCTCAAGCACGTCTATTCGAGCTTCCGCCTGACGCATGACAACCGCATTGCCTACTTCTGGCTGCGGCAGCGCGACTTCAGCCGCACCGGCGCCGATTCTGCCGACGCCGAGGGCTTGATTGACCATATCCGCGCCATCGAGCCGGTGGTGGTGGCCATCACCTTCGAGGAAATCGAACCTGAACTGACCCGCATCAGCCTGCGCTCGAAAAGCGACCGGGTGAATGTCAACGAGATCGCGGCGGAATTCGGAGGGGGCGGACATCCGGCCGCCGCCGGGGCGCGCATCGCTGGCCGCCCGCTGGCCGTCCAGCGTCGGGTGGTGGCCGCCGTCCGGCGCGCCATCAATCGCGCGTTCCGCTGACTTGCCCTTGCCGGAACGGGCCGGCCGCCTCGCTATTCCCCGCCTTTGGGTTCCAACAGCACATCCACCACTTCTCCGGGGCGGAGACGCAATTCCGGCGGGATGGGGATGCTGACGGGCAGGCCGAGTTCGGCATTGGTGAGGGTGAAGCGCAGCGTGGAGCGCAACGCCTCGGGCAGCGGCTCAAGCTGCACGCCCACGCCGGCGACCTGCGACCGGGCCGCCATCCGCTGACCGCTGCGGCTGCGCACGGTCACGGGCGTGCCGATGGCCGGCTCGACGAGCGCGGGCTGACGCAGATATGCCACGATGGTGGTGGCGCGTTCCGCCGTCACGGTGACCACGGGGGCACCGGCCATCACCGCCTCGCCGGAACGCTGCCAGACGGTGGTCACCATCCCATCCACGGGGGCGATGAGCGGCACGGGGGCAAGCTGCGCCTCAATCAGGCGGAGGTTCGCTTCCTGCACGCCGATGGCGGCGCGGAGGGAGTCGTCGGTGACGCGCGCCAGGTCGAGGCCGCCCTCGGGGGACAGGGCCTTCAGTCCGGCCTCGGCGTCGGCGACCAGTTTTTCCAGTTCCTCAATTTCGCGGCGGTAGGCGTCGCGGGTGGCGCGGGCGATGTCCAGTTCCGTCTGCGCGGCCACGCGCTCGGCGAAGAGGGCTTCGGTGCGGGCCACCTCGGCCTCGGCAAGCTGCAGATTGACCTGCGCGGAAGCGAGGGCGGCGCGCTGGCGCATCCAGTCCAGCCGGAGGCGGATGTATTCCATGGCGTTGCGCTGATGGGCGGCCAACGGGCGGTCTCCGGCTCCGGCGCGCAGGGCATCAATCTCGGCCCGATAGACGGCGAGGTTGGCGGCGATGAGCCGGGCGTCGGCCACGAGGATGTGCCCCACGATTTCGCCCGCGCGGACGCGCTGGAAGCGCGAGACATTCAGCCCGGTGAGTGTGCCCGGCTGGGGTGAGCCGATGTTGACCGTCTGGGCCTCGGCCTGGCCGACCATCACGGGCGCGGCGAGTTGGTCGCGCCAGAGCGAGGCGAGCAGCAGCAGCACTCCGGCGAACACGGCCACGGGCAGCACGCGCTGGCGAAACTCACGCCAACGTTGAACGGGCGGAATTGGAATGGGTTCGCGGGCCGGGGCGGTCATAATTCCGATTCGTCCTGGGCGGCCAGGCTGGCGACGCGGGCAACGCCCTCGAGTTGCTGCAATTCGGCGATGAATTCCGCGCTCCGGGCCGGGTCGCGCAGCCGGACGCGATACGAGAGGGCGAGCCGGGCGCCACCCTCCTCCACGCGCTGGCTGGCGCAGACCACGGAGCGGCAATGCCGCTGGAAAAGCGGGTCGAGCGCCCGCACTTCGGCGGCGGGCCGGAGCCATTGCAGGTTAAGCACCAGGTCGTGGCGCTGGCGGGCGCCCGAGTTGGTGGCCCAGAAGTAGAGCATCAGGGCCACGGTGGCCACGCAGGCCACGACGGCGGTGGTGAACTTCATGGTGCCGGCGGCCAGACCGATGACGATGGCGGCGAGGACGTAGGCGGTGTCCAGCGTGTCGCGCAACACGGTGCGGAACCGGACGAGCGCGAAGATGGCCATCAGGCCGAAGGCGATGATGAGGTTGTTGGCCAGCACCATCATCACCAAACAGACGAGCACGGGCATGACGATGAGGGTGTTGACGTAGGCGCGGGAGTAGGAGAGGCCGGAGTGCGTCCACATGTAGGTCCACGCGACCGCCTGCCCGCCGGCGAAGGAGAGGAGCAGGCCAATGGCCAGCAGGGTGTAGTTGGTGGGCACCAGCCCGTAGTCGCCGCTGAAAAGCCAGTTCATGAGCAGAGCGCCTCCCGCGCGGGAAGAGGCCGGGCTGCGCGCGGCCGGAACTGATCCGGGCCGAGCGCATCCACCCCGCCGCAGTATTTCATGGCCGCCGAGCGATTGAGGTGAAACTGCTCGACCATCTCCTGGCACCAGCGCGGGAACCGGTCGGTGAACTTCACCTCCAGCACCACCACGTCCCCGTAGATTTGGTGCGGCCGGGTCATCGGCGCGAACCGCCCCTCAAACCACGGCTCGACGAAGATGTCCCGGTCGAAGGTGACGCGCAGGTGGTTGTCGGCGGGGCTGACCCACGCCTCGCGGCGGTAGTGGTTGCGCAGGCGCGGCGTGGCGTGGAGGCGGTCGCACAGTTCGAGAAAGTTTTCGAGCGCCACCTGATGACGGGGCTGGGTCGAGAGCACCAGTTCGGGCGGCGGGGTCTGGCCGTCGAGCAGGTGGGGCACGGCCGCGCGGCGCAGGGGGCAGCGCTGCTTGAGGATGCAGTTGTCCACGCGGCGCTTGATTTCGAGGAACACCGGGGCGCTTTCGTCGAGCGTGTAGCAGCGGAGCCGGAGCTTGAACCGGTTCTTGTCACCATTGACGGTGGCGTGGTGCGTGTGCAGCTCGTCGGAATCGAAGTAAATGCTGTGAACGTCGTAGGCGCGGTCCGGGTGGGCGGCGGAGAAGTCGTCCAGTTCGAGGTGCGCGCTGACGAAGGCGCGGACCCGTTCGGCGACCGGCTCGGAGATGCGGTATTTCAGCTCGAACCGCTGACCCTGAAGGTGATGGTCCTGGGGCATGGCGATCAGTGGGGCAGGCGCTGGAAGCGAATGCGGCGGATGAAGCCGTAATCGCTCTCGCAAAGCAGAATGTTCCCGGCGAAGTCGAGCGCCACGCTGCGGCCCTCGCCGATGCGCGGCTCGTCCGGCGCGTAGAAGTGTTCGCCGTCGCCCGCATGAACGAAGGCGTTGCCACCGGTGCCGTGGACCAGCAGACGCGCGATGCCGGCGGCGTCCACATACCAGAGTTGCGCGCCGTCGTGCAGGAGCAGGAGGAAGCCGCCGGTGGGCAGGGGCCAGACGCCGCGCGGCCCGGGCAATCCGGTGAGCAACGCGGGCTGACCGTCGCCGCCGCCGGTGGTGGTGCCGTTGCCCGCGAGGGTGACGCGCGTGCCGTTGGTGGCCACGCGATAAACGCGGTGCGCGCCGCGGTCGGCGACGAGCAGGTTGCCGTCCGGCTCAACGTAAAAGCAGCCCAGTTCGTTGAACCCGGTGGCGTGGTTGGCCAGGCCGCCGCCCGGCGTCCATTTACGGATCCGGTCGGTGTTGCCGAAGTAGGCGAGCGTCTCGTCGTCCTTCACCCACAGGCAGCGGCCGCCGCCAAGCGGGGTGCTGACGTCCGCCTTGGCATTGAAGAGCGTGCTCAGGATGCCGTTGGTGGTGACGCGGCGGACGCGGGCGTTGTCGGTGTCGAGCACATACACCGTGCCGTCGGCGCGGACCCAAAGGGCGTTGGGGGCGTTGAGCTGGAGGGTGGTGGCCGGGGCGGGGCCTTCACCGTTGAAGCCGCCGACGTGCGTGCCGGCGTGGGTGTGAATGGTGCCGTTGGTGTCGAGCCGCAGGATGGCGTGGCTGTTCTTGTCGGCGATGTAAATGTTCCCTGCGCGATCGGCCAAGGCCCAGTGCGGGCGCGAGAGGGAGACGAACGGGCCGGGAGCGCCCTCGAAGTGCGGTTGCCAGTAACTGGTGTTGTCCACGCGCCCGGCGCCGTTGCCCGCGAGGGTTTCGAGGTAGCCGTAGGCGTGGACGAGCTGGGTGAAGCCGGAGGCGGTGGCCGGAACCTCGACCGTGCGCAGGCGAAAGAAACAACTCGGCGAGCCGGTGGCCACGGTGAAGCTGCCGGTGCTGGTGAGGGAAAACACGTTGGATAACGGCTGCCAATCCCCGTGGGCGGTGGAGGCGGCTTCGACGGTGCAAATGCCGGGGTGGACCGCCCCGGTCCAAGTGAGCCGACCTTCAGGCGTGAGGCCCGTGAGGAGTGGCGCAGCGAAAGCGGCCCCGGCTGTCGCCAACGCGAAGAGGATGCTCCAAGTTGGCTTCCGCGACGCTTCCCACCCGGGAGCACGAACACCCGCCGCGCCGCGATAAGGGGCGGCGGCGGCGGCGCAGGGGGTGGCGACGGGATTCACGGCTGGAAACACCCAACGTTACAGAAAGGTGACAGTCTGGTTAATCCCCCAAAAGGGTGAAGGTGTGCCCCGGTGAATCCCCGGTCTGTGGCAGGAGCACCGGTTTACCCGGCTCAAAAACCTCGTGTGGCCCATGCGCTGAAAAAGACGGGGGGCGAAATGGCGCGCCGACCCCACACTTGCGGAACGAGAACCGTGCTGCCGGCCTGACGGCACGCGGACGGCGTAGTAGAAATGGCGGGGCGGGTTGGGTGCATCAGCTCGTTTGTCCCAGGTAAAGCGCCCGTGCCGATTTTGCCGGTGGTGTCACGGTGGAGGCCGCCGAGCCGCAGCACCCCCGGCGGCGCGGAGATGAGCGTCAGGTTGGTGACCACGCCGCCGGTGTCGCTGGCGGCGGCCTTGAAGAGGCGGACGGGAAAAGCGGCGTCGCGCTCCGCTGGCCGCCGCACTCCAAGACGCTTCGCGCCGGTGGGTTGCGTGCCGGGGGCTTTGTTTCTCGCAACGCCATCACTTCGCTGTGCTGCCGCACTGCGTCTCCCGCCCGGCCGGGCTACCGAATGTTGCCGATGGAGTTTTTGACCGTGTCGTGCTTGATCTTGGGTCCGTTGCTCATGGAGCGGAGCAGCAGGCCGACGTTGTCGCCGGCTTCGCCGCGGTCGAGAAGTTTGCGATGCGCTTGGGCCGGGCTGGTGGGCAGCAGGCCAGAGCCAGACTGCGCCCGGAAATGAAACTGCGGGCGGTATTTGTTCCTGAAGGGCGTGTGGCGCC
>JBKBTZ010000142.1:0-8193 GCA_046290825.1 Limisphaerales bacterium
GGACGCGCATCCCGGCTTTACTGGTCATCAGCCTCGCCGACCGGTTTATGCGCTGGAATTGCCGTCCCTCAAACCGGGAGCCCGTTACACCGTGCGCGCCCAGGTTGCCGGGGATGGCGGCACGGATTCCTTTGGGGTCGTTCACTGGCAATCGCCCGCGCCCGGCCATTCCCTGCGTTGAATCCGGCATAACTGCATTGCAACCCCGCAGGCTTGCCCCAACGGGAGGCACCGGCATTTCGGGCTTAACCCGCCCCGCCCCCTGCTTACACTCGGCCCGCAACGCCGGGCATGAACAACATCGAGATCCTCATTTTCCTGCTGCTGCTCTTCATGGGCGTGCCGGACCTTTGCCGGCGGCTGCGGCGCCCCGCGCTCGCGTATCCGATCTTCGTGCTGTTCGGTTTGCTGGCCGGTCCGATCGTGGATGCCGGAGCGCAAACCATGCTCCAGCAGGCCGGACGGATCGGATTCCTGCTCCTGCTGTTCGAGGTGGGGCTGGAAATTGACCTGCCCCCCGCCCGCCAGTTCCTGCGCGACCAGGGCACCGCCCTCGGGTTTTCCCTCCTGCAATATCCGTTGGTCCTCGCGCTGGCCTCGGTCGCCGGGTTGGACCTCGCCGAATCGCTCATCGCCGCCTTTGCGCTGACGGGTTGCTCCGTGGGCATGGCCTTCGCCGCGTGGAAGGCCTTCCCGGGCCTGCTCCTGGAGGAGCGCGCCCGCCTGCTCGCCGTCATGGTGGCGCTCGAAATGATCACCATCGTTGCCCTCGCCTTGTCCTCCACCGCGCTCCAATCCGGCGTCACCTGGATGCTGGGCGCCAAGTTTGTCGGCATGACGGTGGTGGTGCTCCTGATCGCGCGGTTTGCGGCGCATTTCGTCCGCACCTTTCAACGCATCCTCGACATGACCACCCACTGGCGGCTGCACTGGCTGGTGCTGTTGGTGCTGGCCGTATGCGCCGTGGGCGAACGGCTCGGATTGGAGGCCGCCAAAACGGCCTTCTTCCTCGGCCTGTTCATGAGCCGGGCGCGGCATCAGGGCATGAACCTCGAGGACTGCATCGCCCCCATCAGCCGGCGATTTCTGATTCCCATGTTCTTCTTCGCACTGGGGCTGCAAGTGCAATGGCCAATGCTCTGGACCTGGAACGCCCTGCTCGCCCTCGGCACCGCCGGACTGCTGCTTGGTGCCAAGGAGGTGTTGCACCGGCGCGGTTTCCGGCTGGCGGCCGATCCGCGGGCGTTTGTCCTGCTCAGTCCGAACCTCACCATGGTGGCGCTCGGGGCCAACGCCCTGTTTCTGGCCCAACCCGGCTCGCCCGGCGGCATGTGGCTGTTGCTGACCGGCCTGTTCACCACGGTGTTTGCCATTCTATTGACCCCGCCGGAAGACGCCGAGTCGCGCCCGCGGCCATACAGCAATTCAGCCCGTAAAGTCGAATAAGTCAGCCGCATGATCGTCTCTGCCCCTGCATGCGCCAAGCCATGATGACCAGTCCTTCCCCAACACCCCAACTTCCTTCGTCTGACCGTCGTAAAATAAAACGGGCTGTCGGCGAATTCCTTTTCCTCGCGCTCCTGAGCACGCTGCCCGCCGTTTGCGTGGCGGTGGATATTCGCTTCTTGCGCGATTCTGTCGGTGAGGCCTCGCTCACGGAAATCAGCCAGGCCGTGCTCTTGTTGGGCGCGACAGCGCTCTGCTGGCTTCGCGCCTGGCAGCAGCCGGCTGCGCGGGGCTTTGCGCTGCTGGTCGGTGGATTCTTTGCCTGCATGCTAATCCGGGAACTCGACGGGTGGTTGGACGGCGTGTGGCACGGCTTCTGGCTCTGGCCCGCCCTGCTCACGGCGGGCGCATCCATCGCAGGCGCCGCGTTCCGCTGCCGGGATTCGATCTGGCCGCCAATGGCCGCCTTCATCGGCACGCGCTCGTTTTATCACATCTCTTTCGGACTGCTGACCCTGTTGGTTTTTAGCCGCATCTTTGGGAGCGGGAAGCTGTGGGCGGAACTCATGGGCACTGATTATGGCCGCCTCTTCAAGGCCGCCCTCCAGGAAGGCTTGGAGCTTTACGGTTACGTTTTCCTCTTTTATGGAGTTTGCTGGTTCCTCCGTCCCGGCCCCGGAAAATGAACGCCCCGCCCCGCCAACGGTCTATCTAGCGTCCGCCCGCGCGGCCGCCGGGAACACCCGGGTTGCGGCGCGCCGCCGGACGCGGCCCGAATCATGATTCCCCGCGACATCCTCAAAAAAATCCGCCAGATCGAGATCCGCACCAACCGGCTCGTGAGCGAATCTCTGGCCGGCCAGTATCACTCGGTCTTCAAGGGCCAGGGGATGAACTTTGACGAGGTCCGCGAATACCAGCCCGGCGACGAGGTGCGCGCCATTGACTGGAATGTCACCGCGCGGATGAACCATCCGTTCGTGAAGAAGTTCGTCGAGGAACGCGAACTGACCCTCCTCCTCGTCGTGGACGCCAGCGGTTCGGGCCGCTTCGGCTCCCAGGCGCAATCCAAACGCGAACTCGCCGCCGAAATCGCCTCCGTCCTCGCCTTCTCCGCCATCCGCAACAACGACAAGGTTGGCCTCGTGCTGTTCACCGACCGCGTCGAAAAATTCATCCCGCCGCGCAAGGGCCGTCGGCATGTCCTGCGCGTCATCCGCGAAGTCCTGTTCACCGAACCGGCGCACCCCGGCACCGACCTGCCCGGCGCACTGGAATTCGCCACCCGGATGCTCGCCCACCGCGCGATCATCGTTCTGGTTTCCGACTTCATCACGCCCGACGGGTCCGGTGGCCCATCCCGCGCCCTGACCACCGCCCTCAAGCAGGCCAACCGCCGCCATGACGTTGTCGCCGTCCAGGTCGCCGACCGCTTTGAATTGGAGCTGCCCGCGCTGGGCCGGCTCGTGCTTGAAGACGCAGAAACAGGAGACGTGCTCGAAATCAACACCACCGCCGCCAGCCGCGACGCTTTCGCACTCCGCCAGCAGCGCGCCCAGGCCGAACTCGCCCGCCTGTTCCGCGGCTGCGGCGTGGACGCCATCCAGTTGCGCACCGATCAACCCTATGCCGCCGCGCTGGGCCGCTTCTTTGAAACGCGCGAAAAACGCCGCCGCCACGGCTAAGCGGGCACGCATCACGCATCATGCTCACACCCGCCCAACTCGCCACCAACGACCTGCTGACCAACGGCCTCCGCGCCGTGAAGCCGCCGCTGGAAATCCCCAGCGGCTGGTCATGGCTGCTCTGGTCACTGGGCGCGTTGTTGGCGGCGGCATTGATTGCCGGGCTGGTCTTCTGGCTGCGCCGCGCACGGCAAACGCCGCCCCCGCCTCCGGTTCCGCCCCATGTCCGCGCCCGTCAACGGCTGGAAGCGGCGCTCGACCTGCTGGCCGAGCCAAAACCATTCGTCATCGAAGTCTCCGACACCCTGCGCGGTTATCTGGAGGAGCGGTTCAACTTCCGCGCCCCCGAGCGCACGACCGAGGAGTTCCTGCGCGAACTCCAAACCACAGCGCTGTTGAATGACGCGCAGAAACTCAGCCTCGCCGATTTTCTCCAGCGGTGTGACCTCGTGAAGTTCGCCCGCTACGAACCCACCGAGCGCGAACTGCGCGACCTCCACGCCGCCGCCTGCCGCTTGGTCAACGAAACCGAGCCGCAACCGGAGGTTCTCGCGAACAAGCCCGAAGATGGGGATAAGGGGGTGGCAGAGCCGCCAGCCCCACTCGTAAATCGTAAATTGTAAATCCCTTGTCCTTCGCCCATCCATACCTGCTGCTGCTTCTTCTGCTGCTGCCGCTGCTTGCCTGGCTCCAAGGCCGGCGCGGGCGGCCCGCGGCATTCGTTTATTCCTCGACGCAGCTTGTGGCCGGTCTGGGCGGTGCCACCCGTTCGCGGGCGGGACAATTTCTCGCCGCCCTCCGCTGGCTGGCGCTCGCCGCGTTCATCGTCGCCCTCGCCCAGCCCCGCCTGTCGCGCAGCGAATCCACCATCCGCGCCAGCGGCGTGGACATCGTGATCGCGCTCGACCTCTCGACCAGCATGGAGTCCGAGGACTTCGTCCTGCGCGGCCAGCGGGTGAACCGGCTCGACATGGCCAAGCACGTCCTGCGCGAATTTGTCCGCCGCCGCCCCAGCGACCGCCTGGGCCTCGTGGCCTTTGCGGGGCGGGCCTACATCGCCTGTCCGCTGACGCTCGACCACGATTTCCTTGAACTAAACATTGACCGCCTGCGCCTGCGCCAGATCGAGGATGGCACCGCCATCGGCGACGGCCTCAGCGCCGCCGTCAACCGCCTGCGCGACCTCGAGGCCAAAAGCAAAATCGTCATCCTCATGACCGACGGCCAGAACAACGCAGGCCGAATCCAGCCGCTCATCGCCGCTGAAGCCGCCGCCGCACTGGGCGTGAAGGTCTATACCATTGGCGTCGGCACCCGCGGACAGGCGCCCATGCCCGTCTTCATGGCCGGACAGAAGGTCGGTTACCGCAACGTGCCGGTGGACATTGACGAGGACACGCTTCAACAGATCGCCCAGATGACCGGCGGCCAGTATTACCGCGCCGACAACGCGGAACGCTTCGCCGAGATTTACGCCGAGATTGACCGGCTTGAGAAAACCGACGCCGAGGTGCGCAAATTCACCCAGCACGAGGAACTGTTCACCTGGTTTCTCCTGCCGGGCATCCTGTTGTTGGGCGTCGAGCAGAGCTTGAAACACACGGTGCTGCGCCGGTTGCCATGAGATTCGCCCACCCCCAACTGCTCTGGCTGCTGCTGGTCGTTCCCCCGGCCTTGTTCGCCTTTTTGGTCTGGGCCGCCCGCCGCCGTCAGAAGCTCCTGACCGCGTTCATTCAAGCCCGCCTCCTGCCGGACCTGACCGCCGGGCTGTCACCCACCCGCGAACGCGGGCGCATCCTGTTGCTCACCACCGCCAGCGCTCTGTTGGTGCTGGCCCTCGCCCGCCCGCAATGGGGCTTCACCTGGGAAGAGGCCCGCCAGCGCGGTCTCGATGTCATCGTCGCGATTGACACCTCGAAATCCATGCTCGCCGAGGACATCAGCCCGAACCGCCTCGCCCGCGCCAAGCTCGCCGCCCTGGAATTGATGCAGACCGCCAAGTCCGACCGCCTCGGCCTCATCGCTTTCGCCGGCACCGCGTTTCTGCAATGTCCGATGACCATTGACGATGCCGCGTTCCGCCAGAGTGTGACGATGCTCGATGTGAACACCCTGCCACAAGGCGGCACCGCCTTGGGCGAAGCCATCCGCGCGGCCATGGACGCCTTCAAGGAGGCCGATGGCCATCGCGTGCTGGTCCTGATGACCGACGGCGAGGACCATGACTCCGACGCCGTGACCGCCGCGCGCGAAGCCGCCGCGAAAGGGCTGCGTATTTTCACCATCGGCATTGGCTCACCGGAGGGCGAACTGCTCCGCGTGCGGGACGCCAAAGGTCGCACGGAATACCTCAAGGATGCCGAGGGCAATGTCATCAAGTCCCGCCTCAACGAAGCGCTCCTTCAGGAAATCGCCACGGCCGGCAATGGCTTCTATCTACCCCTGCGCGGGGCCAAGACCATCGAAACGCTTTACGAAAAGGGCCTCGCCCCGCTGCCCAAAACCGAGTCGGAGGCGAAACTCTACAAGCGTTACCACGAGCGTTATCACTGGCCCCTCGCCGCGGCCATCCTCCTGCTGATCGCCGAAATGCTCTGGCCGGCACGCCGCCGCACCACCAGTGCCCGGATGACCACGCCCCCTGCTCCAGCCGCTGTCGTCAGCTTGTTATTGGTCACGCTGCTCGCGCCCGCCGACGCCGAGGCCTCCGCCAGCCGCGCCCTCCGCGCCTACCGAAGCGGCGATTACGAAGCCGCCCAACGCGAATACCAACGCCTTCTGGAAAAGCAGCCCGATGACGCCCGGCTGGCTCTGAATGCCGGCACCGCCGCCCTCCAGCGGGGCGAGTGGGCAACCGCCGAACAGTTGCTCGACCGCGCCGTGACCGCCCCCGACCTCGGCGTGCAGCAGCGCGCCTATTACAACCGCGGCCATGCCCGCTTCGCCCGGGGGGATGCCGCCGCCGAACTGCCCGCGCGCAAGGAATTCTGGCAGCAATCCCTGCGCGACTTCGAAGCCGCCACCAAGCTCGACGCCCAGGACGCCGATGCCCGCCATAACTACGAATTCGTGAAGAAGATGCTGGAGGAACTCCAACAACAGGAGCAGCAACAGCAGCAGAAGGACCAGTCCGACCAGTCGGATCCGTCCGATCAACAACAACAGAACCAGCAGAACCAGCAACCGCAGGACCAACAACCGCCCCAGCGCGACCAACAACAAGGCCAGCCCCAGGACCAGCGCCAAGACCAGCAATCCCAGCCGCAACCGGAGCCGCCACAGAAGGATGCCGGTCAGCCCAAAGAACCCGAGTCCAAGCCCCAGCCCAACCAAGGCCAGCAACCTCAGTCGCAGAACGAGGGCCAAAGCGGACAGGCCAGCCCCGTCGGCCAGCGCAGCCCCGACCAGATGACACCCGAACAGGCCCTGCGCGTGCTCGACACCGTGAAAGGGGATGAGCGTGTCCTTCCGCTCCAGCCCGTCCGCCCTGCCGACCCGTCCCGCCCCCTCAAAGATTGGTGATCCCGACGGCCTGCCGCCGTCTCGACATTCCCCCCCGCGCCCGCCACCATCCCGCGCGATGTCTTTGGGCAACCAGCCACTCGTCATTGCGGGCCGGACGTTTCAATCCCGGCTGCTTGTCGGCACCGGAAAATTTTCCGCGCCGGAGGTGATGCGCGATGCGCTCGCCGCCAGCGGCACGGAAATCGTCACCGTAGCCTTGCGCCGGGCCGACCTGTCCGGCCAGCGCGATCCGTTCGCCAACATTCTCGATTTCATTGACCCCGCCAAATACCTGCTGTTGCCCAACACCAGCGGCGCGATGAACGCCGAAGAGGCTATCCGTCTTGCGCGCCTGGCTGTCGCTGCGGGCCTGCCCAAATGGGTCAAACTGGAAATCCATCCGGACCCGCGCTACCTGCTGCCCGATCCGATTGAGACGCTCAAAGCCGCCGAACGCCTCGTGCGCGAGGGCTTTACCGTGCTGCCCTACATCAACGCCGACCCGGTGCTGGCCAAGCGGTTGCAGGAGGCGGGCACGGCCACCGTCATGCCGCTCGGTTCCCCCATCGGCTCGAATCGCGGCCTCCAGACGCGCGACCAGCTCCGCATCATCATCGAGCAGGCCACCGTGCCTGTCGTGGTGGATGCCGGCCTCGGCGCGCCCAGCCATGCCGCCGAGGCGATGGAACTGGGGGCTGACGCCGTTCTGGTCAACACCGCGCTGGCCATTGCGGCTGATCCCAACCGGATGGCGCGGGCGTTCAAAGCCGCCGTCGAGGCGGGGCGCGCCGCCTACGAAATCGGCCTGGCCGCCCAGCAACCGCAGGCCAGCGCCACCAGCCCGTTGACCGGTTTTCTCGAGTAACATGCAAACCCAACCCGGCCTCAAGACTGCCCGCGTTCAATCCCTGCTTACCGCCGCGCGCCGCTGCCGCGTGCTCGTGCTGGGCGATGTGATGCTCGACCAGTTCATCTGGGGCGGCGTCTCGCGCATCTCGCCCGAGGCTCCCGTGCCCGTGGTGGATTTTCAGCGGGAGAGCTTCATGCCCGGCGGCGCGGCCAACGTCGCCCGCAATCTCAGTTCCCTCCGCGTCGCCACGGAAATCTTCGGCGCGGTCGGTCGCGATGCCGCCGCCCGCCAGCTCACCACGCTGCTTCGGGAACAACACGTGGGCTGTGGCGGCCTGGTCGCCAGCGCCACCCGCCACACCAGCATCAAAACCCGCATCGTGGCACACCAGCAGCAGGTCGTGCGGGTGGACCGCGAGACGCGCGGCGCGCTCGACGCCGCGCTGACCCGGCGGCTGCTGGCGGCGGTGGCCGCGCAATTGCCCGCCGCGGACGCGGTGATCATCGGGGATTACGGCAAAGGCGTGGTGACGCAGCCGTTGCTGGACGAGGTGAAACGCCTCTGCCGCGCGCACGGGGTATGGCTGAGCCTGGACCCGAAACCCATCCATCAACTGGACCTCCGCGGGCTTTCCCTCATCACCCCGAATCGCAAGGAAACCTTTGAACTGGCGGGGCTGGCGGACGACACGCGCAATCCGGACCCGCT
>JBKBTZ010000143.1:0-8188 GCA_046290825.1 Limisphaerales bacterium
TGTCGGTCAAATCCAGTTGGCGAGCAGGGCGTGTGCGCATGTCTCTCAGACGTTCAACTCGCGGCCACGTTCAAAGCGTTTTGCAGAGGTCTCAGTGCATCAAGAATGGGCGCTCGCGCCTGTCCTCTCAATTTTCCCGAACGACTCGAAAACCAACATCACTGAAGCCAGCGGACGATTCCCTGCCTTCGCCTTTGTGTTCGGTCCGGCAACTCGTCCGAGGCGAAGACCACGAGCCGCCCTTTACCACCATGACCGATTTATCGCGCTCTTTGCCTTGGGAAGCCGGGATTTTGGTGGAAGTCCATTCCCAACAGTTGCCCCACATGTCAATTGCCCCGCAGGCCGCCAGCGTTTTGGCATAGGCATCAACCGGCGTCGTTCCGTTATTTTCGCCGCAATTGAAATCCGCGTCTTTCGGCATGTGTCCAGCAGCCAGCTCCCATTCCGTTTCGGTGGGCAGGCGGTAGCTGGCCTTCCCGTCCTGGTCGGAAAGCCATTTACAATATGCGATGGCATCATCCCGGGAAACATTCACCACGGGATGCCGTTCCTTGCCCGCAGGGATGATTCCCTGAGGCCAATCCTGCGGCGGCCTTCGGCCGGTTGCCTTGATGAATTTGGAATACTCTTCGTTGGTGACCGGAGTGTAAGCGATCGAGACGTTGTGCGCGGCTCCGAGCACGGGCAGATATCCATCATCACTCTGGCGGTAGCCGGGGCGAAGGCGTGGATCGGTGAAGCGGCGCATGCTTTGTTCGATGCGGTTTGCTTTGTCCTGAATCAGCTCATCCACAATCGCCTGCATTTCCTGAACCTTGGACGCATGTTTGGCCGTGAGCTTTAACTCCTCCAGCTTGGCCTTTTTACGCTCAATGACCCGCTCGTAGTTGATTTCAACCTGTCGTCTCAAGGCCGACCGGTTCGCCTCGGATGGATCGCTGCGATGGGCGGCGATCAACTTCCTTGTTTCATCATTCAGTTCAGGACGCTCCTTCTCGATTGTGGTGCTGAATTTGAATTGCTTTGCCTCTCCATCGGGAGCTGCCAGGCCCGCGCCGGCCATTGCGAGCAAGCACGCGGCAATCATGGTTTGGGGCAGATTCATGTTCATGGTCACTCTCGTTTCGTATGCTCTGATTATTCGGCATGCAACTGCATCGCAGTCTTCGTCGAACCAGTAGTTGAGACGGTTTGCTTGGGAAAAAGTTACGCGGTCGAATGACCAAGCCCCGCGACGGCTGCCAGTCCATCCGCAGTGGCATGGCTGATTGCGAAGGATGGAATCGCCCGGTCGGCGGCGACTCCGAATGCTTCCGTGGGCAGCCGGGGGCATTTCAGGTTCCAACCACAGCGGGCTTAAGCCCGGTGCCAATGGGCGCTTGGAAGAAGCTGAAATGCGTTCTCTGAAGAGAAAAAATCCGTTTCGCCTTCCCGCCACCGTTCCGCCCCGCTAAAAATCCGCCCATGCAAATCCTCCGTTCCGTTGCCCACGTTGTCGCCTCACTCCGCCCGCGCCACCTCGTTTGGCTCGCCGCCGTGCCCGCGTTGCTGGCACTGGTCGGCTGCCAGTGCAGCCCCTCTCGGTCCCGCACTGCGCCGGACGAATTGAGCGCCCGCATCCCGCTGGTCTTCGAACGCGCGGCCACCCAATACACCCATCTGCTCGCGCAGGTTTCCGACCCCACCCGCATCCCGCGCACCTTCGAAAACGGCCAGCTCAAGCTCGTTCGCCCGGAGGACTGGACCAGCGGCTTCGTGGGCGGGTCGCTCTGGTATCTTTACGAATACACCGGGGACGCCCGTTGGGCGGAGGCGGCGCGTGATTACACGGCGCGCGTCGAGCGCATCAAAAATTTCCGCGGGCACCATGACGTTGGCTTCATGCTGTATTGCAGCTACGGCAACGGCCTGCGGCTGACCGGCGACCCGGCCTACCGCGACGTGCTCATCCAGGGCGCGCGCTCCCTGGCCACGCGCTACGACGACCGCGTCGGGCTGATCCGCTCGTGGGATTTTGGGACGTGGAAATATCCCGTCATCGTGGACAACATGATGAACCTCGAACTGCTCACCTGGGCTGCCCGCGCCGCGAACGAGCCGCGCCTGCGCGACATCGCCCTGCGCCACGCGGACCTGACGCTGACCAACCACTACCGCCCCGACGGCAGCAGTTTCCATGTGGTGGATTACGACCCGGCGACGGGCGCGGTGCTCAAGCGCGAAACGCGGCAGGGCTACGCCGACAGTTCCGCCTGGGCGCGCGGCCAGGCGTGGGGGCTTTACGGCTTCGTCATGATGTTCCGTGAGACCGGCAACCCGGCCTATCGCGACCACGCCGTCCGCATCGCCCAGTTCATCCGGAACCATCCACGCCTGCCGGCGGACAAGGTGCCGTATTGGGATTTTGACGCGCCGAACATTCCGAACGAACCGCGCGACGCTTCCGCCGCCGCCATCATGGCCTCGGCGTTGATCGAATTGAGCGGGCAGGTCGAGCCGAAGCTGGGCCGGCAATTCCTCGAACTGGCGCGGCAGCAACTGCTCTCGCTCAGTTCGCCCGCCTATCTCGCCGAACCCGGAACCAACGGTGGCTTCCTGCTGCGTCATTCCGTCGGCGACCTGCCGCGCAAATCGGAGGTGGACGTGCCGTTGAACTATGCGGACTACTACTTCCTCGAAGCCCTGCTCCGCTACCGCGCGGTGATGGGGCAGCGGTAAGCCAGCAAACCCGAGGGCCGAAATCGGAAACCAACCCGAAGCGGTGCGAGGCAGGGCCGGTTCAGGATTTCCTCGGGCAACGCGCAAGGAGGTAATCCACCCACCTATCCATGCCCTCGCCGGTGCGCGCGGACAGCTCGAAAAGTTCCGCGTGATGGCTGATGCGGCGGAGATTGGCCACCGCCCGTTCCCGGTCAAAACCCGCCGCTGCCGCCAGGTCGGTCTTGGTGATGATGGCGACGTGGGCGGAATGGAACAGGGGCGGATACTTGAGCGGTTTGTCCTCGCCCTCGGTGGTGGAGAGGAGGACCACGCGCAGGTGTTCGCCCAGGTCGAAGTCCGCCGGGCAGACGAGGTTGCCGACGTTTTCGATGATGAGCAGGTCGAGCGGCGCCGGGCCGAGGCGTTCGAGCGCGCGGGCCACCATTTCCGCGTCGAGATGGCAGACGGTCCCAGTGTTGATCTGCACCACGGGCACGCCGGTCTCCCGCAGGCGGGCGGCATCGTTGTCCGTGGCGAGGTCGCCCACGATGACGGCCACGCGCAGCTTCCCCGCGAGGCGGGCGCAGGTTTCGCGGAGGAGGGTCGTCTTGCCGGAGCCGGGGGAGGAGAGGACGTTCAGCACGAAGACGCCCCGGGCGCGGAACCAGCCGCGATTCTGCTCGGCGAGGCGGTCGTTCTTCGCGAGCAGGGAAAGGTTCAAATCCAACGAGCGGATTTCGTGGCCATGCCCGTGGTCGTGCGGATGGGCGTGCGAGTGTCCGCCGTGTTCGTGGCTGTGGGGGTGAGCATGGTCGTGGTCGTGGTGCCCCTGGTCATGGGCGGGGCCGTGAATGGTCGCTCCCTCGCCGCCGTGGCCGCATCCGCATTCTTTGCACATGGTTGTTCTCCGGTTGTTGAAAGGTTGGCCGCCGGTTCACTCAATTTCCACCGCCGCAATCCGCATTTCCCGTCCGCGCCGCGCTTCGGCGCCGGGGCCGCGGCAGCGCGGGCAGGGTGTAAGCCAGTCGGTGCAGTCGAATTCCGCTGCGCAGGCCGGGCACCAGCGGGAGCCGGGAATCATCTCGATATCCAGCGTGGCGTCAGCCAGCGGAGTATCGCGCCGGACGACGTCCCAGGCAAACCGCAGCGCCTCGGGCACCACGCCGCTCAACGCCCCCACGCACAGGTGCAACCGCACCACGCGCGTCGCGCCATGCGTTCGCGCGGTTTCCGTCGCGAGCCGGACAGCTTCGGTCATGAGGGAAACTTCGTGCATGCGCCACGGTGATTGTGGGGCGGGAAAGCGCGCCGGTGCAACGCCATTTCCGGGGTTGTGCCCGCCGCGTCCGCGCTGGTTGAATCGGGGCATGACGGCTGCCGCCCCTCCCGAAGTCCGCCTGCGTCTGGCGGTGGGCGGTGTGGTGCAGGGAGTTGGCTTTCGGCCGTTTGTTCACCGGCTGGCGACAGAACTCGCGCTGGCGGGCTGGGTGGGCAATTCCCCGCAGGGCGTGGTGATCGAAATCGAGGGGCCGCGCGGTGCGGTGGAAGAATTTGCCCGCCGGCTGCGCGACGAACGGCCCGCGCACAGCGTCATCACCAGTTGCGAAAGTGTCTGGCTGGACGCCGCCGGGTGGAGCGGCTTCGCGATCCATCCGAGTGAAACCTCCGGCGCGCCGACCGCGCTCGTGCTGCCGGACATCGCCCCCTGCGCGGAATGTCGCCGCGAGTTGTTCGATCCGGCGAACCGGCGGTTCCGTTACCCCTTCATCAACTGCACCCACTGCGGGCCGCGCTTCAGCATCATCGAGGCGCTGCCCTACGACCGGCCCAACACGACCATGCGCGGCTTTCCGCTGTGCGCGGCGTGCCGGGCGGAATACGAGGACCCGCGCGACCGCCGGTTCCACGCACAGCCCAACGCCTGCCCGCGCTGCGGCCCGCGTCTCGAACTGTGGGACGCGGAGGGCGTGGCGTTGTTCGGCGGCGACGACGCCCTGCGCGCGGCGGCGCAGGCGATCCGCCGGGGGCGCATTGTGGCGGTCAAAGGCGTGGGTGGGTTTCATCTCCTGGTGGACGCTCGGAATGCGGCGGCGGTGCGGCGGTTGCGCGAGCGCAAGCGGCGCGGGGCCAAACCGTTTGCGGTGATGTTCCCGACGTTGGCGGCGGTGCGCGAAGCGTGCGCGGTGTCCGAACTCGAGGCGCGTTTGCTCGAATCGCCGGAGGCTCCCATCGCGTTGCTGGCCCGGCGAACGGAGGTCGGCGCGTCTGCCATCTCCGAAGCGGTGGCCCCGGGCAACCCGAACCTCGGCGTGCTGCTGCCCGCCAACCCGCTGCATCTGTTGCTGATGGCGGAGCTGGGGTTTCCCGTCGTGGCCACGAGTGGCAACCTGAGCGACGAGCCGCTCTGCACGGACGAGCGCGAGGCGCTGGCGCGGTTGCGGGGCATCGCCGACCTGTGGCTCGTGCATGACCGGCCCATCGCGCGACCCGTGGATGATTCGATTGTGCGCGTGATGCTCGACCGCGAAATGGTGCTGCGCCGGGCGCGGGGTTACGCGCCGTTGCCGGTGAGATTGGTCTCGGGTTTCGGGTTTCGCGTTCCGGGTTTCGACAGTGCCAATCCAAACCAACCCGAAACCCGAGGCCCAAAACTCGAAACAGTCCTCGCGGTCGGTGCGCACTTGAAGAACACGGTGGCGCTGGCGGTGGGGGAGAACGTGTTCCTGAGCCAGCACCTCGGCGACCTCGAAACGGAGCCGGCCCACGCGGCGTTCCGCCGGGCGGCGGCAGACCTGCCCCGCCTCTACGCCGCCACACCCGAAGTCGTGGCCGGCGACCTCCACCCGGATTATCTCTCGACCCAGCTCGCAGAGGAACTGGCGGCGCGGCGTGGCGGCCCCCGGCTCGTGCGAGTGCAACATCATCTGGCACACGCGCTGGCCTGTCTGGCGGAGAATGAGGTCGCGTTGCCCGCCTTGGGCGTGGCGTGGGATGGGACGGGTTACGGCGAGGATGGTGCCATCTGGGGCGGCGAATTTTTTCGGGTCACAGACGGCGAGGGGGAGCGGGTCGCCAGTTTGCGCGCGTTTCCGTTGCCCGGCGGGGACGCCGCGGCGCGCGAACCGCGCCGGGCGGCGCTGGGAATGTTGCACGCAGCGGCAGGCGGGGACGCCGCGTTGTCCGGATTGCGCTGCGAAATCGAGCGTCGGTTTGAGGCGCGCGAGCTGGCGCTGCTGCGGGCGGCGCTCCAACGGGGCGTGAACGCGCCGCCCTGTTCCAGCATGGGCCGGCTTTTCGATGCGGTGGCGGCCCTGCTCGGACTGCGCGCGCGGAATGAGTTCGAGGGCCAGGCCGCGATGGAACTCGAGTTCGCGGCGGCGGGCGTGGGTGAGGTGGAGCCATACGAATTGCCGCTGGTGCCCGGCCCGGTCGTGCCCGTGTTGGACTGGCACCCGCTGCTGCGCGGGCTGGACGCGGATCGGCTGGCCGGAGTGCCGACGGCCATGATGGCGGCGAAGTTCCATGAGGCGCTGGCGGCGACGGTGGTGACGGTGGCGCGCGCGACGGGCGAGAATCGGGTGGCGTTGAGCGGCGGTTGCTTTCAAAATCGCCGTCTGACGGAACGGACGGTGACGCGGTTGCGCGCGGCGGGCTTTGCGGTTTATTGGCACCAGCGCGTCCCGCCGAACGACGGCGGAATCGCCCTCGGCCAGGTGGTCGCCGCCCGTCGCCCGGCCCGATGAAACCGACCACGAATCACCCCTGAACCGCTCCCAACCATGTGTCTCGCAGTGCCCGGCAAAGTGGAAAGCATCCGCGGTGACGACCCGCTCACCCGGATGGGTCGTGTCAATTTCGGCGGCATCGTGCGTGAGGCGAGCCTCGCCTACGTGCCCGACGTGCAGGTCGGCGATTACGTCATCGTCCACGTCGGCTTCGCGCTGAACAAGGTGAACGAGGCGGAGGCGCAGAAGATTTTCGCCTATCTCAAGGAGATGGACGAACTGGACGAGTTGAAACCGGCGGAGCCGGCGGCGCGGGAGGGCGCGCCGTGAAATACCTCGACGAATACCGCGACGCCGAACTCGCGCAAAAGCTCGCGCGCGAAATCCACCGTGTCACCACCCGCCCCTGGACCATCATGGAGGTGTGCGGCGGGCAGACGCACGCGATCGTGAAGTTCGGGATTGATGAACTGCTGCCCAAGCCAATCACGCTGATTCACGGCCCGGGCTGCCCGGTCTGTGTGACCCCGCTGGAAGTCATTGACCAGGCCCTCGACATTGCCGCGCGGCCCGGCGTCATTTTCACCTCCTTCGGCGACATGCTGCGCGTGCCGGGCAGCACGACAGATTTGCTGACCGTGAAGGCGCGGGGCGGCGATGTGCGGATTGTGTATTCGCCTTTGGATGCAGTGAAGCTGGCGGCGCAGCATCCGGACCGCGCGGTGGTGTTCTTCGGGGTCGGTTTTGAAACCACCGCGCCGGCGACCGCGATGGCGGTGTATCAGGCGGCGCAGCAAGGGTTGAAGAATTTTTCGCTGCTCATCTCGCATGTGCTCGTGCCGCCGGCGATCGAGGCGTTGATGGCGTCGCCGGAGTGCCGGGTGCAGGGTTTTCTCGCCGCCGGCCATGTCTGCACGGTGATGGGCTATGAGGAATACTTTCCGCTGGCCGCCAAACACCGGGTGCCGATCGTGGTGACGGGCTTCGAGCCGTTGGACATCTTGCAGGGCATCCTGATGGTCGTGCGCCAGCTCGAGGAGGGCCGCGCCGAGGTCGAGAATCAATATGCCCGCGCCGTGCGGCGCGAGGGCAACCGGCCCGCGCAGGAGCTGGTGCGGAAGGTGTTCCGTGTGGTGCCGCGGAAGTGGCGCGGCGTGGGGGAGATTCCCGCCAGTGGCCTGGGGCTGGCGGAGGAATTTGCGGCATTCGACGCGGCCCGGCGGTTTGGGCTGGCGGAGCGCACGGTGCCCGAGCCGGCGGAGTGCATCGCGGGGCTGGTGTTGCAGGGGCTGAAGAAGCCGCACGAGTGCGCGGCGTTCGGCACGCGCTGCACGCCGGAGCATCCGCTCGGCGCGACGATGGTTTCGAGCGAAGGCGCGTGCGCGGCGTATTACCGGTATCGCGGGGCGGCGCGGTGAGACCTGGGCGGAAACGGGGTTTGGCGGGGTTGCCGGAACAGGTCTGGCGGAGAGGGGGGGATTCGAACCCCCGATACGCTTTTAAGGCGTATACCGGTTTAGCAAACCAGCGCCTTCAGCCACTCGGCCACCTCTCCAGACCAGTTGCCCTGATGTTCCAACCGTTGCGGCTGGCGGGTCCGCAGGGCGGACACATTCAGGCCCGGAAGCATTAACCGCATCCTGATGAGGGGGTCAAGGCCGCGCTGCGGAAGTTTTTGGCGGTCCTAGGGCGTTTGGCTGGCAGAGGGAAAGGGCCGATGGGAAGCGGGAAAAAGAATTGGCTAGACAACCGGCTCTGAA
>JBKBTZ010000144.1:0-8000 GCA_046290825.1 Limisphaerales bacterium
TGGGTGGGAGGAGTTGGGAGGCGCTCGGCCGAGCCGCCGTTACGGTGCCCACCACAATCTCCACATCATGCTCCTTGAAGCGGTCCAGGCGGAGCCGTTCGCTGGCCGGCAGCAGTTTCCCATCCGCTCGGATTTCCGCGTAGCCATGCTTCAAGGCCCACTCCGCCACGTCGGTGTGGAAACCCTTGCGGCGCTTCACCACGGGTGCGAGCAGGCGGAGCGGGCCGCGCTTTTTGAGTTCCGCGCGGAGCTGCGCTTCGACCTCATCGCGCGTTTGCGGTCGGACGGGCACCTGGCAATCCGGACAAAATTGCGTGCCGAGCCGGGCAAAGAGCAGGCGGACGAAGTGGAAAATTTCCGTGACCGTGGCCACGGTGCTCTTGCCGCCGCCGCGCGTGGTGCGTTGCTCGATGCTGACCGTGGGCGGGAGGCCGTCAATCAGGTCCACGTCTGGCCGCGCCATCTGCTCGACGAACTGGCGCGCGTAGGCGTTCATGGAATCGAGGAACCGCCGCTGGCCCTCGGCGAAAATGAGATCGAACGCGAGCGTGCTTTTGCCGGAGCCGCTCACGCCGGTGACGACCACGAACTGGTCTCGCGGGATGGCGAGCGAGAGGTTTTTCAGGTTGTGTTCGCGCGCGCCGTGGATAGCGATGGCAGCCGTGCCGTTGACCAGCCCTCTCTTGCGGATGTGTGGAAAATGGGCGGGTGGGAAAGTGAGCGGGTGGGAGGGCAAGCTATTGGCCTCACTTTCCGGCTTGCCCACTTTCCCACTTTCAGGAGCGGTCGGGTTCAGGATTTCCCGCAGAAACCGGCCCGTGTGGCTCGCCTCGCACTTCGCAATCTCCTCCGGCGTGCCCGTCGCCACCACGCGCCCGCCGCCGGCACCGGCTTCCGGGCCGAGGTCAATCACCCAGTCGGCGCATTTGATGACGTCGAGGTTGTGTTCGATGACGAGCACGGAATGACCGGCGTCCACGAGGCGCTGGAAAACTTGGAGCAGCACGCGGATGTCGTCGAAGTGCAAACCGGTGGTAGGCTCGTCGAAGATAAAGAGGGTGCCTTTGGCGTGCGGCGACGGGTTGCCGCTTTTCTGGAACCGTTGCGGGTCGTCCGGCTTGCGAGTGGCCGTTGCGTTCTGGGAAAGCGGTGACGAGTCACCGCACTCCAAAGCGCCTTCCGTCAGATGCGCCGCAAGCTTGAGGCGCTGGCTTTCGCCGCCGCTCAACGTGTTGATGGGCTGGCCGAGCTGGAGGTAGCCGAGGCCGACGTCCTGCAACCGCTTCAACGCCGCGACAGCGCGTTGCGCGGGCTTCGAGCCGGTGAAGCTGCCGAAGAATTCCACGGCTTCGTCCACCGTGGCTTCGAGGGCGTCGGCGATGGACCAGGCTTTGGAGTGCGGCGACTTGTCGCCGCTTTTTCCGCTTCGCCGACTTGTCGGCGAAGCAGCGGCGCGTCGGGCGCTGAACGCACCCTCGTCGGGCGACAAGTCGCCCGCCGGGGAAAGCGGTGACAAGTCACCGCACTCCAAGGTGATTTCAAGAATATGCCCGCGGTAGCGGCGGCCGTTGCAGTCCGGGCAGCGGATGAAGACGTCGCTGAGGAACTGCATCTCGATTTTCTCGAAGCCCGCGCCCCGGCAGCGTTGGCACTGGCCCACGGTCGAGTTGAAGCTGAAGGCGCTGGCGTTCAGGCCGCGTTGCTTCGCCGCCTCGGATTGCGCGAAGACTTCGCGGATGTGGTCAAAGGCACCGGTATAAACGGCGGGGTTCGATCGCGGCGTTTTGCCGAGCGGGGATTGATCCACCATGAGCACGCGGGCGAGGTGTTCGTGGCCGGAAACAAGCGCGGAGTGCGGAACGCGGAGTGCGGAATCGTCGTCGGCGCCGGTCGAGCTTTCGTCCGCACCGAGGCGGTCCGAGGCTTTGGCGGTTTCGGCCAAAGAACCAAGTTTGGACTGAAGCGCGGGGAGAAGCAGGTCGCGGACGAGCGTGGTCTTGCCGGAGCCGCTGACGCCGGTGATGGCGACAAAACGGTTGAGCGGGATGGCGACGGAGACGTCGTTGAGGTTGTGGCGGGTGGCGTGCCGCAGCACGAGCGACGGCGTGCCTTTGGAGTGCGGCGACTGGTCGCCGCTTTTGGGGGAACTTTGTTGGTCGTTGGGGTTGAGAGCGTCCGTTGCGTTCTTGGAAAGCGGTGACAAGTCACCGCACTCCAAGGTGACGGGCCGCCGCGGTGGCACTTCAATCTGCTTCCGCCCGCTCAAATACTGGCCGGTGAGGCTGGCCTTGCTCTTGAGGATTTCCCGGAACGTGCCTTGAAAGACGAGTTCGCCGCCCGTGGCGCCGTGGCCCGGGCCGAGGTCCACAATCTGGTCGGCGGCGCGCATGACGGCGGCCTCGTGCTCGACGACGACGACGGTGTTGCCGTGGTCGCGGAGTTGTTCGAGCAGGCGGACGAGGCGTTCGGTGTCACGCGGGTGCAGGCCGACACTGGGTTCGTCGAGGACGTAGAGGGTGTTGACGAGTTTGGTGCCGAGGCAGGTGGTGAGATTGACGCGCTCGGTTTCGCCGCCCGAGAGCGTGCGCGTGGGGCGGTCGAGGGTGAGGTAGCCGAGGCCGACGTCGGCGAGGTATTGCAGGCGGGAGCGGATCTCGTGGAGCGCGTGGGCAATGGGGGATTGCGGGTGTTGGATGACGGATCGCTCGTCCTGGTCGAGCTGCTGGATAAGCGCGAGGGCGTCGGCGATGGGCAGGGCGTAGAAGTCGGCGAGGTTGATAGGCGATTGCCGATTCCCCATCGCCAAGCGGTAGAGCAGTGCGTCCGGGTTCAACCGCGCGCCGCGACACTCGGGACAGGTGGTGTAAGCACGGTAGCGCGAGAGCAGCACGCGGACGTGCATCTTGTAAGACTTTGATTCGAGCCAGCGGAAGTAACCCTTGATGCCATACCAGGCGCGCGGCCATTCGTGTTCGGCGTCTGTGCCGTAGCCAGGGTCGCCATGGATGACCCAGTCCTGGTGTGCGGCGGAAAGCTGTTGGAAGGGGACGTTGGTCGGGACATTCCGCAATTTGCAGAACTTCAGCAAATCCGCCTGGCACTCGGCGCTGAAGCCGCTGCGCCACGGACGCACCGCGCCGTCGGCCAGCGACAACGACCGGTCGGGCAGGGCGAGGTCGTAGTCAATCGAGATGATGCGGCCAAAGCCCTTGCACGCGGGGCACGCGCCGAGCGGGTGGTTGAAGCTGAACAGGGCGGGGGAAGGCTCGCGGTAATCGAGATCGCAGGCGGCGCAGTGGAAGCCGGAACTGAAGTGATGCGTGACGCGGGATGCGTGATGCGTCGCCTCCAGTTCGCGAATGGCCAGCTTGCCTTTCCCGAAGTGGTAGGCCTGTTCGCAGGCTTCGATGAAGCGGGCGCGGGCGGTGGGGGCAAGGCGGACGCGGTCCTGAATGACCGTGAGCGCGGAGGGCGGAGTGCGGAGTGCGGAGTGGGCTTCGTCCATGCGGACGATCTCGCCGTTGATGAGCAGGCGTTGGAAGCCCTGTTTGGCGATGAGCGCAAGCGATTCGGCCAGCGGCAGCTTTTCCGAAAGCGGCACGTCGAAGGTGATCAGCAATTCCGCGTTCCGTGTTCCGCACTCCGCGTTCAGCCTTTCCCAGATGTATTGGGGCGTTTCCTTGCGCACGGGCTGGCCGCACTGGCGGCAGTGGAGCTGCGCGAGGTGCGGCCAGAGCACCTTCAGGTAATCGCAAATCTCGGTCATCGTGCCGACGGTGGAGCGCGTGGTGCGGACGGCGTTGCGCTGTTCGATGGCGATGGCGGGCGGAATGCCGCGGATGCGGTCCACGCGCGGTTTGTCCATGCGGTCGAAGAACTGCCGCGCGTAGGGGGAGAAGGTCTCGATGTAGCGGCGCTGCCCCTCGGCGTAGAGGGTGTCGAAGGCGAGCGAGCTTTTTCCCGAACCGCTCAGGCCGGTAATCACGATGAGCCGGTGGGCGGGCAGATCGAGGTCAAAGCCTTTCAGGTTGTTGTGGCGGACGCCGCGAAGTTCGATGCGTTCGCCGCTGGGTGGGCGCGGCATGGGACGCGAATGTAGCGGCGACGGAAACGCTGTCAAACGGCCCCGCGCGGGAAGCGCATTGGCGTGGCGGCGGCGATTTGTTCAACTCCCGGCATGACGCCGCGCCGTCTTGATCAAATCCTTGCCAACTGTGGCTATTGCAGCCGCAGCGAGGCGAAACACTGGCTGCGCGCCGGGCGGGTCACGGTGAACGGCGAGGTGGTGAAATGCCCGGAACACAAGGCCGCGCCCGACGCGGTGCGCGTGGATGGCGAGCCGGTGGAATGTCCGGACGGCCTGCTGGCGTTGCTGCACAAGCCGGCGGGTTACGTTTGTTCTCGGGATGAGCGCGAAGGCCCGTCCGTGTATGACCTGCTCCCGCCGCGCTGGTCCCGGCGCAATCCGCCCA
The DNA here is from genome assembly GCA_046290825.1 of Limisphaerales bacterium. Classification (GTDB taxonomy): domain Bacteria; phylum Verrucomicrobiota; class Verrucomicrobiia; order Limisphaerales; family DSYF01; genus JBKBTZ01. The sequence continues at coordinate 4,473 of JBKBTZ010000144.1, forward strand.
TCACCACCGTGGGCCGGCTCGACAAGGACACCACGGGCGTCCTGCTTCTCACGGATCAGGGCGAACTCGTTCAGCGCTGGACTTCGCCCCGGCACAAAGTGCCGAAGATTTACGAGGTGACGGTGGACCGGCCACTGACGATGGATTTAATCGGGCTGTTCGCGTCCGGCACGCTGCTCCTTGCGGGCGAAAGCGACCCGTGTCTGCCCGCCCGGCTGGAAATTGTCTCCCCTGCCACCGCACGGTTGGAGCTGACCGAGGGCCGTTACCACCAGGTGAAACGCATGTTTGCCGCCGTCGGCTGGCAGGTGCTGGGGCTGCATCGCAGCCGGTTTGGCGGGTATGAACTGGAGGGCTTGATGCCCGGCCAGTGGAAGTTGCTTCCCTTGCCCGGCCCCGCTTCCGCGTGATCGCCTCACGGCATCGCGCCGGGAAAAAGGTTCGCCTGAATGGGCACCCGCTCGCCGAACAAGTCCTCGTGCGGGACGACCGGATCGCGCCCCGGCTGATACTCCCGCGCCACCTCGCGCAACGCCGCTGCCGCCTCCGCGCACGGCCCCGCGCCGTGCCGTTCCGCCTCGGCGACCAGGTGATTCACGGCGGCCAGCAGGTCCGCGTTGAAGTCGTCCACCATCCCCGCCAGTTCGCGGCGCACGCTTGCGCGGCTCATGCCGGGATGGACGTAATCAATCAATTCCTCGGCGAGGGCGAGGGCTTTGTCGGAAGGCACATTCATGGCGGGAGCGGTTGAGGCTTCGGGAACTGTGGGAGGAATCCCGCAATCCATCGGCAGCGTCAACGGCAATCGCCCCGCAACGGCTCCGCAATACTACGGAACCCGGAGACCAACTGCCCGCGCCGCTACGCCCCGCACTGCGCCCGTTGCCGCAAGGCATGGTCCACGAGCACCAGGGCGGTCATCGCCTCGACCATCACCACCGCGCGGGGCAGCACGCACGGATCGTGGCGGCCGCGGCCCTTGAGCGTGGTGTTCTGGCCGCGCACGTCCACCGTGTCCTGCTCGTGCATGACGGTGGCCACCGGCTTGAAGGCGGTGCGGAAGAAGATCGGCTGGCCGTTCGAGATGCCGCCCTGGACGCCGCCGGAGCGGTTGCTGGTCGTTTGAATCGTGCCGCCGATGTTGCGGAACGGATCGTTGTGTTCGAGACCGGTCAACTTTGTCCCGGCGAAGCCCGAGCCGATCTCGAATCCCTTTGACGCGGGCAGGCTCAACATCGCCTTCGCCAGATCCGCCTCCAGCCGGTCGAACACCGGCTCGCCCCAGCCGGGCGGCACGTGGCGCGCGACGCACTCAATCACGCCGCCCACGGTGTTGCCTTCTGCCCGCACCTGTTCGATGAGCGCGATCATCCGCTCCGCCGCCGCCGCATCCGGGCAACGGACGAGGTTCGCCTCGATCTGCTCAAACGTCACCGCCGCCGGGTCCACCACCGCCGTGATGTCCTTTACTGCGCTGACCCAGGCGAGAATTTCCACGCCGAACTGCTCGCGCAAAATCTTCTTCGCGATGGCCCCCGCCGCGACGCGCCCGACCGTTTCCCGCGCGCTGGTCCGGCCGCCGCCCGGCCAGGCGCGGATGCCGAACTTGGCCTGGTAGGTGTAATCCGCATGCGAGGGGCGGAACTTCTCCGCCATCTCGTGGTAAGCCTCGGATCGTTGGTCCTCATTTTTTACCATCAGGCTGATCGGCGTGCCGAGCGTCCGGCCCTCGAACGTGCCGGAAAGAATGCGCACCTCATCCGTCTCCTTGCGGGGCGTGACGATTTTCGACTGCCCGGGCCGCCGGCGGTCGAGGTCGGGCTGAATATCGGCCTCGGTGAGCGCCACGCGCGGCGGACAACCATCCACCACCACGCCCACGCCGCCGCCGTGCGATTCGCCCCACGTCGTGATGCGGAACAACTGGCCGAAGGTGTTTCCCATGCGCGCAAAAGTGGGCAAAAAGCCCGGCAGGGTCAAATGATGTATGGCCGGCGGCGGTTGCGATGAAACGTCGAAGTCAGCGTTTCGCGGCGCTTCGCTTACGCGGTTGGGGGGAACGCCTCGCGCAGGCGGGCGCGGTGCCGCCAGAGTTCGCCGGGCCGGAAAATGCCGCGCGGCGTGAGGATGCCGGTGACGAGTTCCGGCGGCGTGACATCGAAGCCCGGATTACGCGCGGGACTGCCCGGGTTCGCGATCCGCACATATTGCCATGCCCCGCTTCCCGCGTTTCCGCCAGCGGCTTTCCGCCGTTCCACGATGCCCCAGGCGCCCAGCACTTCCGCCTCCGCGCGTTCCTCGATGGGGATGTCCCGACCCGCGCGCAGTTCCCAGTCCAACGTCGAGAGCGGGATGGCGACGTAGAACGGAATCCGGTGGCGCGCGGCCAGCACCGCCTTGGTGTAGGTGCCGATCTTGTTGGCCACCTCGCCGGTGCGGCCCAGCACGCGGTCGGCTCCCACGATCACAAGATCAATCTCGCCCCGCTGCATCAGATGCCCGGCGGCGTTGTCGGCAATGACGTGATGGGCGATGCCCTGTTGCGCGAGTTCCCAGGCGGTGAGCGACGCGCCCTGGCAGCGGGGCCGCGTCTCGTCGCAGAACACATGAAACTTCCGTCCCGCCGCCTGCGCCGCGTAGAGCGGGGCGGTGGCCGTGCCGATGTCCACGCACGCAAGCCATCCCGCATTGCAATGCGTCAGCACGTTCATGCCGGAACGGATCAACTTGCGCCCGTGTTCGCCGAGCGCGGCACATTCGCGCACCGAACGGTTCGCGAATTCCTCCGCCGCCGCCACCGCGAGCGCCTGCTGCTCCGCGACGGTTTCTCCGCCGCGCAACGCGGCGAGCACTTGGTCCATCGCGTTGACCGGGTCCACCGCCGTCGGGCGGGCGTCGGCCAGCGTTTCATAAACGCGCCGCAAATGACCGGCGAACGCCGTGAGCGAACGCCCGCCAAAGGCCCGCGCGCCCTGGGCGAGGCCGTAGGCCGCCGTCGCGGCGATGGCGGGCGCGCCGCGCACCACCATGTCGCGAATGGCTGCCGCCGTGGCGCGATAATCGCGGGTGCGAACCAGCTTGAATTCGTGGGGCAGGCGGCGTTGCTCGATCAACTCGACCTCGTTGGTGGCGGCATCAAAGGTGACGGTGCGGAAGTGGCGGGTGCGTCCGTTGAGCGTCACGTTCATGGGGTGCGTGGGGGATGGATGTCGGGTGCCGATGGCTTGGCGGCAGGGTGGGGGAACCGACATGGGCGGGCGAGCCGATTTGCGCACGGGAACCAGTTTGCTGCCGGCTTGTGCCAGGCCGCAAGTCAAGGTGCCCTTCCGGCTGCCCTGTTACTGGCCCCGGGGTGGACCAACTTGGGACACCGCCGGCTCGCTGGCGCGGGCGGTTTCCGCCGGTTGCGGCGCGGGGGCGGGCGGAGGCGACACCGGTTTGGGCGGCAGTTCGGTCGCGTGCAGATGCTGAATCTTGACCGGTAAGGGCTGCGGCCGCACCGGCGCGGAGTCGGAAAGATCGCCAGAG
>JBKBTZ010000145.1:0-7899 GCA_046290825.1 Limisphaerales bacterium
GGGCGGCAAGTTGCCGCCCAGAACGGCCCAGTTGGCCGTTCCACCCATACCGACGACCTGTTTCCGGCTTACACCCCCTGGCAAAATACGGAGATGCGCCCCGGGCAGCCTTACCACCTTTCGACCGGGCCTTTGGGCACGGGGATGGCGGGACCGGGCGCATCCGCCGGACGGAGAAACGAGGCGATCATCGGTTCCTGCCGGAAGCGGGGCAGCAGTTCGCCGTGTTCGTCCTCGAACTGCCGCCGCCAGGCGAGGTATTCCGCCACCGCCGTCTCGAAGTCGGCCCGGGTGGCGATGAGGACGATGCGCTTGTTGAACTCGGTGGCCGGGCCGAAGCGGCGCGCATACCAGGGGCCGACCTTGCGAAACATGCGGCAGCCCAACTCCTCGCCGAACACCTCGACCATCAGGTCGAAATGCCGGCGCAGCACGCGTAGGCGCTCGGCGAAGGGCGGCTCGGGCAGCAGTTCGCCGGTGCGCAGATAATGTTCGGTGCGCCGGAAAATCCACGGGTCGTAGAACGCGCCCCGCCCGATGCTGACGCCCGCGCAGCCGGTCTCGGCGAGCATGACGCGCGCCGCCTCCGGCGTGGTGACGTCGCCGTTGCCAATCACGGGAATGCGCCGCACCGCGGCCACCACGGCGCGAATGCCGGCGAGGTTGACGCGGCCGCCAAAACCCTGCTCGCGGGTGCGGCCATGCACGAAGATGGCCGCCACGCCGACGTCCTCGAGCGCCCGCGCCAGGTCGGGCGCGGTGAGATTCTGGTCGTCCCAACCCAGCCGCATCTTGGCCGTGACGGGAATCTTCACGGCGTCCACCATGCCCTTTACCAGCGCGGCGGTGCGGGCAAGCTCGGTCATCATGGCTGAACCGCCGCCCACCCGGACGACTTTTTTCACCGGACAGCCCATGTTGATGTCCACGGAATGCACGCCCCGCGCGGCCAGCAGTTGGGCGGCGTCGCGCATTTCCTCGGGCACCGCGCCGAACAACTGGACGGCGAGGGGCTGGTCGGCGGGGTGCGTCTGAATGAGCTGAAACGCCTTGGGCCGCTTCTCCAGCAGGGAGCGGGCGTTGACGAGGTCGGTGGTGCAAAGGCCGACGCCGCCCAGTTCGCGCACGACCCGGCGGAAGGGCAGGTTCGTGTAGCCGGCGAGCGGCGACAGGAACAGGTTGCTGGCAAGCGTGAGCGGCCCGAGTTGCATGGGCGGCCAGTATATGCGCGCCGTGCCGCGCCACAACCGCGGGGCGCGTTTCCCCGGCACTTGGAGTCCGACGGCGGTGGGGTTAAGTTGCGCGGCAAATGGTTGAGCACCCGCCCACCGATTCGCCGACCCGCACGGAACTCGCGGTGTCCGGCCTGACTTGCAACAACTGCGCCCGCAAGGTGACGGGCATCGTGCAGGCCTTTCCCGGCGTGGCGGGCGTTTCGGTGAGCCTCGAGGAGTCCCGCGCCTCGGTCCGCTGGCAGCCGGGCACCTCGCCGAATTTGGCCGCGCTTCTGCAACAACTCGAACAGGCGGGCTACGCCTCGCGGGTGCTGGCGGATTCCGACACCGCTCCCACCTCCCGGCTGGGCGGCTGGGGGGTGAATTTGCTGCTCGGGGTTCCGGTGACGCTGCTGCTCATGGCGGGGGAATGGATTTTCCGGCTGGGCGACACGCGCTGGTTTGGCTGGGCGGGTTTTGCGCTGGGCGGCGCGGTGCAGGTCTTTTGCGGGGCAAAATTTTACCGCGGCGCGTGGGCGCAACTGAAGGCCCGCAGCGCGAACATGGACACGCTGGTTGCGTTGGGTTCAACGGCGGCGTTCGGCTACAGCGCGTGGGCGTTGCTGGCGGGCTGGCCCGGGCATCTCTATTTCATGGAGGCCGCCGCGATCATCACGCTCATCAGCGTGGGGCATTGGATTGAGGCGCGGGTCGGGGCGCGGGCAGCCGGGGCATTGCGGAGCCTGATGGAGCTGGCACCCGCCACGGCCCGGCGACTGATTCCTCCGCCGGCACCCTCCCGTCCCGCCGGCAAAGCGTTGGATTTGTTGTCCACTTCGTTTCGGCCGGGACCGGGAGCCGGGCCGGCAGCAGCCCCGGTCGAGGAGGAGGTGCCCGTGGCGCGATTGCGGGTGGGGGACCGCGTGGTGCTGCGCCCGGGCGACCGCGTGCCGGTGGATGGCGAGGTGGTCGAGGGCGCATCGGCTGTGAACGAGGCGATGCTCACCGGTGAATCGCTGCCGGTGGAAAAAATACCGGGCCAGCCACTTTACGCGGGCACGGCGAATCTGAACGGGCGGCTCGTGATGCGTGTCACCGCGACCGGCGATGCCACGGCGCTGGCGCACATCATTGCCGCCGTGCAACGCGCCCAGAACAGCCGCGCCGACATTCAGCGGCTGGGCGACCGCATCAGTAGTGTGTTTGTGCCCGTCGTGTGCGTCATCGCGCTGCTGACAGCCGCGTGGTGGGGCTTGGCTTATGAACACGCGGTCCAGGTAACCGGCTGGCTGGGGCAATTTCTCTGGCATCCGCATCCGCCGGGTTCGCCGCTGGCCGCCGCGGTGATTGCCGCGGCCGCGGTGCTGATCGTGGCCTGTCCTTGCGCGATGGGTCTGGCTACGCCCGCTGCCATCATGGCCGCGGCGAACGCCGCCGCCCGGCGCGGCATTTTGATTCGCGACGGCGTGGCGCTCGAAAAGGCGGGCCGCGTCAGCGCGGTGTTGTTCGACAAGACGGGCACGTTGACCACCGGCGAGCTCGCGCTGGCCGGGCCGTGGCTGCCGGACAGCTCCGCTTTCCCCGCGGCAGCCGCAAATGATCTGGCCGCCGCCCTGGCGCGTCACTCAAAACACCCGGTCAGCCGCGTCATCGCCGGCTTGGAGCGCTCCCACGAATCTCACAGCGACTGGAACCCTCGCCAACCCCTCACCCGGCCTTCGGCCACCCTCTCCCCATCGGATGGGGAGAGGGACAGGGTGAGGGGGAACGGCGGGGATCAGCGATGCCTGATTAGTGGAAATGCCTGGAGCCAGGCCGCCGCAACATTGGAAAACTGGCGGGAGGTGGCGGCCTCCGGCGTGCAGGCAGATTGGCGCGCGCCGGACGGTTCGGTTCGCCCGGTCCGACTTGGATCGCTGGTATGGTTGACGGAAATGGGCGTGGTGATTCCCACCGGCGAACCCCGGCTTGAGCAATGGCAAGCCGAAGGGGCCTCGTTGGTCGGGCTGGCAGCGGGGCGTGAACTCGTGGCCGTGTATGCCGTGCGCGACACATTGAAGCCGGGCGCGGCGGAGGTGGTGGACGCTTTGCGGCGGCAGGGCCTCCGGGTGTTTCTCGTGACGGGCGACCAGCCGGCGACCGCGCAGGCGATCGCGCGGGCGGCGGGCATTCCGGCGGAAAACGTGTTTGCCGGCGTGCGTCCCGAGCGGAAAGGCGCGTTGGTCAAGGAGCTGCAATCGCGCGGCGAGCGCGTGGCGTTTGTGGGCGACGGCATCAATGACGCACCCGCGCTGGAACAGGCCGACCTCGGCATTGCGGTGAGCCGCGCAAGCGATGTGGCGCGCGAGGCAGCGGACCTGATTCTGCTGCGGTCCGAAATCGGGGCGGTGCCGGAGAGCCTCGGGCTGGCGCGAGCGGCATTGCGGACGATCAAGCAGAACCTGTTCTGGGCGTTCTTCTACAACGTCAGCTTCATTCCGCTGGCGGCGCTGGGATTCATGAGTCCGGTGCTGTGCGCGATCGCGATGGGCGCGTCGGACCTCATCGTGATCGGCAACGCGCTGCGCCTGCTGCGGTGGCGGCACGTTGTCCCAACTGCAAAGACGGCGACGAGCGCGAAATGATTTTCGCGCGCCGACCGCCTTTCACCGCGTCCGGTGACTCAACCCACCACGAGGTTCACCATCTTTTTCGGCACCACGATGACCTTGCGGATGGTCTTGCCCTCGATGGCCGCCTGAATTTTCGCCGAGGCGCGGGCGGCAGCCTCCAGTTCGGCCTGGCTGGCGGCGGCGGGCACCTTGATGACGTCGCGCAGCTTGCCGTTGACGGAGACGGGCAGTTCGATTTCGTCCTCGACCAGCAGGGCGGGGTCGAATTGCGGCCAGGGGGCGTAGGTGAGTGAGGCGTGAGGCGTGAGGCGTGAGACGTTGAGCTTGTCCCATAATTCCTCTGCCAGATGGGGCGCGAAGGGGGCGAGCAACTGGAGGAACGTCCGCAACACGGAAACGGGTTTCACGTCCCACGTCATCGCCTCGTTGACGAACACCATCATCGCGGAGATGGCCGTGTTGAATCGCATGGCTTCGAGGTCCTCGGTCACCTTCTTGATGCAGGTGTGCAGGGTCTTGAGCTGGGCGGGCGTGGCGGACACGTCCTGGATGCGCGCGTCGAGCCGGATCAGGTTCAGCAATTCCCCGCGCGTTGCCGGGTCGGCGGTGGTTTCCGCCTGCTCGAACTCCGTCTCGGATTTTTCATCCACGAACAAACGCCAGACGCGCCCGAGGAAACGATACACGCCTTCGACGCCCTTGGTGTTCCACGGCTTGGTGTCCTGAAGCGGCCCCATGAACATCTCGTAAAGCCGGAAGGCGTCCGCGCCGAACTCCTTCAGGATGTCGTCGGGATTCACCACGTTGCCGCGCGACTTGGACATCTTCTGGCCGTCTTCGCCGAGGATGAGGCCCTGGTTGACGAGCTTGAAGAACGGCTCGGGCGTCGAGACGTGGCCGAGATCGTAAAGCACCTTGTGCCAGAACCGGGCGTAGAGCAGGTGGAGGACGGCGTGTTCAGTGCCGCCAACGTAGAGGTCCACGCCGAGGGCGGGTTGCTTGACAGCTCCTGCCTGGCTGGCGAGATTAGTTTTAGCCCGGTCGTTTTCGGACGTTCTGGAAGAGGCCCCGATGGCGGCACCTTCCGCCGGGTGCAACTCTTCCGCCAGTTTCTCCCGGATGTAAAAAGTTTTCAGAGCCAGATAGTCTTTTGAGGCCAGAACCTCCTCGACCACGACATAGAACCCGTTGAACCGCTTGATCCATCGGATGACCGGCAGACCGGTGGAGGATTTCCCGGCGGACTCGACCTTGTCCGGCGCGGCAAAAATTTCCGGGAGCAACAGGAAATCTCGGGCGGTGATGGGGCGCTGACCCTGCGGCAATTCCTTTCCGGCTTCGCTGTGCCGGCTGAACGCGTGCCGGATTCCGTAGGTGTCCACCGCGTGGTAGTAGCCCGCCAGTTTGAGGCCGGTGGTTTTTTCCAGGGTGTTGGCCAGTTCCGAGCCAACCCGACCAATGAAAATCCGGTGACGGCGGGCGCCCCCACCGTGGAGGGATTCGTCCACCAGCTTGCGCAGTTCCTCACGAACCGCTTCCGGTGTTGCGGGGACGCGGGGCACGCTGCTTCCCATCCAGTATTTCTCGGCGGATGCGTTCACGAACCGCTCGGAGTTCTTCGCATCGAGATACCGCAGGTAATACCAGCAAGATCCGGCCCATTGCGGCATGGTGTTCGTTTCGCGCGTCGCACCGTCGGGCAGCGTCAGCCAGTCCCTGGCGCGGGCCAGCGGGGGCTGGCCGTCGGGGGTGGGCTTGTAATCCTCCAGCTCGGGCGGCAGCACGGGCAGCGCGCTTTCGGGCAGGGCCTCGTGATACAGGTTTCCCGCGGCATCCTTCTTCCACACGATCGGGAACGGCTCGCCCCAATACCGTTGCCGGCTGAACAGCCAGTCGCGGAGCTTGAAGTTGATGGTCTTCTTGCCGAGGCCCTTCTCCTCGAGCCAGGCGGTGATTTTCTTTTTGGCCTCGGGCGTGGGCAGGCCGGAGATGAAACCGGAATTCACGCTGATGCCGTCGTCGGTGTAGCCCTGCCAGTCGGTCTTGGGATCATGGGGCTGAACCACTTGCACGATGGGCAGGTGGAACTTTTTGGCGAACTCGAAGTCGCGGGTGTCATGCGCGGGCACGGCCATGATCGCGCCGGTGCCGTAGCTGGCCAGGACGTAGTCGGCAATCCAGATGGGGATCTTCGCGCCGTTGACGGGATTGATGGCGTAAGCGCCGGTCCAGACGCCGGTCTTTTCCTTGGCCAGCTCGGTGCGTTCGAGGTCGCTCTTGCGGGCGGTGTGGGCGCGGTAGTCCTCGACGGCGGGCCATTGCTCCTCGGTGGTGATTTCGTCCACGAGCCGGTGCTCGGGGGCGAGCACCATGTAGGTGGCGCCAAACAAGGTGTCCGGCCGGGTGGTGAAGACGCGAATCCGCTGCGCGGAATCGCCGATGGCCGATGGCAAATCGGCAATTTCAAAATCCACCTCCGCGCCCTCGCTGCGCCCAATCCAGTTCCGCTGCATTTCCTTGAGCGAATCGCTCCAGTCAATCGTGTCCAGGTCGGCCAGCAGGCGTTCGGCATAGGCTGTGATGCGGAGCATCCACTGGCGCATCGGCTTGCGGATGACAGGGAAGCCGCCGACCTCGCTCTTGCCGTCAATGACCTCCTCGTTGGCCAGCACGGTGCCCAGTTCGGGACACCAGTTCACCGGGGCTTCGCTAACGTAGGCGAGGCGTCGGGCGTCGCGATAGGCGCGCTGCTTTTCCTCCGTATCGCAGTCCGGCGGGTAGCGCAGCGTGGCGATGGGTTCGGCCCGGTTGGTTTCCGGATTGAACCACGAGTTGTAAATCTGGAGGAAAATCCATTGCGTCCAGCGGAAGTAGTCCGGGTCCGTCGTGGCCACCTCGCGGGACCAGTCGTAGCTGAAGCCGAGGCTTTTGATCTGGCGGGTGAAGTTGGCGATGTTCTGCTCGGTGGTGATGCGCGGATGCTGGCCGGTCTTGACGGCGTATTGCTCGGCGGGCAGGCCGAAGGCGTCCCAGCCCATCGGATGCAACACGTTGTAGCCGCAGGCGCGGCGGTAGCGGGCGAGGATGTCGGTGGCGGTGTAACCCTCGGGATGTCCCACATGCAGGCCCGCCCCGGAGGGGTAGGGGAACATGTCGAGAATGTAATATTTGGGCGGTAAGGTGACGGCGGAGACCGGGCCGGACAGGTGATGGCGTTGGGCAAACGGGTGTTCCGGAGGAATGGCTTCACCCGGATTCCAGGCGCGGAAGGTTTGCTGCGCTTCCCACGCCTGCTGCCACTTCGGCTCGATCAAATGAAAGGGATACTGACGCCGCGACATAGGGCCGGAAATCTTGCGGAACGACTCCGGACCGGCAATGCGAATTCGGCGGGCGCACCCCCGCCCCGTCAAGGCCGCACCGGTGCCGTCGGGAAAAGTCAAAGTCGAAATTCACCACGGCTGCTAATCTTGAGGCTGCAGCGGCCAGCCATGGCATGCGGCCCAACGGCCCTCAACGGAATCCTTGCCCGGACTGCGGTCTCGAACGCCTGGTTTAACGCACCGCCCGTGGACAATTCAGAAACGCTGCCTGACGCGGTCCTCGCCGTGGAATTTGCTTGCCGGGTTCGGCCTGTTTCCCAAAATGCGGTCCGCTTGCGACTCAGCGTCGCTGCGGGGTTGCCTCGGTAGCTCAGTTGGTAGAGCAGTTGACTCTTAATCAATTGGTCCAAGGTTCGAGTCCTTGCCGGGGCACCATTTCCCTCCTTCCCCTCCGTTTTCAGGGTTCCGCCCCGAACGCCCATAGGTATTTCGCGCCGCGCAAAATCACTTTGCGCTCCGCCAGGGCCGGGCTGGCTTGGAACGTGTCGTCCAGTTGCACGCGGAATAACTCGCGAAATTCACCCGCTGCCGCCGCCCCAATCAGATCGCCTTTCAGACCCGCTAGGAAAACCAGATTGCCAATGACGCACGGGGAGGCGTGAAACTCCGCTTCGAAGTCGTGTTCCCAGATTTTTTTTCCGTCGCGCAAATCGAAGCAGGCCAGGAGGCCGCCGCTGGTGATGGTGTAAA
>JBKBTZ010000146.1:0-7893 GCA_046290825.1 Limisphaerales bacterium
GGCACGTTCGAGGCGTATGGTAAAGGGGTCACTTTTCCCCGCCCCGTGCGCATCGCCGTGAAGTATGGCGAACCAATGGACTTTGCCGCGCTTCGCGCCGAGGCCCAAATCTGCTCGAAGGGCCGGCTCAAGGAAATCTACCAGCAGGCGGCGGACGAGGTCATGGCGGCCATCGCCCGCCTGCAACCGTGCCGGGACAGGACGCAGTTCCCCTGAAGCCGCCCACGCGCCTTCCCAGCCTCATCCGCGGTCGGGCCGGGCTTCATTTTTCCTCCGCGTGGAACGTGGCGAGGATGGCGCGGTGATCCGAGCCGATGCCCCAGTTGGCCACGGTCGGGATGTAGGTTTCCTCCGCGATGTTCTCGCGCGCCATGCCGGGGCTGACCAGGAGGTAGTCAATCCGGCTGTAGGAGTCCTCCCGCCCGAAGTAGTGCGTCCATACGATGTTGCGGGGCGCCCAGTTCGGGTTGGCCGGATTGGGCTGGTCATCGCCGTTCCGTTCGGCGGGGCGGAGGTCTTTGAGCGTATTGCGGCCCCGGCCGATGAGGGCCTTGATGGGCGGCTGGTCGTAGGTGTCGTTGAGGTCGCCGGCCACGAGGATGTTCGCGTTCGGGTTCCGCGCCAGCACCGCATCAACCTTCTCCCGGAGCAGCCGGGCCTCCTCGAGCCGCATCTCCGCCTGGTCCGCGCTCGGCACCGGCCTTTTGGATTTCAAATGCGCGCCAAACAGGGTGAACTTGTAATTTGGATTAACGGTGATCTCGACCTCGGCAAAGCCGCGGCTGACGTGGAAGCGGCGCCCGCTCAGGAGGAAGGTGTCATTGGTGTGCGAATTGCGCGCGGTGATGGGGAAACGGCTGAGGATGGACACATGGATGTTGGTGTCCCAGCCCGGCACAATCTCGTGGTGCGGCAGATTCAGCCCCGCCGCCTTGAGCGAGTCCCGCAGTTCCAAGAGGGCGCTTTCCCGTCCCATTTCAGGCATCACCAACACATCGGGCCGGCCGGCGAGGATCACCTCGCGCACCTTCGCCTTGGCCGCCTCGGACTTGACCTCGCGCCGCGATTCGGTGGGCTGATCGAGATAGTTTTCCACATTGTAAGCCATCACCCGGAAGGTCTCCGCCGACAGGGCGACAACGGCGAGCCAGAGGCAAAACACGGACAACAGACGAATTTTCATGGCGGGAGGTGTTACGAGCCGCAAGCGGCGAAGTCAAAAAGCAATCGGTTACGTTTGTGCGCCGGGATGGTTCAGGCGCTGGTTTCCCGGATGAACTTCCGCACCTCGTCCAACTCGGCAAGGGTCTCGGAGCCGACCAGGAGCACGTCCACGCAACCGCAAGTCAACGCAAGCTTCACCGATTCCCGCTTTTTCGTCTCATCATCGCGGAACCGGCCCTCGCCAATGAGCTTCATGCCCACGACGCCCTTGCCGTTCGCCTTCGCCGTGCGGAGCACTTCGAGAATCTCCTGCGGCTCGCCGTCCATGTTGGCGCCATAGGGATTGATGCGGGCGTGGATCGTGTCCACCCACGGCTCGCTCGCCGCCGTGCGCAGGGCGGGCAGGGAATGGCAGCTTACGCCGTGCGCCCGGATGACACCCTTCTTCTTCAGGTCGGCCAGCAATTCCATCTGCCGCTGCAGGTCCTGGTTCCACGCCTCCGCCGTGACGCAGTGCAACAGCACCAGATCCAGGTAGCTGGTCTTGAGTTCTTTGAGAAAGCGCGTCACCACCACGTCCGCGTCGGGCCGTTCCGGCTCCGGCAGCCCGCCCCGGCCCCACCAGATTTTGGTCACCACCTCGTAGTCTCCGCGCGGGACGCTGGCCATCGCCTGCGAGAAAAAATCATGCGTCCCGTAAAGGTCGGCCAGGTCGAAGAACGTCACCCCACGCTCGTGCGCCCCGCGCGCGAGGGCCGTGAACTTCTCCAGCCCCATCCGCGTGTGGTTTGATGCGCGCCGCCCCCCGCGCACCCCCGTGCCCAGACAGAACCGCGACACCTTCAAGCCCGATTTGCCGAGCGTGACCCGCTGGGCGGCATCGAACTGGCCCGGCGGCGTCTCGGACGCAAACACGCCGCGCCCGAGCAGCAACGCCCCGGCAGTGAGCGTGGTGGATTGGAGAAACTGACGTCGCGTGGGATGAGAATGCGGCTTCATGGCGGCAATGTTGTTTGGATGGAATGATTCCAATTTGAACTCTGACGCGGCGGGTGACGAGCCTATTCTGCGGATTGCCAATTTTTCGCCTGCGCCCCAGCCCGGACCTCCCTGCCAATCGCCGACAAACCCGGCCACCTGCCGACCGCGCGTTCCCAAACCATTGGTGCCCGCTTTCCTTCGTGACCGATGCGCCGCCCGCGGAGTAGGCTGGGGCATGCGGTTCCACCTCGCTACGCTGATCCTCGGTGCTTCGCTGTCCGCCACAACGCTTGCCGCCACACCGCCCCCGCAACCGTTCGGCCCCGTGCCCACCGCCCGGCAACTCGCGTGGCATGAACTCGAGTTCTATGGTTTCGTCCATTTCACCATCAACACCTTCACCGGCAAGGAATGGGGGTATGGCGACGAATCGCCGCAATTGTTCAACCCCACCGACTTCAGCGCCGACCAGATTGTGCGCGCGGCCAAAACCGCCGGCATGAAGGGCCTCATCCTCACCGCCAAACATCACGACGGCTTCTGCCTCTGGCCTTCGGCGTTCACGGAACACTCGGTCAAAAACAGCCCGTGGAAAAACGGCCGGGGCGACATGGTAAAGGAGTTTGCCGACGCCTGCCGGAAGCACGGTCTCCAGTTCGGCGTCTATCTGTCCCCGTGGGATCGCAATCACCCCGAATATGGCCGGCCTGCGTATGTGACCTACTATCGCAATCAACTGCGCGAATTGCTGACCCGCTACGGCCCCATTTTCGAGGTCTGGTTCGATGGGGCCAACGGCGGCGACGGCTATTACGGCGGTGCCCGCGAACGGCGCAACATTGACCGCCGCACCTACTACGACTGGCCGACGACCTGGCAGCTTGTGCGCGAACTCCAACCGGGCGCGGTCATTTTTAGCGACGCCGGACCCGACGTGCGTTGGGTGGGCAACGAACGCGGCATTGCCGGCGATCCGTGCTGGGCGACGCTCAATGCCGCCGACTTCGCGCCCGGCGAGGCCAACGCCAAACGGCTCAACACCGGCGACCGCCCCGGCACCCACTGGATTCCTGCCGAGTGCGACGTCTCCATCCGCCCGGGCTGGTTCTACCACGCCAACGAGGATGGCCGCGTCAAAACCCCGCAACAACTCCTCGACATCTACTTCGCCTCCGTCGGGCGCGGCGCCTCGCTCCTGCTGAATCTGGCCCCCGACCGCCGGGGCCGCGTGCCAGATACCGACCTTGCCTCGCTGACCGAATTCCGCCAACAGCTTGACCGCATCTTCCGCACCGATCTCGCGCGCAAAGCCAGGGCCACGGCCTCGCACGTGCGGGGAGATTCCCGCGCCTTCGCGGCCCGCCAGGTGAACGACCGCAGCGCCAGGACCTACTGGAGCACCGACGACGGCGTGACCTGCGCCGACCTGACGCTGGAATGGAAGCAGCCAGTGACCTTCGACGTCATCCGGCTCCGCGAACATCTGCCGCTGGGCCAGCGGGTGGACGCCTTTGCGTTGGACCGGTGGCGCGACGGCGCGTGGTCGGAACTGACCAACGCCACCAGCATCGGCAGTTGCCGGCTGTTGCGCGTGCCGCCCGTGACCACCACGAAGCTCCGCCTCCGCATCACCCAGGCCGCCGCCTGCCCGGCCATTGAAGAATTGGCGGTATTTTCCAGTCAGTGAAACCAGCCACTTTTCATTCCCCATGAACCGGCGCTTTCTCCCGCCCACTGAGCGGACCAGCCCACCTCCGGCCCCCAACCTCCAACCTCGAACCCATGATTCGCCGCACGGCGGGCGGCCTTGGACGTTGGCGGTTGGACGTTGGAAGTTGGATGTTCCCCCCCGTCCCACATTGCCAGCTCTCGCCTTCGCTCTCTTCACACTGCTCCTGAGCCTGGCCGCCACTGCGGGTGAAATCACCCCGCACCCCGCCCAGCTCGAAACCGGACGCGGCCATTTCCCCCTGCCGCCCGGCGCGCGGCCCATGGAATTGCTGCGCAGCGAACTCCAACCCGGCCTGGGTGCCGAAGCCTACCGCCTCGAAATCACCCCGGAGCGCGCGCTGCTCGTGGCTGGCGGCCCGGCGGGTGAGTTTTATGGCCGCCAGACGGCACGTCAGTGGGTTCTTTCCAACCGCTGGCCTTCCGTGGTCATCGAGGACGCGCCCCGCTTTGGCTGGCGCGGGTTCATGCTCGACGAGTCCCGGCATTTCTTCGGCAAAGCGGCGGTGAAACAGCTTCTCGATGAGATGGCCCGTCTCAAGTTGAACCGCTTCCACTGGCATCTCACCGACGAACCGGGCTGGCGCATCGAGATCAAGAAGTATCCCCGCCTCACCGAGATCGGGGCGATGGGCAATTGGTCCAATGCCAAAGCCCCGCGCGCCTTTTATACGCAGGACGACATCCGCGAAATCGTCGCCTATGCCGCCGCGCGCCACATCGTGGTCATTCCGGAAATTGACATGCCCGGCCATGCCACCGCCGCGACGCGCGCCTACCCCGAGCTTTCCGGTGGCGGCACCGGTCGGTGGAAGGGCTTCACGTTTCATCCCGCGCGGGAGCGGACTTACGAATTCATTGAGGACGTTTTGACCGAGGTGGCGGAACTGTTCCCCGGGCCCTGGCTGCACATCGGCGCGGACGAGGTCAACTACGGCAACCAGTCGTGGAAGACGGACCCCGAGATCCAGCAGTTCATCCGGGAGAACAATTTGAAGAGCGAACTCGGCCTCGAGCATTACTTCGTGCGCCGCGTGCAGGGCATCGTTCACCGGCTCGGCAAGACCATGATCGGCTGGGATGAAATCGTCGAGGCCGGCCTCCCCGCCAAGCAATGCGTGGTCATGTGGTGGCGGCATGACAAACCGCAGGTGCTCGAACGCGCGCTCGAGCAGGGCTTCCAGGTGGTGCTCTGCCCGCGCCGCCCGCTCTATTTCGACTTCGTCCAGCACGAATCGCACAAGATTGGCCGGCGCTGGAACGGTTTCAATCCGGTGCCGGATGTGCTCGCGTTTCCCGAACCGGTGGCCGCGCGCCTCCAGGGCCGGGAAAGCCAGGTGCTCGGGATGCAGGCCTGCCTTTGGACCGAGCGCGTTGCCGACGTGCGCCGGATGCACTTCATGACCTTCCCCCGCCTGGCCGCACTGGCCGAAGCCGCGTGGACTCCGGCCAACGTGAAACAATGGGGAGATTTCGAGTCGCGCCTGCCCGGCTATCTGCGGGAATTGCGCGACCGCGAGGTGCATTATTTCGATCCCTTCAACCCGGCTGGCACCCCGGAACCGCATGGGCCCGACAAGCAGGACGTGCTGGCAGACGGGTGATCGCCCTTTTCGTTGTTATGAGAACCGAAGCGAACGGCCGTGAACGAATCCGCGGCGCGCCAGCCAGAAAAAACTTACCATCCCTGATTTCCATGCCCGCTCCCCTGCTCTTCCTCCTCCTCACCCTCGGGCTGGCCATCGCCGCGTCGGCGGCGCCGCGTCTGCCCAACCTCGTGCTCATCTTCACCGATGACCAGGGTTACGCCGACGTGGGGGTCTTTGGCGCGAAAGGCTTCCGCACGCCCCATCTCGACCGGCTTGCCGCCGAGGGCGGAGTGTATCGCAACTTCTACGTTGCCGCCGCTGTCTGCTCCGCTTCGCGCGCCTCGCTGCTGACCGGCTGCTATGCCAACCGCATCGGCATCTTCAATGCGCTGAACCCCGGCTCCAAAGTGGGCCTGCCCGGCGAAGAAACCACCCTCGCCGAGCTGCTGAAAGCGCGCGGCTACGCCACCGCCATCTACGGCAAGTGGCACCTCGGCGACGCCCCGCCCTTCCTGCCCACCCGCCACGGTTTTGATGAATTTTTCGGCATTCCCTACTCGAACGACATGTGGCCCTTGCATCCCGACCTCCAGCGCCTGCCCCCGGAAGCCGCTGCCCGCCGGAGCCGCTACCCGGACCTGCCCCTGCTCGAAAATGACCGCGTCGTGCGCACCATCACCACGATGGCGGACCAGGACCAGTTCACCACGCAATTCACCGAGCGCGCCGTCCGGTTCATCGCCGCGCACACCAACCAGCCGTTCTTCCTTTACCTGGCGCACCCGATGCCGCACGTGCCGCTGGCGGTCAGCGACAAATTCCGCGGCAAAAGCAGCGCGGGCCTGTATGGCGATGTCATGGAGGAGATTGACTGGTCCGTGGGTGAAATCCTCGCCGCGCTCCGTCGGCATCAGCTCGAGTCCAACACCTGGGTCATTTTCACCTCCGACAACGGGCCGTGGCTGAGCTACGGCAACCACGGCGGCTCGGCAAAGCCGTTGCGCGAGGGCAAGGGCACCAGTTGGGAGGGCGGCATCCGTGTGCCGTGCCTCATGCGCTGGCCCGGACAGATTCCCGCCGGCACGGACAACCGCGCCATGTTCATGACGATTGACCTGCTCCCCACCATCGCCGCCCGCATCGGCGCGCCGCTGCCGGAACGGAAAATTGACGGGCGCGATGTCTGGCCGTTGATCACCGCCCAGCCCGGCGCGACCAATCCGCACAGCGCCTACTGGCATTACTACCAGGTCAACGAATTGCAGGCCGTCACCTCCGGTGATGGCCGGTGGAAACTGGTCTTCCCGCACAGCTATCGGACGCTCGCGGGCAAACCCGGCGGCACCAACGGCCTCCCCGCCACCTATGTCCAGCGCAAGGTCAACGCACCCGAGCTTTACGACCTGGAAAACGATCCGGGCGAAACCACCGATGTCGCCCCCAAACATCCCGCCATCGTGGCGCGACTCCAAGCCGAAGCGGAGCAGGCCCGTGCTGAACTGGGCGATGCCCTGACCCGCCGTGATGGCCCGGGCCGCCGTGAACCGGGCCGCTGGAATCCGCCCGGCTCGTGACGTCGGAGTGACGGGCAAACCTTAATCATGCTGCGCCTGCCGATCGTTGAACGGGAACTGCGGGTCAGCAGCCGCCTCTGGCAAACCTATTGGGGCCGCGTTCTGACCGCCGGGTTTACCCTCCTCCTCGCGGGTGCGCTCCATTACGCGCTGGGCGAACATCTGGCCAGCCGGGAGCTGGGGCAGATTCTGTTCATGGCGTTGTGCGGCACCCTCGGCTTCTACGCCCTGCTCTGCGGGCCAGCGTTCGCCGCCGACAGCCTCAGCCGGGAACGCCGGGAGGACACGCTGGGCCTCCTGTTTTTGACCAGCCTCAGGCCGTGGGAGATTCTCGCCGGCAAACTCGCCGCCACATCGCTGCGCGCCATTTACGCGCTGGTCGCGGCGGTGCCGGTGCTCGCGCTGCCGCTGCTGATGGGCGGCACCGGCCTCGGCGAATTCCTCCGTGCCACGCTTGTCATTGCCAACACGCTGCTGCTCTCGCTGGCCGTCGGCCTCGCCTGTTCGGCGTTGTTCAAGACCGCGCAGAACTCAGTCGGCTGGAGCCTGTTCTTTCTGGGGATGATTACGTTTGGTCTGCCCGCCTTCGCGGCGGCCGGGGCCTACAATCTGAATCGCGGCGCAGATTTCGTCTGGCTGCTGCCCAGCCCGGGCTTCGCATTCGTGATGGCATGGCCCGCCAACTACCCCCAAAACGCCGCCGCCTACTGGCTGTCCAACCTGTGCCTGCTGACGATGAGCCTCGGCCTGCTCGGGCTGGCGGGCTGGGCGTTGCCGCGGGTGCGATGTTGTGGATGATCTTCGCAGAACTCATGCCAGAGGCAGCAGCGGGCAGCGATCCGGGCCTGATCGGCAGC
>JBKBTZ010000147.1:0-7881 GCA_046290825.1 Limisphaerales bacterium
GGGTCGCGGGAACGCAGCTTGATGTCGTCGTGCTGCAACAGCCACCACGGGAACCCGCCCATCTCCCACTCGGCGCAGGCATACGGGCCGGGTCGCAGGATGACCCACAAGCCCTCCTCCTGGGCGAGGCGGCAGTATTCGGCCACGTCGGCCATGCCCTCCCAGCGGAACTGCCCCGGGCGCGGCTCGTGCAGGTTCCAGAACAAGTAGGCGCAGACCGTGTTCAAGCCCATCGCCCGCGCCATCTGGAACCGGTGGCGCCAATACTCGGGCGGCACTCGCGGCCCGTGGATTTCACCACAGCGGATTACAAATGGCTGGCCGTCGAGCAGGAAGTCATTCGTGCCAATGGCAAAGGTATGACGTGGACTGGCGGTGGCACCGGTAGTCGCCCCAGCACCCAGCCCCAGCAGCAAAACGAGGACAAAACGCGCGATGATTTTCATGGCAACAAGCAGTCCGGCACTTTGGCGATTCCGAACGGCTGCGGCAATAACCCTAACGGGTTAACTCCATTTCCAGCTCGGGACCGACGCCCAGCGAAAATGCTTCGCGCGGAACCGGGTGTCGGTCAAAACCCGGACCGGAGTATTCCAACTGCATCACCTCGGCTCCCGTGCGGTGACGGTAGTAAAGCCGGAACGGATGCCGTCCGGCCGCCAGCCGGACGGTGCCGCTGACTTCCGCGCCCGTGCGTTTGAAATCATCATCCAGCACCGTCGCGTCATGGATGCGGAAGTGCATTCCCGCATCGCTGGCCCCGTAAAAAGTATAATCCCCTTCCGTCGGGACACTCAGATAGCCGGTGAACGCGACGCCGTAATGGGTGGCACGCGGCCGCACGGCCAGGTCAAGTCCGGCCACGCGCCCGGTGGTGCTGGCGGTCAACCCGGCGAACTCCGGCATCCACGGCCAGTCGCCGGTGAACGTGGCGTAGCCGACAACGCCATTGGTGAAGCCGGTGCGGGGGGACGCCGGCAGGGGCGCGGTGTCGTAGGGACGCGGCGCGCTGGCGTCGGGGCGGCGCACCTGCAACACGCGGTCTTGCATCCGTTGTTGCAGCGCCGCAAAAGCCGGCTGCAAGGCGAGGTTGTTGGTCTCCTGCGGGTCGGTGAGCGTGTCGTAAATCTCGAACCGGTCGGTCGCCGAGGTGACATCGTAACGGATGCCCTTGTAGCCATCGAGGTAAAGCGCCTGCATCTGCTGACGGCTGCGTCCCCGCCGCTCGGGCGCAAACTCTGCATAGTCGGGAGTGCGTCCGCCCTCGAAGTATTCCATATAAACCAGCGGCGGCCGCTGCGTCCCCTTCCCGGTCAACAGGGGCAATAACGACACTCCGTCACTGACCGCCGGAGACGGGACGCCCGCCGCCTGCGCAAAGGTTGGCATCCAGTCCGCAAAGGTGGAGGGCGTCGGGTGGACTCGGTTGCTCAGGACCGTGCCCGGCCAGCGGACCAGCGCCCCCACCCGCACCCCGCCCTCCCACAGGTCGCGCTTGATGCCGTCATGCGGGCCGAAGCTGTTGAAGAAATCGGGGGCGTATTCCTCCGGCAGATACGACTCCTTGCTGGGGCCATTGTCGCTGGTGAACACGACGAGCGTGTTGGTGTCCAGATGAAGCTGGCGCAGCAACGTCAGCAAGTCGCCAACGCCGTCGTCAATCCGGCGCACCATCGTGGCATAACGCTTATACACGTCCGGCCAGGCGACCTCCGGAGTGTTGGGGTCGCGGTCGTGGTCCCACGTCGCGGTGGCGTAGTCGGGGTGGTAATAGGCGTCAATCGGGCCGACGGCGGTGTTGATCATCCGGCCCGGCGTGCCGAGCCATTGCAGCCCGCCATTGGTGCCGCCGCCGGCCGGATACGCCACCGTGGGAATCTGGGTGGCCGCGTGCGGCGTCGAATAAGCGAGATAAAGGAAGAAGGGTTGCCCCCGTTTCGCGGCGTGGTGGTCCTGAATCCAACGCTTGGCCCGCGCGGTGAAGAGGTCGGTGCTGTAACAGAACTCAAGCTGGCCGGAAATTTCCCGGTCATTCTCGTAAACCTCCTTGGGCGGGCGCGACACCGTGGTGTGGAAGGGGTATTGCGTGTGGCCGTCCACATGCCGGACATAACCGTGAAAGAAATCGAATCCGCGCCGGGTGGGATACGCCGGCCAACGCGCGGGGCGGCCGCCTCCCCCCTGCAGCCCCCATTTGCCAATCACCGCCGTCGCATACCCGGCCTGCTTGAGCACGGTCGCCAGCGTGTGATTGTCCGCCAGCGCCTTGTCAAACTGGTTGTCGCGCACGTTGGCATGGCCTTGATGCACGCCGAGCAGCAGCGAGGCGCGGGACGGCGCGCAGACCGGCGCGGACGCGTAATGCCGGGGCAGTTGCGCCCCTTCGGCGGCAAACCGGTCCAAATGCGGCGTGAAATGCCACGGTTCCGAGCGCACATTGGCGGCCTGGCGCTGCTGCTGGAAGAAGACCCCGACATCGCCAAACCCAAGATCGTCGCACAGGATGAAAAGGATGTTGGGCGGCGCCGCCAGCAGCGGATTGGCCGCAGCCAGGGCAGCCAGCGCGAGGCATGGAATGAGGCATCGAGTTGACATGAGAACACAATAAAGCCGATCGGCCCGGCCAAAGCCATAGACCATATGGGTTAGAGCGAGCCCAAAAATGTTGGAGCGGTGTTGGCGTTCGTTGCCCCTCACGCCCTCGCTCTCACCATCGGATGGAGAGCAGGTGGCCGAAGGCCGCGTGAGGGGTTGGCGAGTGACCTCGGCACTTTGTCACTTCCTGAACGCTCCAGCTTGTGGCGGGCGGCCCCCTCAGCCATTGCGGATTCCGGGTTCCCATAAGTAAAAACCGGAGAGAGGGCTTCGCCCTCTCTCCGGCAACCAACCCAACCCAAATCACTTCGCCGGTCTTACGGCACGTGTCGCGTCCGAAAATATCCAGACGGATAGAACGACGGCGTCACCGTGAAATCCACCGCCCCGTTTCCGGCCGCTGTGTTGGTCACCACCGGCAACCAAATGATCGGCGGCGTGAGGTCATCCGTCTCGTCCAGCGCGTATTTGTGACCGGGAATGCCCTGGTAGCCGATGTGATACTGGCCCCCGCCCACCGGCGTCGGCCCGCTGACCCGGTTGAAGCCCTGCGGATTGTAAGTCTGCACCGTCACCGTCCCCGTCGCACTCGACAGGCCGTCGCTCACCGTGTAGGTGAAGCTGTCGCTGGCGGCGGCGTTGGTGGAGGTGTAGAGCAGGTTGGTGCCGCTGATGATGTTGACGGTGCCGTTGGCTGGCGCGGACACGGCGGTGACGGTGACCACATCCCCCGCGTCCACGTCGTAGGCATACTTGCCCGTCACCGAGACTTCTACCGTGCCGCCCGCGGGCACACCGAGGGTGAAATGCGAAGCCGTGGGCGCGTTATTAAGGAGCGTGAGCGTGCCATCTCCCCCGGCGCCCAACTCGCTGGTGTCCCACCGGGCCGGGTTGCCGGGAAGGTTGATGGCGGTGAACCCACCCGCCAGCGGGCCCTGAAACAGTTGATAGACGGTGCCATTGGTGAGGGTGGCTCCGGCAAGATTGGTCACCGTAAGCGTGCCGCCCAGAGTGATCGTGGCTCCGTTGGTGGAAATGAGCCGGTCCGCCGTGGTGGCATTGATCTCAAACACCGACTCGCCGGCCAGCGTAACGCCGTTGGTCGCCCGGAGCGCGCCGATCCCACTGATCCCCGGGGCGAGAATGCCGCCCGCGAGCAGGCTGACCGCGCCGCCCAGTTCACCATTGCCTCCGAGCGTGCCGCCGGCATTTACCGTGACCGGCCCGGTGGCTCCGACGGCACTGACGCCGGTGGCCGTGAAAATCAAGCGGCCATTGTTGATCGTGGTGGAGCCGGTGTGGACGGCCACCGCCAAGCGTTGTTCGCCCGGGCCGTTCTTCACCACCGCGAAGTTGTTGTCGTTGCTATCCCCCAAGACATAGCCCACTGCGTTGGAATAAACACAGGTCACCCCGGCGGCGACGTCGAGCGTCAGAGTCGCCGGCGTGGCACTGCCGTTGGACACCCGCCGATAACCACTCGTGCCGGCGCCCGTGCCCACCAATCCCCCCAAGGTCTGGTTATATCCGTTCATCGCCACGTTGGCGCCGAGGCCCGACACTCCGAGGTTGAGCAGCGAATTTGTCGGGAGAATGTTTTCCGCGCCGAAGGCCAGGGTGCCGTTCCGGACATGGGTTTCGCCGCGATGGGCTTGGGGCAGGTTGAGCGTCAAGGTGCCGGTGTTGGTTTTTGCCAATCTGGTCGCCGCGCCGCCGACGGAATCACGAATAACGCCATTGAAGGTGGAACTGCCGCCGCCAAGTCCGACCAGCAGCGTGTTTGTGCCGGACGCGGCGCTGTTCGTAACGGTGCCGGAGCCGGACAGGCCATTCACGCTGACATCGTAGCCACCGAGATCCAGCGTGCCATTTACCGTCACATTGGCAATTGGCAGGGCACCGGGCGCCCCGGCCTTGACCGTGCCCGCGTTGATGGTGGTGGGGCCGAACGCATTGTTGGTCGTGGCGAGCAGCAACGAACCGGTGCCGCTCTTGGTCAGCCCGCCGCCGCCGCCGATGGAGCCGCTGCCAGTGAACACGTAGTTGGAGGCGGTGTTGTTGACGGTGATGGCGCCGGGCAACACCGTGTTGGTGATGATGACCGTGGCGTTGGCGGTGGTGTCGGTAAAGGTCACGGCCTCCGTGTCGAGGAAGGTGACATTGGTGGTGCCGGTGGCGGTGTCCACCCAGTTCGTGGAAGTGGTGTTCCAAAAATTGTCGGCCGTGGCGCGCCAGGTGACGGGGATGGGAATGACTGCGGGCGGCCCCGCCTCGCTGGTCGTCACCAGCAGATCGTCCAACCAGAAACCGGTGAACTGGCTGTTGGCCGTCGAGGACCACATCGCGCTGAACTCCAGCCGGGCAAGGTTGGTGGCCGACGAGTTCACCGGGAAAAAGCCCGTCGTCACCGGCGACCCTGCAATCCCGCTGTGCGCCACCGTATAGCGCACCTGGCTATTGGTCAGCAGCACCGTCACCTGCAGGTATTCCGTGGGATCCGTGCCAACCGTCGCGCTGGCCCAGGTGGTGCTAGAGGCGCCGGCGGGGTTGATCGGCGTTCCCGACGGAATCCCCACACTCGTGTTGATCAACGTGATGTTGGTCTCGTCGGCCCCCCGCGCATAGAAAATGCGGTTGCTGCTGAAGTTGCCCGCCAGGAACAACAGCTTGAAGATTTCATTGCCCAACGCATCCAGCCCCCGGACAAACTGTCCCTTGCCCAACGAGGAGTTGGCCGTGGCAAAGGCACCCCACTTGAAGCCGATCAACGTCTGGTTCGTGCCGGTGAATGTCCCCGCGGAAGCCAGTTGGGCAAACACCCGCGTGCCATTGGTGCCGGAGGCGTCGTAAAAATAGGTGGTGGGATAGCTCCCCAAGTTCACGAAGTTGTTCGGAAGCATCATCGTCTGCATGCCGGGCACACCCGTGCTGCGGTAGGCCAGCGTGTAGGCACGGTTGGCCGCGTTGGACGAGATGGCCCCGGCCCCGTCGGCACCATCCGGCAGGTTCTGGAAGCTCCACGAGCCGATGGCCGTGCCGCTGTTCAGCGCGGCCGGCGTGGCATTGCTGGTGCCGTTGGCCGTCTCGAAGCTGGCGAGGAAGTTGGTGGTGAGGGCCAGGCACTGGCTGGGGAAGCACGCCAGCAGCAACACCAGCGCGGCGAGCAGAGGGATCAGTTTTTTCATGTTGGTTTCAGGTTGTGGGTTTGGGCCAAACACATTTGCGGGAATTCCCCAACAGTTTGCCCGCCACCGGCCCCGGCAGCCATAGTCCGTTTGGGCTATGATCCTGGGTTCCGTCTTGAGTGCGGGCAGTGCCAGTTGATGCGCGGTTGCGGCGAGGCTGCGGTCGAGGAATCCGCTCTGGCGCAAGCGCCCGTCAGTAGTTCGGCTGGATCCAGTTCCAGCGCCGCCATTCCTCCCAGACGGTCATCGTGTTCTTGTCGTTTTGGGTGAAGTTCTTCACCACGCCGAGGGTGTTGGTATCCACCTGCAAACAGAACCGGGTGCGGCCCTGGCCCGCGTCCTGGATTGCACCATACGCCATGTTGAAGAAGGCCCCCGTCCAGCCGTTGCTTTGGACGAGCAGTCGGTGGCACGCCTGAATACTTTGGCGGGTCATCACATCCATTCCGTCCCCGGAATCCCCCCAGTAAATCACGTTGGCCAGCCGCGGATAAGCGGCCCGGTTCGCATTGATGAATGTCTCCAGGTCCGCCACTCCCATGCCGTCGGTGCTGCGCAGCCAGGCCACCCGCTGATCCACGTTGGTGGTGGAGCCGTTCCCAAAATTGGCGATCCAGGCGTCGTTCAACGCGCCGAGCGAACACACGTCCACATCCTGGCTCTTGTAGAATTTGAAGATAAACGCGAAGTGTTTGACCCCGGACGACATCTGGTGGAAGAAGCCGGGATAGGCGTTGTGGATCCCCACGAAGTAGGCCCCCATTCCGGCGCCGGGCATGAAGAACGTCTTGTTTGTCAGCCAGCCACCCGTGTAGGTGTTGATGCGCTGCACGGTGAACAGGGCGCGTTCGAGAGTTTGGTAGGACGTTTCCAAATTGGTTTCGATGGGGCAAACGCCTTCCAGAATGTCGTCCACGCCCGCGGCCTTGGCCTGATTGATGAGGCTGCTGAATTCAGACGCCACCTCCTCCGCGCCACTTTGGTAGCTGCCGCTCCGCTGCATCCATCGCCGGGTCCACAGATACACGCGCACCGTGGGATGGTGGCCCTTCAACGCCTGCAACAGCGCGATGACCTCGGCATCGCGCTGGGCGATCGTGGTGCCAGACGGGAAAATCTTCAACTCGCCCACCTTGAGCACCACGGTGTGGATGCCGTTACTATGAAGGTTCGCCGCGCCCTGAGCATAACTCAGACCCCGGGTTTCAAAGCGGACCGACGTGGCCGCATCCGAAGGCCCCTCGTTCTTCCATTTCACCCCCTCGATCAACTGCGGCGGCTGCGGCACACGGGCGCCCGGGGCGGGAGGCGTTGTTTGAAGCCGGAAGAAGGCGCTGCCCGGCAGGATGGGCGCGGCCGTTTGCACCATCCAGTTGGCGTCATCCTCACCGAGCACGACTTCGGAACTTGACGCCGCCGTCCAAGGCCCGCCCGGAGTCGGCGCTGATTGCATCCGGTAGGCAGCGTTGAAATCGCGGCGGCGGACAGAGTTCAGGAGCAGGGTTGAATCTGTGCGCGACCAGCCCAACATGGCGGGCTGCGCTCCGTTGTCGGACGACACCGCGCTGCCGAAGACGACGAGGTCATCCAGCCAGAAGCCTTTGGGTTGCGAGTTGACCGGAGAGGCCCAGCTCTGGCTGAACTCGAGTTTGGCGATGGTCGTGGCGGATGAGTTGATCGGAAAATTCGCCGTTGTCACTGGCGAGCCGGTGATCGAACTGTGGGTGAACGTGAACCGCGCCAGGCCGTTGGTCAGCACCACCTCCACCTGCAGGTATTGGGCGGGGTCGGTGTTCACGGTGGCACTGTCCATCTGGCTGTTCACGGAGCTGACCACCTCGATGCCCTGCGGGCTGGCAGCGGTTCCATGGATGACAGTGGCGTTGTCACCGGGGCCGCGCACAAAGACTTTGCGGGTGGCTTCGGTGCTGCCGGCCACCAGCAACAGTTCAAACACCTCGTTGTCCGCCGCGTCCAGACCCCGCACCCAGGAATACTTCATGTTGGCGGGGGCGGCGGTGCCGAAGGTGCCCCACTTGAACCGGACGCGAGTCTCGTTGGTGCCGGTGAACGCGCCGGGCGTGGCGAAATTCGCGAACAC
>JBKBTZ010000014.1:0-42988 GCA_046290825.1 Limisphaerales bacterium
GGTCGGCAACTCCCGCGCACACATCAGCGCGCACGCGTGGGGGGCCAGCTCTTTGAGCCAGAGTTTTTTGGGGCGGTCGTTGGGAATGTAATAATCGGTGTGATCCTGCGAGTAGCCTTGGGTCCGTCCGGCCTGCACCCAGTTGGTCGCCTTGTAAACGGTGCCGGCGTGACTCTCCGGGTCGCTGAAACTTTCGGCCAGCAAGGGGCGATAACCGTGCTGGCGTTCCCACTGGCCGGGGAGTTCCCGCAGCCCCGCCCCCAGGCATTGGCTGGCCAAATTGGGCCGGCGCGCCGCCTCCAAGACCAGGAAACGCCGCAGTTGCACGACCAGTTTCAAACGTTTGGAGCGGGTCACCGGATCCCAGCCCACGGTTTGATCCCGCGCCTGCAAATGCCAGGCTGCCGCGCACCAGACCAGCACGGCCACCAAGCGCCCGTCCTCCCGGACCAATTGACAGAGTCGGTCGCCGGCTTCGCGTCCGGCGCCCAGCCCGTGCTCCCGGCCCAGCGCGGCCTTGGCCTGACGCCATTCTGCGGCCGAATGGGCCACGCCCACCTCCAGTTTGCCCGATCGCTGCGCGTTGGGCTCGCGGCTCAAATCACAAGATGGTTTCACCAGCATAGGACAACAGTTTCAGAGCCGGTTGTCTAGCCAATTCTTTTTCCCGCTTCCCATCGGCCCTTTCCCTCTGCCAGCCAAACGCCCTATCGCTCGGGTGAAAGCGTGAAGATGCAGGTGGACATGAACCTCAGCCCGTAGTTGGTTGCCGGTTCTGGAGCAGAGGGGCTGGCAGGCCCAAAACAGGAGTGGCGTCGGTGCTCTCGCTGCAGCCGGCACCGACCGGCTGGACTGGGCAAGACTGCACGGCTGAATTTTGAAGACGCAGAATTTGGATTTCGCGGAGATCCTTTTTCACACGCAATGCGGAACGCCCAGCGTTGTGTTGCTGCGCCTGCGCGATGGACCGGATTCGACGCAACAAGCCCGCGGTTGCACCCTGCTCCAGACGGCATCCAGTGCGCTCGCAAGCAGCGCGTTGCTGGTGATTGACGAACACCGTGCCCGCCTGCGCCGTCTGCCGATCACCGGCGGGCAGGTGCCAGCCGTTGCAGGCAGCGGCGCAACCGCGCGAGAAAATCGTCCACCTCGGCGGCGGTCACGCTGAGGTTCGGGCGGGTGCGGATGCTGTCGGCCCCGGCGGGCAGGAGGATCAGTTGCTCGGTTTCGAGGGCGATTTCCTCCAGCCGGTTGCGGAGCGCCGTGCTGGCGAGGGAGAAGCCCTGGTAAAGGCCGAGGCCGCGCACATTGCTGAGCAGTTCGGGGAATTCCCGTTCCAGCGCGCGGAGGCCGGCGGCAAGGCGTTCGCCGTTCACGCGCGCGGCGGGGATCAGCCCCTCACGCTCGACGATCTTCATCTCCTGCACGAAGCGCACCATGTCCACCAGGCCACCGCCCCAGGTCGAGTCGAGCACACCGTGGTCCTCCATCGGGTAGAGCATATACACCGCGCCGACGCCGAACTTCTTCGCCACCGCGATGGCCTGTGGCGGGTGGGGCAGGTCGAGTTGGTCCGCCATGAACAGGTCACCGGTCGGGCCGCCCGCCGTCTGAACCTCGTCGAAACCGAGGAAGACCCCGTGCTCGTGGGTGAGCCGGCTGAGTTCGCGGAAAAATTCCGGCTCGGCCATGCGGTGGCCGCCCGCGCCCTGGATGGGTTCCACCACCACGCCCACGACTTCGCCGCGATATTTTTCCAGGGTTTCGCGAATGACGCGGAGGGCGGCCTCGGTGCGGGCGCGGTTGTGCTCCGGCGGCAACGAGGTGTTCACGTCGGGAAAGGGGACTTCAACGTTGTCGGAGATGATGCCGTGAAAATCCTTCGTGGCGACGGGGCTGAGCGTTTCGGTCACGTTGAGTGCGAACACGGTGCGCCCGTGGAAGGCGAGGTCGAAATACAGAAACCGGCAATGCTCGCCCGGCTCGCGGCGGCGCGCGCCCCGGCGCTGGTGGTAGAGGTTGATGAAATACTTCATCAGGTTTTCCACGGCCTCCGCGCCCGAATTGACGCAATAGACCTCCAGGCGGGGATTTTTCATGCAGCGGGGCGCAAGGCGGTGGAGGGTGCGGTAGTATTCGAGGCACTCGGGGGTGAGAAAGTCGGGATTGGCCACCTTGTTGTTGGCGGCGCGGACGAGCCGCTCGACGTATTCCGGTTCGTGCAGGCCGGGGTGGTTGTGGCCGATGAGCTTCGAGGCGTAATAGCCCGCCCAGTCGAACAGCCGTTCGCCGTCCACCGTCGCCAGCCACATGCCCTCGCTCCGCGCGAGGTCAATCACGAACGGATAAACGTCGGCGATGACGTAGCGTTGGAGCTCGTCAATCAGGGCGCGGCTTTGCGGACCGGGAAAGCGGCGGGGCGGTTGCATGGCGGCACGGTGCGGGCGGCGGGCGGGCGGCGTCAAGGCGCGGCACGGTCACGCGAGCGGGGCGCGAAAGCGGGTGAGGGCAGGCAGTTGCTCCGGCGCGTGGGCGGGGAAGGCGGCGGCGTATTCGGGAGACTCGAGCAGATGCGTCGTCGCGCCCGGCTGGTCGCGGCGCAGCAGGTGCTTGAGTTCGGCGAGATCGCCGCTCCAGCGGAAGCCGTTGAAGAACTCAACGCCTGCGAACTGCGTTTTGTAGAGCGCGCCGGGCGCATAGCAGGTGCCGAGATACAGATGGCGACAGCCGCGCCGGGCGAATTCCACCACGGCGGTGGTCATCATGAACATGCCGAGATTGCGGGCCAGCCACGCCGGGTCGTAAAACGCATACGAATAGAACGCCAGCGCATCCCCCTCCACATACAACGTGGCCAGCCCAACCTCCCCGCCGGTCCCAACGTCCGTAAACACCAGCACGTGCGTGACGAGCGGACTGGCCATCAGGCCGTCCAACCGCGCGGCGGACATCACGCCGGCACCGAAGCGCCGTTCGGCATAGCGCAGGCAGAAGTCCCGGCGTTCGGACGTCCACGCAAATTCCTCACGGGGGACCAGGACGTGCGCGAGGCCCGCGCCCTTGCGGAGGATGCGGCGGTTCTCGGAGGAAGGTTGAAAACGGCGCAGGTCCACGCGGATCTGACGGCACAGGTAAAACCGGTCCAGCCGCCGGCCGGAGGGCAGGAAGCCCGCGTCAAACAACTGCGCCGGGGTTTCGCCCGGCTCGGGAAAGGCCCACACCGCGTAGGGAAAAACGTAGTGCGCGTAGTCGCTGACGTGTTCGCTGAAGGCCAGTTTCATCGCTTCGGCACTTCGGCTCAACGCGCCAGCACAGGCTGCGGAACGGCGGACGGCATCGGGGCTTGGGCCACCACCGGCAGGGACGCATCCACGAACCGGCGCGGCAGGCGTGGCTGCCAGCCGGTCAGCACGTCGTAGGTGACGGAGTTCTTCAACCGGGCCACGTCGCGGGCGGTGATGGCCGCGTCTCCCTGTTCGCCCAGGAGCACGGCTTCGTCTCCCGGCTGCACGCCAGGCAGATGGGTCACGTCCACCATCAGCGCATCCATCGTGACGCCACCCACAATGGGGGCACGCTGTCCCTGCAACAGCGCCTCGCCGTCGTTGCGGACGCGGGGAAAACCGTCGCCATAACCCAATGGCAGCACGGCAATGCGGGTGGGTCGCCTGGCGGTGAAACGCATGCCGTAGCCGACCGAATCGCCGGGCTGCAAGGTCTGCAAGGCCGCCACCCGCGCCTTCACGCTCATGACCGGCATCAGGCCCGGGAGCCGACGGCAAACCGTGGAGGGGAAAATGCCGTAAAGCAGGATCCCCACGCGCACAAGGTCGCGGTGCGCCTGCGGAAGATCGAGAAAGCCGCCGCTGTTGCAGAGGTGCTGCCAAGGCCGGACGTCCGGGTGCCCCCGGGTGAGCGCCGCCATGACCTCGTCAAATCGCGTCATCTGCAGCAGCGCGAACGTTTTGTCCGCCTCGTCCGACTGCGCGAAATGGGTGAGCACGCCTTCGAGACGGAGGGCGGGTTCGGCCAGAACGGCCTCGAGCACCGGCAGCGCCGCGTCCCAGCGGACACCGTAACGATTCATGCCGGTGTTGATTTTGACATGCACGGGCACCCGGCGGCCCGCGGCGGCAGCGAACTGCGCGAGCTGGCGGACGGTGTGAGCGTGGTTGACACAAACGGTCAAGTCGTGGGCCACGCACCAGGGCAGTTCCTCCTCCGCGCGCTCGCCGAGCAGCAGGATGCGGCCGCGAATGCCCGCGGCGCGGAGCGCCAGGGCCTCGTCCAGCGTGGCACAGCCAAGAAACGTGGCCCCCTCGGCCAGCGCAATGCGCGCCACCGGCACCGCGCCGTGGCCGTAGGCGTCGTCTTTCACCACCGCGAGCAGTTGGACGCGCGGCGGCAGATGTTGCCGCACGATGCGGACGTTTTGCCGGAGCCGGGCAAGGTCAATTTCGATCCACGCCGGGCGGCCGGGTGGCTGGGGAGGCAGGGAGAAAGCAGGCATGGGACGAAAGCGATCACTCGGTGCCCGGCGGCCAGAGTGCCACCCCGACATCGGGACGATAAAATCCGCCCAGCACGTGAATGCGGCGGAGGTTGGTCAACACCCGTTTGCGGGCGACGGCCAGACTGGGGCCATACGCGGCCACGTCCGCGAGGCGTTGCCCGGCCGTCACGAGCCGGCCTTCGCGGTCGGGCTGCACTTCGTTCCACCACACGTCGCAATCGAATGCGCCGGTGGTTTCGACGGGCAGGGCGGGCATTCGCGCGGGGCGATGGGGGTAGCCGTGGGCGGCCAGGGTGATGGAGCAACCAAACCGCCGGTCCGCGCGCCAGCGCAGGGACGGTGTGTGGCCCCGAACCAGGTCCGTCAACACGGCGAGCGGGTTGGCCAACAGCCGAAGGATCATGCTGCCCGACGTGATGCCCAGACGCACATTGT
The DNA here is from genome assembly GCA_046290825.1 of Limisphaerales bacterium. Taxonomy (GTDB): domain Bacteria; phylum Verrucomicrobiota; class Verrucomicrobiia; order Limisphaerales; family DSYF01; genus JBKBTZ01. Next base: position 4,949 of record JBKBTZ010000014.1, read on the forward strand.
ATTCCAGCACCTGCCAGCGCCCCCGCGCCCGACAAGCGGTTACCTGCACCGGCCCCCGGAAATTCACGCGCCGGAACCAGGGACGCAGCGGATGCAACAGCGCGCGGGCCAGGCCGTAACGATCGTCGGGGTCACGCTCAACCACTCCGCCCAGCGGGGCGCCGCACACCACGCCCAGTTCGCCGGCGTGCGAGCGCTTGTATTCCTGGTTGGTGGCCAGCGAGACGATGTCGCCCCCGTTCACGAGTGCCAGGTGTCCCGCCTCGGCGCGACCGAGGTATTCCTGGAGGAAGACCCCCTCGGCATAATTCACGTGGTCCAGCCAGGCGCGCGTGTCGTTCACGGTTTCGCACACGATGGTATGCACCGGGCTGCCCGGCGCGCACAGCGGGTTCTTGATGACCCACGGCCGCGGATGCTTTTCCAACCAGGCCAGGGCTGCCAGCCGGTTGGGGGCCACATGCGCGGCGGGAAATGGGATGCCGTGTTCCACGCACAAACGCCGGGCAAAGTCGCGTTCGCGTTCCAGCCGCAATCCCTCGCCCGTCGGGCACAAAATCGGGATGCGCGCCCGCCGCAGCGCCGCCGCCCAGGGTGCCTGCGCCCAGTCAATGGATTGCGGGAACACCCAGTCCGCGCCCCATCGTTTCACCAACGCCACCAGGTCCGGCTCGGCCTCCGCCGTGAAGGTCGGTCCCGACAATGTCGGCGCGTAGCGGCCGCGCGGACGATTGAGGTAGGTGGCCACGCGGGCACCCGCATCGGCGAGGATTTGCGCCGTGCTCCGGGCGAAGGAGCCGGTGCCCAACACCATGACGGACAGCGCGTCACGGGCTTTGGCGGAGGAGGTGGCCACGAAAAACGAAACGGAGGAACGAATCCGTCTCCGGCGGGTTACGTGCGGCAAAGCGGCGGCCCGCGCAAGCGCAAAGCGCGGCGGGATTGCGCTCGCCAATCGCGCGCCGCCTGCGTTAGAACCCGCCCCGCCCATGAACACCCATTTCCACCCCGCTGACTGGCTGGTCATTGCGCTTTATCTGGCGGGCATGATCGCGATGGGGTTCTGGTTCAGCCGCGGCCAGCGCAACACGCGGGATTACTTCCTCGGCGGCCGCAACATTCCGTGGTGGGGACTGGGCGCGTCCATCGTGGCCACCGAGACCAGCGCGCTGACCATCATTGGCGTGCCGGCCATCGCTTACGGCGGCAACCTGTTGTTCATCCAGATGATCTTCGGCTACGTCATCGCGCGCGTCATCCTCGCGATCGTAATGGTGCCGCACTATCTCAAGGGGGAAATTTATTCCCCCTATCAACTGCTCGAAACCCATCTTGGGCGCGGGCCGCGCCAGCTTGCGGGGGGCTGCTTTCTGCTGGTGGAAACGCTCTCCGCCGGCGTCCGCGTGTATGTGGCGTGCATTCCCATCCGGCTGATGCTGGGGGAGCGGGTGTGCAGCCTGGGCGGGCTGGTGGACCCGATTCTGGGGGCCATTCTGCTGTTTGTCGGGTTGTCGCTTATCTACACCTACCTCGGCGGCGTGAAGGCGGTGGTGTGGACGGATGCGGTGCAGATGGTGCTGTTTCTGGTCGGCGGCGGGTTCGCGCTGTTTTACATCCCCACCTTGATCGAGGGCGGCTGGAGCGCGGCGCTGCAGCAGGCGGGTGAGGCGGGCAAACTGGCGTGGCTCGACCCCGCGTTCCGGCTCGGGCCGCCGTTCACCTTGTGGATGGGCCTGCTGGGCGGCACCGCGCTGGTGCTGGCCACGCACGGCGCGGACCAGTTGATCGTGCAGCGCGTGCTGAGCGCGGCCAACGTGCGCGAGGGGCGGAAGGCGCTGCTCTTCAGCGCGGTGGTCATCTTCCCATTGTTCCTGATGTTCCTGCTGGTGGGCGTGCTGTTGTGGGTGTTTTACCAGGCGCACCCGATGCAGATTCCGCTGCCTGAGAGCCGTCCCGGCATCAAGGCGAACGATTTCATCTTCCCGATCTTCATGGTGACCGAGGTGCCGCCCGTGCTGCGGGGGTTGTTAATCGTGGCCATCCTCGCGGCGGCGATGTCCTCGATCAGTTCCGCGCTGTCGGCGCTGGCGTCGGTCTCCACGATGGACTTCCTGCGCGCGGCGCTGCGCGGGCGGGATGAGGGTTTTTTCCTGCGGTGCAGCAAGGTGTCCACGGTGTTCTGGGCGCTGCTGCTGGTGGGCGTGGCGTGGCTGTCGCGGGAGGTGCAGTTCGTGTTGAACGCGGCCTTCTCGATTCGCGGCCTGAGCGCGGGGGCATTGCTGGGCGGGCTGGTCATCGCCTTGTTCTGGCGGCGGCTGGGGGCGCGGGCGGCGGTGGCGGGAATGGTGGCGTCGGTTGTGCTGCTGAACCTGCTCTACTGGCCGGCGAACCTGCCCGCCACGCGGGAGTGGTGGCTGCGGACCTTTGGGGGAGAGGTGTTCTGGCCGTGGTTCACACTGATCGGCGTGACGATGACGCTGGGGGTGGCGGCGCTGGTCCGCCGCCGGTGGCCCCGGCTCGACACGCCGCCCGCCGGTGAATAACTTCCGGGGAAAATTGTTTGGCAATTTTGGGGGAGTGAGGCATAGAAGGCGCGGGCGATTTTTCGGGGTGATTTTCGATTTTTACGTTTCCGACTGCCTGGGCGCTTCCTTCCTCACGACCAAGCTTGGACGGGTGCAGTGTGTTTGTCGTGTCCCTTTTTGCTGGAATGAACGCGCCATCTTTGTTGTTCGCCGCCGTTGCCCGCTCGAACGAGCGCGAACTGATCTACATCTGGAACCAGGCCACCCTCGAGGCCAAGATCATCATCATCTGCCTCGGGGTCTTCTCGGTCATCGCCTGGTTCATCATGCTCAAAAAGGCGGTGCAAATGCGGCGCGCCAGCCGGCTCAACGGCTTCTTCAACGCCGAATTCCGCCAGCAGAAACAGGTGCTCGGCCTGTTTGACCGGCGGCTGCAGGTGGACGACTGCCCGCTGTTCGTCGTCTATGAGGCCGGCAGCAAGGAACTGGACGCGCGGCTGCGGCGCGACTCCGCCGAGGTGCGCAAAAAACACGTCTCCCTGAAGAGCATGGAGCACGTGAAACGTTCGCTCGAAAATGCCGTCGCCCAGGAATCCCTCAAGCTCGAGTCCGGCCTCATCCTCCTGGCCATTGCCGTGAGCGGCGGGCCGTTCCTCGGGCTGCTGGGCACGGTGTGGGGTGTGATGAGCACCTTTGCCGGCGTGGCCCAGGCGGGCAGCGCCGATCTCAAGGCGATGGCTCCCGGCGTCTCCGCCGCGCTCATCACCACTGTCTGCGGCCTGCTGGTCGCCATCCCCTCGATGTTCGCCTACAACTGGCTCGTCCACAAACTGCGCGTGTTCACCGTGGAACTGGACAACTTCGCGCAGGAACTGATTTCCCGGATGGAAACGGAGTATCTGGCTGATGAATGATGCGTGATCCGTGATGCCGACGGCGCGGAACGGGATTTCCCGTGCCCCGCCCCTTCACCCGCCACCCCCCATGAGACGCTTCTCCCAACGCACGCATCTGGTGACGCTGAGCGAGATCAATATCACGCCGCTGCTCGATTTGGCGTTTGTGCTGCTGATTATCTTCATCATCACCACGCCGTTGCTGGAGCAGAGCCTCAACCTGAAACTGCCCGCCGGCGGACGGCCTGACCAGCCTTTGAACAGGCAGGACATCCGCACCGTCGAAATCAGTCCCCAGGGCATTTACACCCTGGACCGCCAGCGGCTGCCGCTGGACGAGATCGAACGCCGGCTGGTGGCCGCGTTCCGGGCAAACCCGAACACCGTCGTCTATATCCGCGCCGATGAGGAAGGCCGCAACAAACACTTGTATGCGTTGATTGACCGCTGCCAGCGGAACGGCATCACCCGCTTCTCGCTGCGCACCTCCCCGCCCCCCCGCTGACCCGCATGGACCGCCTCGGCAAAAAATGCTTTATCGCCTCCGTCGCCCTGCACGGGACGCTGGCGGTGGTGCTGGTGGTCGGCCCGGCGTTCCTCTCCTCCCCGCGCCCGCTCGAGAGCAAGGACATCATTGATTTCATCCCCTCGCACATCATCGAGGCCAACATGACCGGCGGCGGCAATCCGAATGTGGCCAATCCCCCGCCCCAGCCCGTGGTCCAACCCCCGCCGCCTCCGCAACCCCAAACTCCGCCCCCGCCCCAGCCGCAACCCCAACCACAGCCCCCCCCGCCCCAACCTCGGCCCCAGCCGCAGGCGCAACCGCAGCCCCAGCCCCGACCCGACCCGCAGCCCCAGCCGCAGCCCACCACCCGGCCCATTCAACTCACGCCGGTGGTCCGCAATCCTTCCACACGGCCCCAGCCCGACACCCGCGCCCAGGAACGCGCCCAAGCCGAGGCCGATGCTCGTCGTCGGCAGGAGACCTTGAACCAGTCCCTCGCCCGCATCCGCGAAAACACCGGCGGCAAGGTCGAAATCGGCGAAGTGCGTGGCCCCGGCGGCGGCGGGCCAAGCTACGCGAGCTTTGAGGCCGTGCTCCGCAGCCGCTATTTCAACGCCTGGATCGCGCCCACCGATGCCACGATGCCCGACGCCGTGGTGCAGGCCACCGTCACCATTGCCAGCGACGGCACCGTCCTGTCCGCCCGCATCACGCAGCCCTCCGGCGACCCCGCGGTGGACCGCTCCGTCCGCCGCGTGCTGGACGAAGTCACTTTCATCGCGCCCTTCCCGCCGGGCGCGAAGGAAAAACAACGCACCTATCCCCTCAGCTTCAGCCTCAAAGCCAAACGCGGACTCGGATGAACATGAAATCACACCCGCCTCGCCAGCTCATTGCCACCCTGCTGCTCGCCCTCGCTCCGGCGCTCTTCGCCCAGACGCCCATCGTCATCGAGAAGGATTACACCCCCGGCGCCATGCCGCCCATCAAGGTCAACATCGCCGGGTTCACCGGCGAGGCCGCGAGCGTGCTCGAGTTCGACCTGTATGTGCAGGGCTTCGTCAACGTGCCCGCCGACCAGGCGCAATACCTCATCGTCGGCAGCAGCAGCCCCAACGTGCGGGGCACCGTCACCGACCGCATCACCCGCCAGGTGCGCCTGACCAAGGCCTATTCCGGCGGCACGCTCCGCCGCCAGACCCATGCTTTTGCCGATGACGTCGTTCTCGCCCTCACCGGCGTCAACGGCATCGCCCAGACACGCATCGCCTTCAAGGTGGACACCGGCTCCACCAGTGAAATCTACGTTGCTGATTACGACGGCCACAACGCGCGGGCCGTCACCCAGGACGGCAGCATCGTGGCCGCGCCGGCGTGGGTGCCCAGGCAACTGGCCCTCGCCTACACTTCCTACCGGCTCGGCCAGCCGGACATCTTCCGGCATGATCTCACCACCGGCACCCGCGTTCCGCTGGCCCGGCACCCCGGTTTGAACACCAGCGTCGCCTTCTCCCCCGATGGCTCGCGCATCGCAATGATTCTCAGCAAGGACGGCAGCCCCGACGTATATGTCGCCAACGCCGACGGCTCGAACGCGCGCCGCCTCACCAACACCAAAGAGGACGAATCCTCCCCCTGCTGGTCGCCCGACGGCAGGTGGATTTGTTTCGCCGGAAAGGTCGGCGGCATTCGCGGCCTCTACAAGGTGCCCGCCGAAGGCGGCGCGGTGCAGCGCATCACCACGCGCGGCGTCTCCAACCCGAGCGAACCGGACTGGTCGCCGGACGGAAAATGGATCGTCTTCACCGCCCAGATGGGCGGCTTCGAAATCTGCGTTGTGCCCGCCGAAGGCGGCACCGCCACCGTGCTCGTTTCCGGCGAGGACCCGTCCTGGGCGCCGAACTCGCGCACCGTCATTTTCGCCAAGCGGAGCGGGGGTTCTCGCCGCCTGTCTTTGCTTGACGTGCCCACCAAACAAGTCAAGGATGCCGCCCGAATTTCGGGCAGTAATTCACAACCCAGTTGGGCCAGATAACGGCCCCGCCCACCGAAAGTCCGCACCATGAAACTGATCAAATTGTCCCTGGTCCTCGCGCTCGTCGCGGTCGTTGCCGTCACCGCCACCGGCTGCAAAAAAGGTCCGAAGAACACCACGCCGCTGCCCGGCCAGCGCCCTGGTGCCGTCGGTGGCGAACGCCCCACCGGCACCGACACTGTGCCCGTCTGGAACCCCGATCAGAATCCCCTCGGAGCAGGCGGCTCCGGCATGATTCCGCTCTCCGACTGGGACGTGAGCCAGTTCGACCAGGACCGCGCCGCCCTCGCAGCCCATACGGTCTATTTTGCCTTCGACAGCGACGTCGTGCGCAGCAGCGAGCAAAGCAAGGTCGCGGCGGTTGCCTCCGCCCTCCAGACGGATGGCTCCGTGCGCCTGCTCATTGAAGGCCATTGCGACGAACGCGGCACCGAAGAATACAACCGCGCCCTCGGCGAACGCCGTGCGCTCTCCCTGCGTGCCGAACTCGCCAAGCAGGGTGTGGACCCGCAGCGCATCAAAACCATCAGCTACGGCGAAGACCGTCCGGCGGTGCTCGGCCACAACGAGGCCGCTTGGGCCAAGAACCGCCGCGGCGAATTTATCCTGCTCCGCCCGAAGATGTAAGCCGGACAACCAGCTCTTCTCAACGCGTCATCGGCAACGATGGCGCGTTTTTCTTTTTGCCAGGCGAAGGAAATGATGGCGGACCAGCGAAGCAATGCGGCGTGGGGTTTCGAATTTCGTGTGTTGAGTTTCACGCGCCCCACTTCCGCACGCTGACCCTCCCCGCCTGCCGCGAGCCAAGGCGGCGAAGTTGCTGGTCCAACTGGCGCGCCAGCTCCCGCGCCGACGGCAGTTCCCGCCCGGCCAGCAACAGCCGGTTCTCGTATTCCTCCAGCATCACCACCCGCGCGACCGGAAATTCCGCCGCCACCCGCGTCATGGCTGCCGCGAACGAACCCTCGAGTGGCGGCAGCAGGTTGAATACCGCCATCCCATTGGCATGCAATCGCTGCCGCACGAGGCACGGGAGCTTCGTCCAACTCACCGCCGGTTTAACCACATCTCCGGCCTGCGGAACGGACAGGTCTTCCACCAGCAAATCGAACCGCTTCCGTTGACGGCGCAGCCACGCCACCGCGTCGCCGTGCTGCCAGCGCACGCGCCCGGCCCAGTGCGGGCAATGCTGTTGGAAAAGCGCAAACGCCTCCCCGTCCAAATCCACCGTTTCCAGGCACCCGCCGAAGCCCAGCGCCGCGAGCGGAGCCATCATTCCCCCGCCAGCGAAACCGAGCAGCCCCACCCGCCCGCCGGGCCGCCGCCCGACCATCGCCGCCGCCAGCACGTCAAACACGCTGTGCGTCGGGCCGGGCGTGGTGCGGAGTTCGCTGATGACCACGCCATGCTGGCTGAGGCGCAGGCCGGTCCGGGTGCGGATGACGCGCATGTCCTTGAAAGCGGCCGTTGGTTAACCACAAAACCCGCCGTCCACCGCCAAAGGCCAAGCGGAAAGGATGCGGGGGCAGCGCGTCAGCGCGCGCCCGCTGGATGCGGCGGTGGTCGGCCAATGGGAGTTCGCCTTGCGGGGCATATTGTGTGTTTCATCGTTCCCCAAGCGCCAAGCCGGCGGGGAAGTGACAGCGGCGGCAGAAGCCTCGCGTTGGCTCACCGACGACGATGGATTTTGTGCATGGCCGCCTGATCCGTCGGCTTGATCAGCAGCTCGTCTATGTTCACGTGCGGTGGGCGGCTGGCGACCCAAACGATGGCCTCGGCCACATCCTCGGCCGTCAACGGCGTCATGCCCTCGTAAACTTTCGCCGCGCGCTCGTGATCGCCCTTGAACCGGACATTGGAGAACTCGGTGCGCGCCGCGCCGGGGTCAATCGTCGAAACGCGGATGCCGGTGCCGTTGAGTTCGAGCCGCAGCACGCGGGTGATCTGCAGTTCGCCCGCCTTGGCCGCGCAATACGCCGCGCCGCCCTCGTAGGCCACGTGTCCCGCGATGGAACCCATGTTGATGATGCTGGCCGCGCGCGCATGGCGGAGCAACGGCAACGCCGCCCGTGTCATCCGCAGAACGCCGAGCACATTGGTCTGCAACATGGTTTCCCAATCCTCATCCCGGCCCTCCGCCACCGGGTCGAGGCCCAGCGCGCCGCCCGCATTGTTGACGAGCACATCGAGGTGCGACGTCAGCCCGCCTGCCCAGCGGACGAACTCGTTCACGCTGGCGGTGCGGCTGACATCCAGCGGATGCACGGAAGCGCTGGCGGCCCCGGCTTCGCGCGCGGCGCGGGCCACCGTTTCGAGGCGGTCCACCCGCCGCGCCCCGAGCAGGAGATGCGCGCCACAACGGGCAAAGGCAAGGGCCGCCGCCGCGCCGAACCCGCTCGAAGCGCCGGTGATAAGAACCCACGAATGGCGAAGGGAGGAATGCATCGTGCGGGAGGTGTAGGCCAGCCCCCCCCGACGGGCAAGCGAAAGGGCGGGCCAGGGGCGGAAACGGACGTTCAACGAACGACAATGTCCCGGCGTTTCGCCAATTTCTTGTTGCGTCGGGAATGGAAAACCAAGCTGGAGATTGCCCTCCCACCGGGCACCCCATTTAGAACACGAGCGGAGAAACTCCGGCTTCCATCAGGCTCTGCGGCATCCAGCGGCGAAAGAGAAGACCAGGCATCCACCGGCCAACCACCCGTGAGACGTGCCGGCCGGCGCGCCCCAAGACGCTCCCGTTACAATTTCGCAATAATTGCTACATCTTTGCGCTTTTAGGGAAAGTCATGCATGAGAAGCTGCATCGGCGGGCACGGGGAGTTCAGCCCGTATCAATGATGACCCGGATAACGCGCCAACCTCTTTCAACGCGCCGGCCTTTGTTCGTCGGCGGGCACCGCCCTTCTATATCTGCTTGGCCGCCCCTACATTCCGCCAGACGTGGGGCTTGCCAAGTTCGGCTGGCGGGTTTAATTCGCCGACGTAACCAAATGCCTTAATCCCAGAGTCTTCCCAGAATCTTTTTCCCGAGACAAACATCAACCTGCCAGAACACCAAGAACGACAAACCCAAACCAGAATCCGCAAACAACCAACTAACCCATGAAAAAGTCCCTGCATCGAATCCTTGTGCCGCTGGCCGCCCTGGCCATGCTGGCCGCACCGTCCGCCCTGCGGGCCACCCCTTACGCCACGTCGCTGACCAACAACGCGGGCGTGATCTCCTTCCGTCTGAACGAGTCCGGCTTTGTCACCGTTATCACCACCAACCTGTCCGGCGCGTTCGTCACCAACGTGCTGGGCAACCGGAACCAGGGTCTCACCGTCACGAACATCGGCAACCCGGGCAATTTCACCGTTATCGTCGCCAAGACAAACACCCCGGGTTTCGCCTCGGGCGTGGCCCAGCAGATCAGCGTGGATGGCACCAACACCGTCGCGCTCGCCACCAACACGATGCGCTTCAACAGCCCGCGTGGTGTGGCGGTCAACAAAAACCCAGCCAGCCCGCTGTTCGGCCGCATTTACGTCGCCAACTCGGCGTCAGGAACATTGGCGGCGCCCAATCCGCGAACGGTGGGAGATGGCTTCTACCTGCTCAACGCCGACGGCACCGATGCCGTGGGCCAGGGCACCAATGCCCTCGCTGCGGGTCTGCCGGTGGCCGTTTCCACGGAATTTCCCGGCCGTTTGGAAATCGGCCCGGATGACAATGTGTATGTCTCCAGCGGCAGCGGCACCTTCTCCAATTCCTACATCATGGGGCCGACAGCCCTGACCAGCGAACTGGCCATCACCAACGGCCGCGCCATCAGTTCCATCGTTCCCAGCGGTTCCACCAACACCGGCAACCTGCTGCTATACACCATTGACAGCGACAACCCCGGCGATGACTCGTTCCTGAACCACGCCAAGGTGGTCAGCGTCGGCTCCGGACCGTTCCCCGTCAGCTTTGGCACCAATATTACCGAGGGCGGCTTGCTCTCCATCGCGGGGGTCATTGTGGACATTGCTCGCGGTCCGGACGGCAAAATCTACGCGATGCAATATCGCCTGGTGGATTCCGACCCGAATCTCCTGATTTTTGATCCCAACGTGGATGCCGACGCCGATGGCCTGGCGGACTTGGTCTATAATTCCCGGGGCGACAGCATTGCCACCTACGGTCCCGGCACCCGCGATTACCTTTTCGGAGCCCGCGCCGTCGCCGTGTCGCCGGACGGCAAATACCTCGCGGTGCTGCGGGAGGACAATGCCTTCACCGTGGTTCCGCTGGTCAACGGCATCCCGGACATCCTGCAGCGCAAGCTGATCGTCACCAGCCCCACCACGACGTTGGCCCGCGACATCGCGTTCGACGCGGCGGGCAACCTCTACACGGTGAGCAGCGGGCAGGGCCTGCTGCGCATCTATTCCCCCGGCTACACCACCATTGCCACCACCGACACGCTCGGCTTCTTCAGCGTGACCAATCTCCTGCCAGAACCGATTGTGAACGTGTATGGCAGCATCACCAACGCGGCCGAGCCGAACATTGACGGTGAATTCACCTTCACCCGCACCGGCGGCGACACCACGCAACCGCTGACCGTTTTCTACACCATCAGCGGCACCGCCACGCGCGGCGTGGACTGGAACACCAACAGCATCTCGGCCACCACCAACGCCTCCCTGACCTTCCCGGCCAACATCACGATGGTGACCGTGCCGATTGTGGTCATAGATGACTCCCTCGGCGAAAACACCGAGACCGTCACTTTCACGCTGACGGCCAACACCAACTACGTCATCGGCGTCAACCTGCCCGCCACCGTCTGGATTGCGGACGACGGCGACCTGCCTGCGTTCTCCATCACGAACCTTGGCGGCACCTATGAGCTTACCTCGGGACGGCCGGGCAAGTTCCGGGTGAGTCTCTCGGGCGTGATTAACAGTCCGCTCGTCGTGACCGGCACGCTGGCCGGAACCGCCATCGCCGGCACCGATTACGTGGGCACGGCCGACTGGTCGGTCACTTTCCAGCCCGGCATCACCAGCACCAATTTCACCATCACGCCGATCAACAACACAGTTATCGCATCCAACAAGACCATTATAGCCACCGTGGTTGCGGGGTCCGGTTACTTGGCCGGCACCCCCGCCGCCGCCACCAACATCTTGCGTAACGACGACACGGCCCCGCTGCCCATCCTGTTCGCGGACAACTTTGATACGGACACCTCGGGGAGCTGGCTGGTGACCGCGAACGGAGCCGGGAACGAGGCCCTGTTCGCCTACGATTACAGCCTGGACGGCGTCCCGGTGGCACCCAACACCACCAATGCCACCACCAAAGGTCTCCGGTTCCGCGCGAACGTCACCGGTCCCGACGCCATTCAGGGCATCAGCGCCTCGCCCATTGGCCAGAGCTTTACCGGCGACTACCGACTGCGGTTTGACCTCTGGATGAATTACAACGGTCCCCTGCCCGCCGGGGGTGCCGGCTCCAGTCAGTTCTTCACCGCCGGTCTGGGCGTTCTCGAATCCCGCACCAACGTGCCCACCGCTTCACCCTCGCCGCTGCCCGGTTCCTCGGTTTTGGTGGCCGTTTCCGGGGATGGGGGGTTCGCTGAGGCGACCGGTGATTACATCATGATCACCAACGGGGTGCGCATCACGGCCACGACCAACGTGTATCCCGCCGGCGCCCGCGACAACTTCAACATCTATTACTCGGAATTCGGCGAGCTGGCTGCGCCCGTGGCGCAGGCCACGTTGTATCTCAACCAGACCGGCATCAGCCCGATCGGGTCTGCCGCCTTCGCCTGGCACGATGTCATCCTGGAAAAGAAAGGCTCCAACTACACCTGGATCATTGACGGCCTGGTGATTGCCAATGTCACCTACGACGCGCCCACGGTCGGCAACAACTTCACCCTCGGCCACATGGACCTCACGGCCGGCAAATCCGACGTGACCGCGATGAACTTCTCCATCGTGGACAATCTGCGCGTCGAGTCGCTGGCCTCCACCCCACCCGTAATCACCTCCATCCAGATCATCAACAGTGGGGCGGACGTGCGGATTGACTTCAACGGCGGCACTCCGGTGGGCACCTACACCCTCCAAGCCACCGGCGACCTGACCGCCGGCTTCAGCGACGTCGCTGCGACCCTCACCGACCTCGGCGGCGGCCAGTTCCGCTTTGTCCGCGCCGTGGCGGGCAACGAGCAGTTCTACCGGATTCGCCGCACGAATCCGTAAACCATCCTCACGGGAGCCGGCTCCGCACCGGGGCCGGCTCCCTTTTCACCCGGTCTCACCAACCCGCCCGAACCCATGCAGCCCAACTCCCGCCGCGGTTTCACCCTGATCGAACTGTTGGTCGTCATCGCCATCATCGCCATCCTGGCGGCCATGCTCCTGCCCGCCCTGGGCAAGGCCAAAATCAAGGCCGAGGCCACCCGCTGTCTGAACAACGTCAAGCAGATGCAGCTCGGCTGGTTGATGTATGCCGACGACCACGAACAAACGATGGTTCCCAACGGAGCCGTGGGTGCCCCCGCCGGATTTGCCTGGGTAAATCCCTCCTATATGGGATGGGGCAACGAAAATGCCAACACCAACTTCGGGATCCTCACTCAGGGCCTGTTGTCGCCCTACATCAGCGCCGGCGTCAGCGTCTATAAATGCCCGGGCGACAAAGAGCCCGCGCCCAATGGCCCGCGCGTCCGCAGCTATTCCATGAACGGCCAAATGGGAGCGGCCTCCAGCGGACCTCCCTCGTTCTACACCACCCCCAACTACAACGCCGGCTTCCGCCAGTTCCGCAAGACCACCGAGTTTGGCGGCGCCTTTCCCGCCACTCAGGCGTTTGTCTTTCTGGAAGAACACCCCGACAGCATCAACGACGGCTACTTCCAGCCCGATATGATCAACGCCCGTTTCCCCGACGTGCCCGGCGGCAACCATGACTTTGGCGGCGTCTTCGGCTTTGCCGACGGCCACTCCGAAATCCGCCGCTGGCAGGATGCCGCCCGCATCCCGGTGCGCAAACAGTCCCAGCAGAACGTCGCTGTGCCCGCCAACTCGCGCGACCTGCAATGGCTCCGCGAGCGCGCCACCATCCGCAACTAAGCCGATTTGGAAAACGATGTGCCCCCGTCCGGCCGGTTGAACCGTTGTTCCTCCGGCCTGATTTTCTTCCCGCCCATGCCGTTCGCCCGTTTCCCGCTGTTCGCGGCAGAGTGCGCAGTCCCCTGCGCGCCGCGTGTTGGGTGCAGTTTTGAAGCACATTCAAATTCATCGCGTAAAATCGGACAGATCGGACCGATGACATCGGCGCTTCGCAAACAGGCAACGCGCCTCCCTCGCCGCCCCATCCTTCTTTTCCCCGGCTTCATCGCCATCGCCCTCGCGCTTCTGACGGCTCCCAGCGCCTCTGCCCAGCGTCCCCTCGGCATTGATGTCTCCGTCTGGCAGGGCAACAACGTGAACTGGAACAGCGTCGCCACCTCCGGCGTCATGTTTGCCTGGTGCAAGGCCACCGAGGGGGCGACCGGCAAGGACAGCACCTTTGCCACCAACATGTTCAAGGCCCGCAACGCCGGAGTCCTCATCGGCGCGTATCACTACGCCCGGCCCGACAACAACCTCGGCATCGCCGGTGCCGTCCGCGAGGCCAGCAACTTCTGGCATTCCGTCAGCAACTACCTCAAGGCCGACGGCGCGTATCTCATGCCCGTCATTGACATCGAGGCCCCCGGCGTCACGAACCTGCCCTACACGCGGTTCCTGCTCTCCGAATGGGTCAACGCGTGGTGCACCAACCTCATGGCCCGCGCCGCCGCCCACGGTCTCACCATCAATCCGGTGGTTTACTCCTACGTCTCCTATTCCTCCACGTGGCTGGACAGTTCGCTCACCAACTACCCGCTTTGGATGGCGCATTACAACGGCCAGAACCCGCAAACCGGCGCGCCTGGCGGCACCGCGCCCTGGCCCACCTGGAACGCCTGGCAATACAGTTCCACCGGCACCGTCGCCGGAGTCTCGGGCAACTGCGACCAGAATGTTTTCAACGGCACCTCCAACCAGTTGCTCAACACGCTCGTGATCGGGGCGCCCGTCCCGCCGCTCTGGCTCACCCAGCCTTCGAGCCGCACCGGCGAAACCGGCGGCACCCTCGCCCTCACCGCGCACGTGGCGGGCGGCCTGCCGCGCCACGCGCAATGGCGGTTCCACGGCACCAACCTGCCCGGCGCGACCAACCTCACGCTGGTCCTCTCAAACCTCACCACTGCGCACGCCGGGCCTTACACCCTCATCGTCACCAACCCCTTCGCCGCGCTCACCAGCGCCGTGGCCACCGTCACGGTGAACCCGCCCTTCACGCCGGTCTTCGCCGACAACTTCGACACCGACACCAGCGCGAACTGGACGTTGAACCGCTCGAGCACCGACAACCGCGCGGTTTTCGCCTGGGACTACTCTGCGCTCGGTATTCCGTCCGCCCCCCATTCCGCCGGCACCACCAAGGGACTGCGTTTTGAAGCCAACCTCTCCGCCGGTGTGGCCAGCGCGCTGAACGTCTCCCCCACCGGCCTGGGTTTCCCCACCAACAGCCGCCTGCGTTTCGACGCCTGGCTCAACGCCAACGGGCCGTTCCCGGACGGCGGCGCCGGCTCAACCGAGGCGCTCACTGCCGGCGTCGCCACCGCCGGCAACCGCGTCCAATGGAACGGCACGGGCAGCACCGCCGACGGTGTCTGGTTCAGTTTCACCGGCGAGGGCGGCGTGGGCGACACCTCGGCCACGCAGGGCGATTACGCCGCGTGGAGCGGGGTCACGTTGTTGAGCACAGCGTCGGGCGTGTATGCCGCCGGCACCGCCAGCAACGCGCGGGGCAATGGTCATCCCTACTACCACAACGTCTTCCCCTACGCCCAGAAACCGCCCGCCTTTCAGCAGACGAACTACCCGCAGCAGTCCGGCGGCCTGGCGGCGGGCGCGGCGGGATTCCAGTGGCGCGACGTCATCATCCACCGCCAGGGCAGCCGCGTGGACTGGTTCATTGACGGCCTCCGCATCGCCACCGTCACCAACGCGAGCCTCACCACCAGCAACATCTTTGTCGGCTACTGGGACCCATTCACCTCGGTTTCGGACAACACGAACCTGAGCTTCGGTCTCGTGGACAATTTGCGCGTCGAGGTGCCCGCCATCGCGCCGCTCCTCACGCTGCAACCGGCCAGTCAGTGGGCCGCGCTGGGCGGCACCGCGATGTTCAGTGCCGCCGCCACCGGCCTGCCCGCGCCCGCCTTCCAGTGGCGGCGCAACGGAACCAACATTGCCGGTGCCACCAATGCCACCCTCACGCTCAACAGCCTGGCCGCCGCGGATGCCGCGCTGTATTCGGTGGTCGTCTCGAACGTCGCGGGCACGCAGACCAGCTCCAACGCGCTGCTGTCGCTCCTCGCCGTCAACCCGCCGCTGCTCGCGCCACCCGCGCCGCCATCGGGTAACACCCTGACGTTGAGCGCCACGCTGGACGCCGGAGCCACCTACACGCTCGAAACCTCGACCAATTTCACGAGCTGGAGCGCGCTCACCAACTTCGTCGCGCCCGCCCCGGCGTGGAACCTGACGTTGCCGCTCAACCCCGCCGACCCGTGGCGCTATTACCGGCTCCGCTCCGGACCATGAAGTTCTCAGGCGTCATTTTGGTTCGGCGTGCCTTCCGCCGCCCCGCTCCCATGCCCACAATCTCACTTGTCCACCTGCTCCCCTGCCTCGTGGCCGGTCTCGGCGTTCTCACCGCGAGCGCCGCTTCGCCACACCAGTTCCTCGGCTGGACGAATTTCACTGCCTTCACCGCCACCACGAACAACACGGGTGAGGTCGAACTGCTCTCACCGGTCACCCCTGCCCGGCCCTGGCGCGAACTGGTTCCCACCTGGAACGCGGACCTCGCCGCCACCGGCTGGCTGCGCGCCGAGGCCCGCGCCTGGCGGGGCGGGGTGGCCACGAAGTTCTATTCGTTCGGCCAGTGGTCGCGGGACACCAACCACCATCCCCGCTTCAGCGTAAAGGGCCAGCGCGACGCGGACGGCGACGTGGACACCGACACGCTGCAACTCGCCACCTCCGCCGAAGCGTTTCAACTGAGCCTGACCTTCGATTCCGCGACCAGTGCCGGGCGGTTGAAGTTTCTCGGCGCGGTGCTGACCGACCCGGAGGTTTCCGTCGCGCCGCGGGAGCCGTTGCGCGCCGTGTGGGGCCGGCCGGCGGTGAATGTCCCGACGATTTCGCAGTTGGCCTACCGCGACGGGAAGGCGTGGTGCAGTCCGACGACCATCACGATGCTGCTGCGTTACTGGTCGGCGAAACTGGAGATTCCTGCGTTGACGTTCGACGTGCCGGAGGTGGCGGGCGGCGTGCATGACACCACCTGGCGCGGCACGGGCAATTGGAGTTTCAATCTCGCCTACGTCGGCGCGCTGCCCGGAATGCGCGGCGTGGTTACCCGCTTCAACGACGTCCGTGAACTTGAGGACTGGATTGCCTGGGGCTGGCCCGTCGGCGTGTCGCTGTGCTACGACCGGCTGCGCGCCAAAGGCCCCGGCCCGAACGGCCACCTGATGATTTGCGTGGGCTTCGCGGACAACGGCGACATCATCCTGAATGATCCCGGCACGCGCTTCCAGATGCGGAAGGCCTGGCCGCGCGAGCGTTTCACCGAGGCCTGGGCAAATTCCCGCAACACCGTCTATCTGGTCTTCCCCGACGACGCCACGCCGCCCGCCGACACGTTTGGCCATTGGACCATTTCACGTTGAGTCCGCCAGCGTGCCCGGGGTGGCCGTCGGTTTTTCGCGGCGGGAAGGTAAAAGATTCCCGATCAGTTGGAACGATGCAGGAGGCTCGGGTGGCACGGCCAACTTGGCCGTGTTCGGCGGCAACTTGCCGCCGAAGTTGGTGTGGGAATCCAATCCACCCAACCGTGATCCTGCGTTGTGCCCGGCTGTCGGGCTGGTAGCCCGACAGAACAGGCCGGTGGCCTGTTCCACCCTGACTGCTTACTGTATCGGTCCGGATCAGCCTTTCGCCCGCTCCAGCCATCCGCCCACAACGTAGGTTGTCAGTGCCGCCGCGAGGGAAATCAAATAAGTCGCTTCCCAGCCGGTAAGGTAGGTGCCGGCGGCCCAGGTTCCGAACGCCACGGCCAACGTCGTTGCGCTCGTGAGCACCCCGCCCCAGCGCGTGAACAGGCCAAAAATCATCACGACCAGAATGCCCGCGCTGCCCATGCCGTTGGCCTGCTGGACCAGCTCGAAAATGGTCTCCGCCCCCAGCGCCAGCACGTAGGCCAGCAGGCCGAAAAACACCACGCCCAGCCGCGCGGTGAGCAGTTTCTGGCGTTCGGTCATCGTGGGTTTGAAGGAGACGACGACGTTGTGCGACACCAGCGCGGACGCCGCCAGCAACGTGCTGTCCACCGTCGAAAGAATCGCCGACACCAGCGCGCCCACGAAGATGATGTGGAGAATGCCGGGCAGATGTTCCTCAGCCAGCCGGGGCAGCAGGTGCTCGGGATCGTCCAGTCCCGGTGCCAGTTGGGGGCCGAACAGGCCGATCGCCGCCGGAATCAGCCCGACCACCAGATACAACGCGCCGCCGATGAGGGTGGCGTTGCGGGCAATGGACGGCGTGCGCGTGCCGAGGATGCGGGCCACAATCTCCTGCGCCACCACCGAGCCGCAGATCGTCATCATCCACAGATCAAGCTTGGCCCATGGCGATTCCTCCCCGCCAAACAGATTCAGCCGACCCGGCTCCACCGCGCGCCAGGCGGTTCCCAGCTCAAAGCCCGGCGCGAAGAACAACGCCACCCCCAGCGCCAACAGCCCCGCCACAATGGCGAGGCTCTGGACAAAATCCGTCACCACGTCCGCCAGCAGGCCGCCCACGCAGGTGTAGAGGATGACCGCTCCCGCCGCGAAGGTGATGCAGGCGGTGACGGAAAAGTCCGAGGTGGCGTGCATCACCTGACCGAACGCGCGGATTTGCGCCGCCGCCCAGAAGATGGAAGTCGGGGCCATGATGAGCGCGGCAAACCGCTCAACCCCCGGCGAATACCGTTGCCGGAACAAATCCGCCAGCGTCGTAAATCCCTTGCGCCGCAGCATCCCCGCGAAGCAGAAGCCCATGATGAACAGCGCGAGGGCGTAGCCGAACGGATCCGTGACCCCGCCGGAAACGCCGTGTTCGTGGAACTTGGCCGCGCCGCCCACGCAAGTTTCCGCGCCGAACCAGGTGGCAAAGATGGAAAACGCCGCCAATCCCAGTCCCAGCCGTCGCCCGGCGACCAGATAATCCGATTCCGTCCGGATCATCCGCGACACGACGACACCGATCGCGAACTGCACGAGAATGTAGGCCAGCACGCCCAGCGTGATTCCGTTCACGGCGCTCTGACTCACAAAATCGCCCGGCAAAGTCAATGCAGCCCATCCAAGCCACCGCGGATAGGGTGGACTGCGAAGGGGTGCCAAGCTGCCTCTCATTGACCCGGCCGCCCCGCAAACCCCAATGGCCCTCCGGCAGGCGATTGACTTCCCTCTGTTGACGAATAGGATTCCCGCCGCTGGTTTGCCGGCGCGCTCGTCTATCGGCTAGGACACGGCCCTCTCAAGGCTGAAAGACGGGTTCGATTCCCGTGCGCGCTACCAACCACAAAAGACCCACTAAAAAATCTAGGGTTTCGTTCACTTCCAAGGGTTTGGAATTCGGGCTAGTGCTAAAGCCTAGTGCTAAAAAGTCCAAGGGTTTCAGCTATGTCTGAAGGCTTCCGGGGAGGGGTTTGGGGGGACGGGGAACGGCGGCGAATGGCAATAGCTTTTTGCGGTTGCGCGCCCGGACAAAGTGCATCGCGCGTCACCTGTGCCCAAGGGGCCGGGAAGGACCCGCAAACGCGCCGGGGGGGAACTCCACGCCGTGCCGTTCGCTCATATCGCATCCTAGCGCGATTGCGGGGCAAACTGTGCGGCGGACTCAAAGCAGGTGAACTCGCGGTTCGATTCCAGCGCGCGCTACCAACCTCGCTACAACCAGTCTCGGCAAGAGCACTGTTCACTTCGAGGCCCCGGCAAGCAGGGTAAAACGACGTTTAAGGCAGACTTGCCAAAATCGGCAGTGGTTCAAAACGCTTGGACGAGGGAAAAGGCGGTTGCCCATGTGGCGCGCCGACGTCAGGGATGGGGTGGTAGACGGGATTTGAACCCGCGACAGCCAGATCCACAATCTGGGGCTCTAACCGGGCTGAGCTACTACCACCAGCCGGGCGCGAACACTAGTTTCTTCGGGCCAAGGGGTCAAGCCCGCCTCCGGTTGCGGGAAGAGCTGGGGCGCATCTCAGTATTTTGCAAGGGGGTGTAAGCCGGAAACAGGTCGTCGGTATGGGTGGAACGGCCAACTTGGCCGTTCTGGGCGGCAACTTGCCGCCCAGTCGTGCGCGCGGCCGCCACCCACCATTCAGAAGCCGCCGCGTGCGTTCGTCTGCCGGACGGGTCGCCCGGCAGAACGGGCCAGTGGCCCGTTCCACCCAGCATTAAACGAGATCGTTCCGGGTAAGCTGGAGTCATGACAACCACCCTCCGCCTTCAATCCTGCAATATACTGAGATGCGCCCGGGTCGGCGCGGACTGCGGCTTTAGGCTTGCCGGGCAGGGCCTCGTTGTTACAGTCCGCGCCTCCACCGCGTCCCGGTGGATTTGTTTTTCAACCCGGAATTCCACGCGTGAAAATCTTCAGCGGCACCGCCAACGAACCCCTGGCCCGCGCCATCTGCCAACACATCGGCATGGAGCTTGGACGCTGCACCATCAAGCCCTTTCCCGACGGCGAATCCTTCATCAAAATTGACGAGAACGTCCGGGGGGAGGACGTGTTTGTGGTCCAGCCCACCTCACCGCCCACGAACCACAATCTGATGGAGCTGTTTATCATGATTGACGCCCTGCGGCGGGCGAGCGCCAAGCGGATCACGGCGGTGATCCCGTTCTACGGTTATGCGCGCCAGGACCGCAAGGACCAGCCCCGCGTGCCCATTACCGCCAAGCTGGTGGCCAATCTGCTCGTCGCCGCCGGTGCCAACCGCCTGCTCACCATGGACCTGCACGCCCAGCAGATTCAGGGGTTTTTCGACATTCCAGTGGATCACCTCTATGCGGCGCCGGTCATGTATAAATATCTGAAGCGGAAAAAACTGGCCAACCTGGTGGTGGTCAGCCCGGACGTGGGTGGATTGAAGATGGCTCACGCCTACTCGCAGGTGCTCGGCTCGGAACTGGCCATCGTGGCCAAGTCCCGGAAGAGCGCGACGGAGGTGGAGGCGGTGGCGCTGATTGGCGACGTGAAGGGCCGGAACTGCCTGCTGGTGGACGACCTCACCGAAACCTGCGGCACCCTGGTGAGCGCGGCGAAGTTTTTGAAGGCGCAGGGCGCCCAGAAAATTCTGGCCTGCGTTTCGCATGCGGTGCTCAGTCCCATCGGCATCGAGCGGCTCCGCAAATCGGTCATTGACGAACTGATTACCACTGATACTGTCTCCCGCCCGCCGGTCAGCGGGGTGAACCTCACCACGTTGAGCGTGGCCGGGTTGTTGGGTGAAGCCATCCAGCGGATCAACAGCAATCAATCCGTCAATTCGCTGTTCGCTTTCAAAGATGGACGTCCCGCCTAGCCGGAGACGGTGAGTATTTGAATTGCCGAAGTCATGAAATCAGTTGCCTTGAACGCCGCGCCGCGGGCAGAAACCCGGCGCAATCACAATAAATCCCTGCGCGCCGCCGGTCGGATTCCCGCCGTCATTTACGGGCGCGCCCTCCCCGCCCGGAACCTCTCCCTGGACGCCAAGGAGTTCACCAGCCTCCTGCATCACAGCGCGTCCGAGACCATTCTGGTGGACCTCGCCGTTCAGGACGATGTCCAGCCCAAGCGGCTCGCGCTCATCCAGGAAGTGCAGCGCCACCCTCTCAATGGCGCCGTCCTGCACGTGGACTTTCACGAGGTGCGCGAGGACGAAAAAGTGACCATCGCTGTCCCGGTCGAAACCACGGGTGAGGCGGTCGGCGTCAAAACCGGTGGCGGCGTGCTGGAACACGTGCTCTTCCGCCTCAAGGTGCGCGCCCTGCCCAAGGACCTCCCCGAACAGCTCGTCATTGACGTCACCAACCTGGAAGCGGGGCGGGCCATTCACATTGGCGACATTCAGCCGCCGGCCGGCGTGGAAATTATTGGCAACAAGGCGGCCGTCGTCATCGCCTGCGCCCTGCCGCGCGCCGAGGCTGAGGAAACCGCCGCCGCCGCCGCGCCTGCCGCCGGCGAGGTGGAGATGATCAAAGAGAAGAAGGACGAAGCCGCCGCCAAGCCCGACGAGAAGGCCGCCGACAAAAAGGCCGCTGCGCCCGCCGAGAAAAAGGCGGAGAAGAAATAATCCGCCGACGCTTTTGGCGGCGGGTCGGTCGGAGGGCTTGCGATGGACGCGCTGCACCTCATCGCGGGACTGGGCAATCCCGGTCCCGAATACGCGGCAACGCGCCACAACGCCGGTTTCTTGGTGGTCGAAACGCTGGCCCGCCGGTGGCGGGTGGATTGGCAAAGCGGAGGAAAATTTGCGGCGCGCCTGGCGCGCCGGACCGATGACAACGGAAAGGCCGTGTTGTTGTGCCAGCCGATGAGCTATATGAACTGCTCCGGCGAGGTGGTCGGCCCGCTGGCCGCGTATTACCGGATTCCGCCGGAGCGGCTGGTGGTGGTGGTGGACGATGCGGACCTGCCGCTGGGGCAATTGCGGCTGCGGCCTGGTGGCGGCAGCGGCGGCCACCATGGATTGGAGTCCATCATCGCGCATCTGGGCACAACGGCATTTGCCCGGCAACGGGTTGGCATCGGTCGGCAGGGGCAGGCGCGGGAAATCACGGGCCACGTGCTCGGGCGGTTTTCCCCCGCCGAGTTGACCGTGATGGAACGGGTGCGGGAGCGCGCCGCCGACCAGTTGGAATGCTGGCTGCGCGAGGGGCTGAGCCGCGCCATGAACCGATTTAACGGAGCCGAAACCGGCTCCACCAACGAAGGAACAGAACTGTGAAACGTTACGAAGCACTCTTCATCCTGAACACCGCCGGACGCGAGGAAGGCGTGCAGGAAATCATTGACAAGCTCCGCGCCGAACTGGCCGGGCTGGGCGCCAAAATTGAGACCGTCCAGAAGATGGAGAAGCGCCCCTTCGCCCGCGTGGCCGACCACGTCAAGGTCAAGGAAGGCTACTACGTGAACTACATTTTCGAGGCGGCTCCCGCCGTGGCGGTGAAGCTGCAAAAGCACTTCGCCCTGCACGACGAGGTGCTCCGTCTCCTCGTCACCGAGGCGACCGCCCCCGTGCCCGCCAAGTAAGTCGGTATCAACCGCCACTCCCTGCGCGTATGGCCAACTTCAACAGAGTCATCCTCATGGGCAACCTGACCCGTGATCCGGAGCTGCGTTATACGCCCAAGGGCACGGCCATCGCCAAACTCGGTCTCGCGATCAATCGTTACTGGACCTCCGAAACCGGCGAAAAAAAGGAGGAGGTCACCTATGTGGATGTGGATGTGTTCGGGCGCACGGCCGAGAACTGCGGCCAATTTCTTCGCAAGGGCCGCCCCGTGCTGGTCGAGGGTCGCCTGCGCTATGAGCAGTGGGACGACAAGCAAACCGGGCAGAAACGCAGCCGGCTGGGCGTGGTCGCGGAGACCGTCCAGTTCCTCGGCAGCCCCGCCGGAGCCGCCGAAGGCGGTGCCACCGCCGGCGCCCGCCCACGACCCGCCGCTGCGGCAGCCCCCGCCGCCGAACCCATCCCCGGCGATGCCCCGCCGGAATCGGACGACGTTCCCTTTTAATTCATTTCCCCACCTTTCACCCCCATCATTCTATGGCCAAGACAGAAGTCATTCTCCTCAAGCACATCGTCGGGCTCGGCGCCGAATCCGATCAGGTCAAAGTGGCCGCCGGTTACGCCCGCAACTATCTCCTGCCCCAAGGGCTGGCAATTCCGGTGACCGCCGCCAACAAGCGCCGCCTCGAGGTGCTCCGCCAGCGCCGCGCCGAGCGGGAGGCCCAGGAACTCAACACCATGAGCGACCTTGCCAAGAGCCTCCAGAAGCTGGTGCTCAAGGTGAAGGTCAAAACTGGCGAAGATGGGAAAATGTTCGGCTCCGTCACCAACGGCATGATTGCCGACGAACTCAAGCACCAGTTCGACATCTCGCTCGACAAGCGGAAAATTCAGACCGACCACGGCCTCAAGGCCCTCGGCGAGCACGAAGTGGCCTTGAACCTGCACCCCGACGTCAAGGCGACGCTCAAAGTCATCGTGGAAAGCCTCAATCCGCCGCCCGCCCCCGAGGAAGGCGATGCGAAGAAGGACAAGGCCGACGAAGGCAAGGCCGACCGCCGACGGCCGCGTGCCCCGCGCACGGAAAAGCCCGCGGCCAAACCGGAAGCTGCCTGATCCAACGCCACTCTCTTTTGCCTCACGCCGGAGTTCCCGTGGGACTCCGGCGTTGTTGTTTCCTGCCTTGCCTGGGGCGCTTTTGCGTGGCGTTCGGCGGCGGCACGATTAGTTTGCGCGCGTGCATCCGGAAGCGTTCCGCCTCGGCTCCCTGACAGTTCACTGGTATGGCATCCTGCTCGTTGCCGGCTTTCTCGCCGCCATCTGGACGGCCAACCGGCGCGGGCAAAAGGCCGGCCTCTCCCCCGCCCTGCTGACCGACCTCGCCATGTGGTTGCTGGTGGGCGGCGTGGTGGGGGCGCGCCTGCTGCACGTGCTCAGCTACTGGGAACGCGACTTCGCGGGCCGTCCGTGGTGGGAAATTTTCGCCGTCTGGCGGGGGGGACTGGTCTTCTACGGCGGACTGATCGGTGCGGCGGCCGCGGGTGCCGTGTTTGCCCGTTGGAAGCGGCTTCCGTTCTTCAAAACCGCCGACGTGCTGGCCCCCAGCATCGCGCTCGGCAGCGTGTTTGGCCGGTTGGGCTGCCTGATGACCGGCTGCTGCTACGGCCAGCCCTGCTCCCTCCCGTGGGCCATCCGGTTTCCCGTCCACTCGCTGCCGTGGGAGGACCAGGTGCGCAGCGGTTTGATCACGCCGGAGCAGCCCGCTTTGCCCGTTCATCCCACCCAGCTTTACGATTCGTTGGCCAACCTGCTGCTCTACCTCGGCCTTGCCTGGTTGCACCGGCGACGGCGGTTTGACGGGCAGGTGTTTGGGGTGTTCCTCATCGGTTACGCCGTGCTGCGGTCGCTCGTGGAACTCACGCGGGGCGATTACCACGCCGCCGAACGATGGGGGCCGCTCACCCCCGCGCAGGTCGTCAGCGCCGTCATCCTGATTGCCGGTCTGGCGGTGCTGCTGGCGCGCCGGCCACGCGGACCGTTGGCTGCCAAATAGCGTTGCCATGTTCGCGCCTGTGTTCATCGCCGGTCCGACCGCCTGTGGCAAAAGCGAACTCGCCCTGGAACTGGCCATCCGACTGGGCGGCGAAATCATCTCGGTGGACTCGATGCAGGTGTATCGCGGCCTCGACCTCGGCACCGCCAAGCCCACAGCCGCCGAGCGCGCTCGCGTGCCGCACCATCTCATTGACGTGGCCGAAGTCACCGAGCCGTTTGACGCGGTCCGGTTCGTCACGCTCGCCCGCGCAGCGGAAAGTGCGATTCAGGCGCGGGGCCGCCTGCCGATTTATTGCGGCGGCACCGGGCTGTATTTCCAGGCTTTGCTCGGGGGCTTGGGCGATGCCCCGCCGGCTGATCCGGTCCTGCGCGGCGAACTGGAACGCACTCCGCTGGAACGCCTGCTCGCCGAACTGGCCACGCGCGACCCGGCAACGCACGCCCGCATTGATCGCCAGAATCCCCGCCGCGTCATTCGCGCCCTGGAGGTCATCCGCCTCACCGGCCGGCCCTTTTCCGCGCAACGCGCCGACTGGACAGGCGACACTTTGGGCGAGGCCGCCAATCGCTTCTTCATCTTGCAACGCGCCAAGCCCGACCTCGACGCCCGCATCAACGCCCGCGTGGACGCCATGTTCGCGGGCGGGCTGGTGCAGGAAACGCGCGCCCTGCTGGAACGCGGTCTGGGCAGCAATCCCACCGCGCTTCAAGCCATTGGCTACCGTCAGGTGGTGGAACACTTGCGCGGAGAACGACCGCTCGCCGCGACCATCGAACTGGTCAAAACCCGCACCCGGCAATTCGCCAAGCGACAGATGACCTGGTTCCGAAGGCACGCACCGTCTGGCGCGCGTTGGGTGCCGCTGGCCCCCGGCCAGTCCGCCACCGAACTGGCAAATCAACTCGTCGGTGAACTGGCCTGACCCGCGACCGGGGCAGAAAGTTGCCTGCGATCAAAAACAAACTGGCCCCCAGCCACAAACGGTCACCCAAAAACTGCTTTTCCGTCCCCCCGCCGTCACGGCACCCTGCGCCCATGCGCAGCCCGTTCTTTTCCCTTTTGTGCGTGTTGGCTCTCCCCGCTCTGGCGCAAAACGACGCCCGCCCGAACATCCTGTTCATCATGTCCGATGACCACGCCGCTCACGCGATCAGTGCCTACGGCAGCCGGGTCAACCAGACCCCGCATCTCGATCGGCTGGCGCGCGAGGGCATCCGTTTTGACCGGTGTTACGCAGTGAACTCCATCTGCACCCCCAGCCGCGCCACCATCCTCACCGGCCAATATAGCCACCTCAATGGCGTTCCCGTTTTCAACCGCTTCGACGGTTCCCAGCCCACCGTCGCCAAATATCTCCAGGCCGCCGGCTACTACACCGCCATGATTGGCAAATGGCATCTCGGTAGCGACCCAACTGGCTTCGACCACTGGAATATCCTGCCCGGCCAGGGGCTTTACTGGGACCCCGTCTTCCTCGGGCCGAACGGCCGAACCACCAACGCGGGCTATGCCACCGACATCATTACCGACCTCACCATCGAATGCCTGCAAAACCGGCCCCGGAACAAACCGTTTTTTCTCCTGTCCCACCACAAGGCGCCGCATCGCGAATGGGCACCCCACCCCAAACATGCCGCCGAGTTTGCCAACCGGGTGATTCCCGAGCCGCCCACCCTGTTCGATGATTACGCCACCCGCAGCGACGCGCTCCGCCAGTCCCGGCAGAAAATCCTCGAAGACCTCACCCGCCGCGACCTGAAGCTCACCCCGCCGCCCGACCTGCAAGGCCCTGCCCGCCAGCGTTGGTTGAACGAGGCCCCGCTCGAATTGGACCTCGTGGAGGCGGACGGACGCACCAACCGCCTCACCGGCGATGCGCTCAAACGCTGGAAATACCAGCGTTACATGCAGGATTACCTCGCCTGCGTGCAGTCCGTGGACGACAACGTGGGCCGCCTGCTGGACTGGCTCGACACGCAGGGCCTCGCCTCCAACACCGTGGTCATCTACACCAGCGACCAGGGCTTTTTCCTCGGCGAGCACGGGCTTTACGACAAGCGGTTCATGTATGAGGAGTCCGCGCGGATGCCCTTCCTCGTGCGCTGGCCCGCCGCCATTCGTCCCGCCACCGCCACCGCCGCGCTCACGATCAACGCCGACTTCGCCCCCACCTTCCTCGAACTGGCCGGACTGCCCGTGCCCGCCGACATGCAGGGTCGCAGCCTGCTGCCCCTGTTTCGCGGCACCACGCCGCCCGACTGGCGCGCCAGTTTCTACTATCGCTACTACCACGACCCCGGCCATCACAACACCCGCGCCCACTACGGCGTCCGCACCACCACGCACAAACTCATCCACTACTGGAAGCTGGACCAGTGGGAACTGTTCGATCTGGTCCGCGACCCGCACGAACTGCGAAACCTCTACACCGACCCTGCGCACCAGGACATCGTGCGGGAACTCAAGGCCGAGCTGACCCGCCTGAAACAGGAATTGAAGGACGAGGACCAGTTTGCCAACCAGCCGCCGCGGGACGACGTATGACCCGGTCGGCTGGCCAAAGAAGTGCGTGCATTTCCGGCCCGGTCAGGCTTCCATCCCGGCATGAACATTCAGGCGGCGGTGCTGTGCGACGCGGCGACAGACGACCACGGCAAGCTCAACCTCCTCGGCGCGTTTGACACCATTTACGCGCAGCAGTTGCCGGCCGTTCATCCCCAGTGCGCAATTGCGCTGCGCATCACCTTCACCAGCGGCGACGAGGGCACGCACCAGATGAAGCTGCTCTTCGTGGACGCGGATGGCCGCCCCATGATGCCCGGCATGGACATCCCGGTGGAAGTCATCATCCCGGAGGACACGCACTTCGGCACGCGCAACTTCATCGTCAACATCCAGCAGCTCAAGTTCGAAACGCCCGGTCTGTATGCGATTGACGTGCTGCTCAACGGCCAGACCGTGGCCAGCATCCCCCTGATGGTCCGGCTCGTTCAACCCCAGGTGGACGAGTCGGAAAAATGGAAACAGGCGGGCTGAAGCCCAAAATCACGCAGCGCTTCGCGCTTCCGGGAGCCGCACCGGGTGTTCGCTCCCCGGCAGCGCCGCGAACAGTTCCGCCACGGTGCGTTCCTGCCCCGGCAGTTTCAGTGCGGGTGCCAGTTCTGCCAGCGGTGCGAGCACGAAGCCGCGCCGGTGCGCCCGGGGATGCGGCAGCGTGAGCCAGGCCGTGGCCCGAACCTCGCCGCCGAAGCATATCAGGTCCAAATCCAGCGGACGGGCTTCATTCAAAACGGTTTTCGGACGCCGGCCAAATTCCCGCTCGAGGGCCTGCAGTTTGGACAGCAGCGTTTCGGGCGTCTCTCCCGGCAAGGGCACCAGTGCTACAGCGGCGTTCAGGAAATCGGGTGAGCCGGGCGGACAGTCCACCGGCGTGCTGTGCCAGAGCGAGGAGCGGCGCAATGGCCTTGCCGACAGTGCAGCCAGCCGCTCGAAGGCCGCCGACAGGATGCAACGGGAGTCGCCGAGATTCGAGCCGAGGGCAATAAAGGCTTCCACGCTTTCGGCGCGACACATGGTGGAATCGCTCACCTCAGCCCGAGCACGTCCTGCATCGAATACAGGCCGGGCGGCTGATGAACCACCCACGCGGCCGCGCGCAAGGCCCCGTTGGCAAAGGTCTCCCGGCTCGATGCCTTGTGCGTCAGTTCCACCCGCTCCCCGTTCGCGGCAAAAATGACGGTGTGATCCCCCACCACGTCGCCGCCGCGCAGGGCGTGGATGCCAATTTCATTGGCCGTGCGTTCGCCGGTGATGCCCTGCCGGCCATGCCGGAGGACTTCGGCCAGTTGCAGCTTCCGCACGTCGGCCAGGATTTCGAGCAGGGTGGTGGCGGTGCCGCTGGGCGCGTCCTTCTTCAGCCGGTGATGCATCTCGACCACTTCGAGGTCGAAGCCGGGACCGAGAATCTCCGCCGCTTTGCGCGTCAGCCAGAACAGCGTATTCACGCCGGTGGAATAGTTCGTGGAAAGGACCAGCGGAATCTCCGTCCGAAAGGCCGTGATGGCCGCCTTGTCGGCTTCGCCATGCCCGGTGGTGCCGACGACGAGCGCCTTGCGGTGCTGCGCGCAAAGTTTCGCCACGCCCAGGGTCGCGTTGTGGAAGCTGAAATCAATCACCACATCGCTGCGGGCAATGACCGCCGCCAGGTCGTCGCCCTGGTCAATCGCCCCCACCACCTCAAAGCCGGGCTGACGCGCGGCACAGGCCAGCAACGCCTGTCCCATGCGGCCCTTGGAACCGTGAATGATGATTTTCGTCATGACCGGAAACCTTCGCTACGCGAAACTTTTCCCTTCCCGCCCTATTTGATCACGCCGCAGGCCCGGAGCGTTTTCTCCAGCTTCAAGCGATTGGCGGCAGCCATCGGCACCAGCGGCAGGCGCACGTCTTCCTCAATCAGCCCCATCATCGCCAGCGCGGCCTTGGTGGGCACCGGATTGGTCTCGATGAACAAATCCTTGAACAGCGGGTAATACTTCGCGTGCAGCTTGCGCGCCGTGGCGAGGTCCCCCCGGGTGAAGGCACGCACCATGTCGCCGACCTGCTTCGGGATGACATTGGAGGCGACGCTCACCACGCCCTGCGCGCCCACGGCCATGAACGGCAGCGTCAGCGAGTCGTCACCGCTCAGGATTTCGAAGCGCGGCCCGCCGGCGGCGCGCAACTGGCTCACCCGGTCGGCGTTGCCGCCGGCCTCCTTGATGCCGATGATGGTGGGGCACGCCTCGGCCAGCCGCTGGACGGTTTCGACACCGATTTCCACGCCGCAACGGCCGGGAATGCTGTAGAGCACGATGGGCAAATCCGTGTTGCGGGCCACCTCCCGGAAGTGTTGAAACAACCCCTCTTGCGTCGGTTTGTTGTAATAGGGGGCCACCTGCAAGGAGCCGTCCGCCCCCACTTCCTGCGCGCGCTGGGTCAGGTAAATGGCCTCCTTCGTGGAATTGCCGCCGGTGCCCGCCAGCACCTTGACGCGCCCGGCGGCCGCCTGCACCACCACCTCGATGACGCGGATATGTTCGTCGTAGTCCACCGTCGGGGATTCGCCGGTGGTGCCGACGGGCACAAGGCCCTCGACGCCCGCCTTGATTTGTCGGCGCACGAGGTTGGCGAGGGCGGTTTCGTCCAGTTTGCCGTTCTTGAACGGCGTCACGATTGCGGTGTAGGTGCCAGTGAACATGATGCCAAAAATGGGGCCATAGCATGGCCGAAAAAACTGTTGTTTGGCGAGCGGGAAAACCGCGCTCCGCCATTTCGCCGGCGGCCCGGTCGCTCGCGAGTCCGAGCGGCCCGCTCAGTGAGCGGTAGTTCAACAGCCACCCTGCCGCGGACAAATTATTCCGGCGTTGGCGGACCGCCGCCAAGCCATTCGGGAGCCTGGCCCCGCGGGCATGTTTCCTAAATCACCTCGCGATACACATCCGGATGCGGGCGGGAAATCACCGTGGCATTCACCAGCACGCCAGCGTCGGCCAGCACCTTGCGCCCGGCCAGCATGGCGGACTGCACGGCGCTCACATCGCCCGTGAAGGTGCAGAACGCCTTGCCGCCGAGCGCCATCGCGAGCCGCACTTCGAGCAGTTGCACGTTGGCCGCCTTCACCACCGCGTCCGCGGCGTAGATGAGCGTCGAGATGTTGAACGACTCGATGACCCCGAGCGCGCCCTTGTGCTCCGGCGGCACCACCGTGCTGCGCCCAAGGGCCGTGAACACTTCCGGGTGCAGGTTCGCGATGACGGTGGAATCAATCAGGCAGCCATTCGCGGCGGCCGCCCCGGCGGCCACGGCGGCTTTCACGTCGGCGGGCGTGCCGCCGATGAGCACCATGTATTTGCCCGAGCAGATGGTGCGCGAGAGCAACAGGCGCACCGTGCCCGCCTTGAGCATCGTGTCGCAGACCTCGAAGCCCGCCGCGATGCTCGAAAGTTCAATCAGACCAACCGCTTTTTCGTTCATGGCAAATTCTCCGTCGCCAACCACCGTCTCTTGCAGGGCAGACGTTCCGGTCTGCCGGGGCGGGCGACTTTCCCGTCGCCCCTCTCGAACACCGGACTGGAAAGTCCGGCGAATCGGAAAGCTGGAACGCCCGCCCTACCGCACCAACACAATCTGCCTCTCGTTCACCGACTCCACCGTGCCTGCAAACGGCGCGTGGAGCGGCGCGCCCAGCGCCTTCTCCGGAATCTCGCCAATCTTCTGGCCCGCGCTCACCAGATCGCCCGCTTTCACGCGCGGCTGCGCCGGGGCGCCGGCGTTCTGTTTGAGCGGCAGCACGGCGCGACGCGGGTTCAACTCGATTGGCTCGAACTTCGCCGGCGCGTCGTAAGCGAGGATGTCGAGCTTCTTCATCAACGACTGGATCGGCACGCGCCGGCCATCGCGCATCGGATGCGGCTTCACGGTCGTCGGGCCGGTCCATTTCTGGTTCGCCTTGCGCATGACGGCCTTCGCATCGTCACAGGCTTCCTTGGGATACAATTCCTCCGGGCAGGCGTAGAGCGTGCAGAGGCCGCAGGAACAGCAAAGCGAAGCGAGTTGGTTCCAGTAATCCGCGCCCGTGCCGGTAAACGCGAGGCTCCGCATCACCGCGTGCGGTTGCACGTCGTAACCGAGCAGGAAGCGCGGGCAATACTCGGTGCAATACCGGCATTGGTCGCAAGCCGACTTGCCGATGGCGGCCTGCGCCTTCGGGGGACGCAGCTTGCGTTCGACGTAGTGATGCGATTGCGGCAGCACCACGACGCCCGTGCTGGTCTTCGTGATCGGCTCGTCGAGATCGAGGCTCAGGCTGCCCATCATCAATCCACCCAGCACCAGCGCCGGGTCCGCGCAGTCGAACCCACCCGCCGCCGTGGTGATCACCTCGCGATACGGAGTCCCGATGGGCGCCCAGAGCGTGACCGGATGTTTCACCGCGCCCGCGATGGTGACGAGCTTGTGCGTCACGGGTCGGCCCTCGGCGGCGCGGGCGATGTTCCCGAACGTCTCCACGTTGTTCACCACACAGCCGACGTGGATCGGTATGCCCGCCGGGGGAATCAACCGGCCCGTGGTTTCGTGAACCAGATCGTATTCGTCGCCGGCGGGATAATAATCGCCCAGCAAATGCACCCGGAGCGGCGTGCCCCGGCAGGCTTCCGTCATGGCCTTGACGGCGCCGGCTTTCTTCGCCTTGATGCCGACGATTCCCTCCCGCGCGCCGGTGGCTTCCATGGCGAGCAACATGCCCTTCACCACCTGGGCGGCGAAATGCTCCATCACGGCGGCGTCCTTGTGGAGCAACGGCTCGCACTCGGCGCCATTGGCGATGATGGTGTCGGCCCGCGCGGCCAGCTTGACGTGCGCGGGAAAACCGCCGCCGCCCGCGCCCACCACGCCGGCTTCGCGAACCTGATCAGCCAAGCTCATAACCGGCAATCAGCCTAACGCCGCCCGGCATGCGGAGGCGATGCAAAAAACCCCCTGCGCCACGCGCTCAGCCCGGCCGGGACCAGCGCCATTCCAACAGTCGGCGCGTTCGGGCCGTCACCTTGGCCACGTCGCCGATGCGTTCGCCCTCCACCCAGAAAATGGCGCCCTCTGCCGTCACCCCCAGGGCGCGCCGCCGACGTTCCGCTGCCGGAACTTTGCGATTGGTGAACCAATCCTGCAGTTTCACTGCGGCCCCGAAACCAATCGGCCGGAAGCGATCTCCGGGCCGCCAGTGCCGCAGCGCAAACCGCGCACCAATCCGGTCCGCATCAAAAAACTCCGC
The DNA here is from genome assembly GCA_046290825.1 of Limisphaerales bacterium. Classification (GTDB taxonomy): domain Bacteria; phylum Verrucomicrobiota; class Verrucomicrobiia; order Limisphaerales; family DSYF01; genus JBKBTZ01. The sequence goes on from JBKBTZ010000014.1 coordinate 37,199, forward strand.
GCCCTCACCATTGCCACCCGGTTGAAACTGGTCCGGGCGACGAATGACCCGCCAACGCAGGGTGCCACCCGCGAACTGCGCCACCCGCCAACGCCCACCGGTTCGCGGTAATCGCATGGACCGTTCACCATTGCCAAACGCGGGAACACGTTCGGCCTCCCGCCGAACCTCGCCGCGCGCATCGCGCACCAACCAGTAACCGCCCGGCGCAGTGATGCGTTTGCCCGCGCGTTGTCGCAACGCCTCGACCAGGTCGAAGCCCGGAACGATTCCAAGCCGGAGCAACTGGCGACACAGGACGTGCCGTTGCACCGCCAGCGGAAGGCGCAGCCAGGCGGTTCGCCGCCGGGCCGCCAGCCAGCGTTCCGCGAGCGTGGCGGCCAATTCCGCCTCGGCGGTCGTGATGTTCATGAGCCGCGCCACCGTGGCGGCGATGGCCGGTTGCCAGGTGTGCAGAAGGGGCAGCAATTCGTGTCGCACCCGGTTGCGGAAATGGACCGGGGAAGCGTTGCTGGCATCCGTGCGAAACGCGAGGTTCCGCTCCTCCGCGAAGGCCGCCAATTCTGCCCGGGTCCAATGCAGCAACGGACGCCATAACTGCACCCGCGCATCCGCCGGGGAGGGCGATAGCGTTTTCATGCCGCCGATCCCCTCCCCGCCCGTCCCCCGCAGCAACCGCAGAAAAAACAACTCCACCTGGTCGTCGGCATGATGGGCCAGCGCGACCACCCGCGCGCCGGATTGCCGCGCCGCCCGGGCGAGGAAAGCGTGGCGCAATTCCCGCGCGGCCATCTCCAGGGAGATTCCGCGCCGCCGCGCCTCGCCCCGCACATCCCCGGAACCCACCACACACTGCAACCCCAGACGGTGGGCCGCCCGACGGACAAGGTTTTCATCCGCTCTGGCAGCCCGCCCGCGCAGCCGGTGGTTGAAATGCGCCACCACGAGCCGCCGGCCACCCTCCGCGCGGGCCTTTTCCCAAAGCCGGTTCAGCAACACCATCGAGTCCAGGCCGCCCGAGACCGCCACCACCACCGGTCCGGCGAAGGGCCATGGGTCCGACGCCGCCTCACCGGCCGCCCCGGATGTTGACTGGAGCACACGCTTTGGCACGGGCGCAGGCTAAACCGGGGCGGTCACGGTGACGAGTCCGCAGGCACAACGAGGGGCATAATTTCCAAACTGCTTTGCACATCCGCCGGGTGGCGCGCGGCGGGCGGCCCGCTTAGGGTAGGATCGAAGCCATCACTTGTGCCATGAACACCAACACTGTCCCCACCCCTCGGCGGGCATTCACGCTGATTGAACTGCTCGTCGTCATTGCCATCATCGCGATCCTCGCTGCGATGCTGCTGCCGGCGTTGGCCAACGCCAAGCGCAAGGCGCTGCAGGCCAACTGCATCTCGAACTTCAAGCAGATCGGCCTCGGTCTGCGCATGTATACCGACGAGAATTCCGACTGGCTGCCCCCGGGTCCGAACGCCGACCCCATCGGCTTGGACCAGTCGCAGGGCACCACCTACAACAACACGCGCAACGCCCGGAAGTGGCTGCCCTACTATCTGGCCACCTTCCTGTCCTATCCGGATCCCCGCGAAATTCCTTCCTCGTCCAATTACCTGGCGCGCGCGTTTCTGTGCCCGGGTTATCGGGCCACCGTGCCGGGCATACTGGCCAACGGTTACCGCCCGGAGTCCGACAATTACGCCAACGCCTATTCCTACTCGACCCTGCGCCGGACCAACGGCGCGGACTACAACATTGCGTTCCTTCCCTTTGGCAAGAACACCGACAGCCAGCCGCCGCGCAAAATTACGGAAATCACCCAGCCCAGCACCGTCTGGGCATTGGCGGATTTCGACCAGCAGGCCGTCGCAAATCCGGCCGGCCTCGGCAGTCAGCGCGACTTCATCCCGCTCCGCCCCGTGCATGGCAACTCGCGTAACTTCATCTACTTCGACGGGCGCGTGGCCAGCAAACGGGCCGGATCACCCAACGATTACTAAACACCAACGTTAGACAAAACCCCACATCCCCGCAGCCATGAATCACATCTCTGCACTGCATCGCACTGGCGTCTCGCGGTCCGTTCCATGGGCCGCCGCCCTGGCCGGCCTCGCTCTCGTCGCCCAGCTTCAGGCCGTGCCCCTCCGGACCAGCCAGATCGTTGGGTTCAGCACCGGCAACTTGGGCGCCGTTGGCACCAGCGAAGGGTGGGGCGGCACATCGGGACTACTAGTTGTCACCAACGGCACTGGCAGCCTGGATGGCACCGGGCTGGGACTCTTCCCCTCGGCGGGAGACATGGTGGAATTGCGCCCTTCCGTGTCGGAGGCCAACAACATCAACACCTACAACACGTTTGCCACCTCTGGCCAGTTCCCGCAGAGCGTGCGCAACAACCTCTACTACTCCTTCCTCTACCGATTCAACTCGATCACCAACATGCAGTTGCTGTCGCCGTCGAACATCATCTGCCAGGTGAATCGGCAGAACTCCGGAAGCGCAGCGCACTTCAATCTGCACGCCATCACCAACGCCTCCTCGCAGGTCGTGCTGGGGATCGTGCGCTCGAACGGAACCCCGGTGTATGTCACCTCGAAGCCGATCAATGTGGGCCAGACCTTCTTCGTGGTCATCCGTCAGCAAATCTGGCCGGGGGCCAACAACGACATCGTTGACCTTTGGCTCAATCCGGCTCCGGCCACCTTTGGCGCGCCGGAAGGGTCCGAGCCACCGCCCGACGCCACCACCTTCGATGGCACCGAGGACCCCAGCGGCACGGGCGCGGGCCGCTTCTACCTCGTGGCCGGTGTCAGCGCGAATTTCGACGAGTTGCGCATCGCCACCAATTCGTGGGCCGATGTGACCCCGCCCGTCAGTTTGTGCATTCCGGCGGCCTTTGACTCACACCCCACCAATACCACGGTCAACGAAGGCATTGCCGCCCGCTTTTCTGTCACCTCCAGTTCCTCCAGCCCGCTTTACCAATGGCAGGTCAGCACCAACGCCGGGGTGACGTGGAACAACGTCACCAGCGGCATCGGGGGCACCACGGCGAATTACCAGACCGCGCCGCTGCCGCCCTCGGCCAGCGGCCACCGCTACCGCTGCATCGCCACCGTGACCTGCGGCGGCGGCTCCACCGCCACCTCGAGCGTCGCCATCGTCACCGTGAATCCGGTCACCCCGACCCCGTTGGGCGTCGTCGTGGACGATCAGTTCGCCGACCTGGACCGCAAGAACACGCCGGTCGGCATCAGCAACGCCGTCTGGTATGCCTCCGCCGCGGCGTCATTGAGCGACGGCAGCAGCGGCAACATTGTGGGCACGCCCGCCCCTGGCTCTTCCCGGCTGTGGATTGCCTACTTCACAGAGAACCCCGCGCAACCCGTGCATCTGGCCGTGGGCCGCGCCCTCAAGGCCACACTCTACTTCAAGGCCAGCAACATCGTAAGCAACGGCGGCAACAGCATGCGGTTCGGCCTGTTTGATTACGCGGACGGCGGCGGGCGCGTGCTCAACGACGGTTTCGGCAGCGGCAGCACCGGCAACGGCACCAACGTGCTGGGCTACATGCTGGTGCAGAACTGGGGCACGAACTTCTCGCAGGACCTCCCGCAGGCCCTGCTCGTCCGCAACACGCTGCCGCCCAACGACCTCATGGGTTCGAGCGGCAACTACCTCCAGCTTGGCACCGGCCCGGACGGCGCCACCCTGACCGGCGCCCCCGCGTTCACCAGCGACACGGATTATCAGTTGGAACTCTCGGTGACGCGCAACACCTTCACCTCCGTTACGGTCACCGCCAAACTGAGCGGGGGCGGCACCAACTACACCACGTCCGTGACGGACAGCACCTACGCTTATCCGCGCTTCGACGCCTTCGCCATCCGGCCGAACTCGTTGGAGACCACGGCCGACAGTTTCACCATCTCACGGCTGCGGGTCGAGGTGGTCTCCGCCGCACCCGCGCCCGAACCGTTGCTCGTCTCCGGTTCCGGCGGCAGCGTGACGCTCACCTGGTCGAACCCCGCGTTCACGCTGCAGGCGGCCTCTGAAGTGACCGGCACTTACACCAACGTGCCCGGTGCCAGCAGCCCCTACGTGGTGCCCGCCAGCGAAGCCCGCAAGTTCTTCCGGCTCTTTTGGTCTCCATAACCCGTTTGTTGTGGAGTTGGTTGGGTTGGGTCAAGGTGCAGGGCCGGGGCGCAAGCTCCGGCCCTGTTCTTTCGGAACCCGCGCCGGAACGGATTCCCGCGACCGCCCTCACCCAACCGGGTCGCCGATGACACTGGCCAGCCACATCGGAAAACGTTACGATTAACTCATGCCCCAAACCCAGAAACGCGTGCTGCTGGCCCTCGGCTGGTATGACTACCGCCTGCACCGCGGCATCGAACGCTACGCGCTCGAACACCGTTGGCTGCTCACTGCCAACCTCACCCGCGAAAAGGTCATCCCGTGGGGCTGGCAGGGCGATGGCATCCTCGCATGGCTCGGCGCGGGTGATGACCTGGCCGAGTTCGTCGTGCAGGCGCGCAAACCCACCGTGGATTTCAGCCTGCGCCGCCCGCACCTGCCCTTCCCGCGCGTGCTCGAGGACCATTTCCAGGCCGCGCGCCTGGTGGCCGAGCACTTCCTTGTGCGTGGGTTCACGAACTTCCGCTTCTACAGTGACACCGACAACTGGTCCTACCGCGAGCGCGGCGAGGGCTTCCGGCTCGCGCTCCGCGAGGCCGGTCATGACTGCGGAATGCTCTCCTGGGAGACCGCCAATCGCGTCCGCTCCGCCCGCGACCTGCGGGACGAATGGGCCCGCCGCCAGCGGTGGTTGATTCGCGAGCTGCGCGCCGCGCCCAAACCGCTCGCCGTGTTCGCCGCCAACGACGATCAGGCGCTCACCGTCCTCGAGGCCTGCGAAGAGGCCGGCCTCCACGTGCCCGAGCAGGTCGCCATCATGGGCGCCGAGAACTACCTGCTCGCGCCCGACGCCATGCGGACGCCCATTTCCAGCGTGGACACCAACCTCGAACTGATGGGCTATACCGGCGCGGAACTGCTCGACCAGTTGATGTTTGGCAAACGCCCGCCGCGCCAGCCGATCCGCATCCCGCCCGCCGGGATCGTTACCCGCAAAAGCACGGACCTCCTGGCGCTCAACCACCGCGGCGTGGCGCGCGCCCTTCGCTTCATCTGGGAGCACAGTCACGAACCCATCGGGGTCAAAGATCTCCTCAGCGTCGCCGCCATGTCCCGCCGCGGCCTGCACAAGGCCTTCATGGACCAGATCGGCCGCACCCCCGGCCAGGAAATTCACCGCGCCCGGATTGATCGCGCCAAAAAGCTGCTGAGCGAATCCGACCACAAAATCGAGGTTCTCGCCGGCATGTGCGGTTACCAGAGCGCCAACAGCTTCTGCGTCGCGTTCAAACACTCCACCGGCATGTCGCCCAAGCAGTTTCGGGAAAGCCTGCGCCGCTGACGAGCGCGCCGCGCCATCCCGCGCTTGTCTTCCGCCCCCGTTCCGCGTAGAGCCTCCCGCGCCATGCCCGCCGCCCCGCTCCGCCTCATCAAACCACCCCGTCTCCAACCCGGCGACCTCGTCGGCATCGTCGCCCCCGCCAGCGCCCCACCCGACCCGAACGCCGTGGACCGCGCGGTGGCGCAAATCGAACGCCTTGGATTCCGCGCCTGCCTGGGGCGGCACGTGCGCGCCCGGCTCGGCTACCTCGCCGGCCCGGATCGTGAACGCGCCGACGACCTGATGGCCATGTTCACGGATCGCCG
>JBKBTZ010000148.1:0-7815 GCA_046290825.1 Limisphaerales bacterium
GTTCCGCGCTCAACAACTGGTTTGGCCCGAGGGCGTGGCTCGCCGCGATCTCCGCCGCGCTCAGTGCCACGCTGTGAATCCGCACTTCGTCCAGTTCGCCGTTCAGGTGCGGGTCCGCATATTGCGACCGTCCGAAATAGTTGCTCACCGTCAGCCCAAGACTGGCCGGGCGGAGGGTCATCGAGCCGTTGGTGCCGACGGGCGCGCCGTTGAGGTAAAGCGTGCCGACGTTGCCGTTGAGGGTGACGGCGACGTGATGCCACGCGCCGGTGCTCAAAGCGGTCGGCGCGTTGATGCGCTGTTCACCGCCCGCGCCGCCGGTGGTGATGGCGAAGCGCAGCGTCCCGCCGGCCCCGCTCTGGGGCGTCAGGAACAGGTTGGTCGTGGTGCCGCTGCCGAAATCCACGATGCGGCTCCAGGCGGACAGCGCGTTCAACCGCACCCAGACCTCGAGGGTGAAATTGGTCAGGCCGCCGACAATGCCCGCGGGCAGGCGGACGTGCTGGGCGGTGGCGGGGTTGAGCGCGAGGCGTCCGCCGGTCCATGTGCCGCCGTTGGGCAGCCAGCCGTTCCACGCGGGGCCGGCGGTGACGTTGGCGACGTTGGTGCCGCTGGTTTCGCTAAACGGGAACCGGTGCGCCAGCGCGGGCAGCGGCGCCGTGGCAAACGACCAGACCGCGCCCCGGTTGGTGTTCGCCCCGGCGATGGCGTCCACGCGCCAGAAATACGTCGTGCCGCCGGAAAGCACGACGGCGAGCGCGTTGCTGGTGCTGAGGCCGCGGAATTCGGGAGAGGCGGGCGTGGCACTGGCGACGGCGTTGGAGTTCACCCCGAGATAGACCGCGTGTGTCAGCGCGTTGCTGCCGGGCGTCCAGCCCAGCAATGGCGTGTAACCGACGCCGGTGGCGAGGTGCGCGGGGTCCGGGTCGCTGGCCGGGCCGACGGGGACAAACTTTTCCAGCACGACGGTGGTGAGCGACTCGGGCGGGAGGGTCAGTTGCGCGCCCGCCTGGCCGAGCGGGCGGAACTGATTCGTGCCCGCCGTCTGAAACACCCGGGATTCGACAAACGGAAAATCGCCCGCATCGAAGTCCACGGTGGCAACGGCGTTGGTGCCGCGGTGAATGAGGACCGCGACGAGGCGGAGGCCGTCCTCGGTGAGATACGCCGAGGCGCGCACATCGGGAGCGGCGGCATGGACGGCGACGCGGCGGCTGCCGGGCGTGACAAAGAAGGAATAGTGTTTCATCGCCCAGTAGGCCGGCGAGAGCCAGTAACCGCGCGATTGCGTGGGCGTGCCGGGCGGGGCGTTGGTCCAGCGGGACGGGTCCCACGGGAACTCGATCTGCACGAGGCCGAGGCCGTCCCACGGCCAGATGAGACTCCAGTAGTTGTAGCCGCTGACGTTGCCCTCGGTGAGGGTGTTGTGCAGGAGCGTGGCCGACTCGATCAAGTTCGAGACGCCGAACTCGGTCATGAACTTGGGCTTGGTGGGGAAGAGGTTTGTGGTGGCCCGCAGCGCGCTGATGTAACCGTCCGCCGTGCCGTTGGCGCTGCCGTGGTAGAGGTGATAGCCGAAGCCGTAGAAGTGCGCGGGGTTCAAGGTGGCCGCGTAGTTCTGCGGGACGTTGTAGCCGATGCCGACCGGCTCGGGCGCGATGAGTTTGGGCGGCGCGGGCAGGTTGGTAAGCTTGAGATAGACGGCGGCGAGGGCGTTCGAGTAGCCGGCCCAGTTGGTGCCGTTGTAGAAGCCCTCGACGGGCCGGAAGATGCACGAATCGTAGCTCGCCTCCCAGTCGGGCTCGTTCTGGATGCTGATCCAGGTGGGCCGCACGCCGAGGTTCTGGTAGGCGAGCAGCGCGTCATACCAGTATTGGGCGAACTCGTTGTAAACGAAACCGCCGTTGGTGAAGAGCAGCGTGCCGCCGTTGCCAACCTGACCGTTGCTCTTGAGGAAGGCGGGCGGCGACCACGAACTCATGAGGATGGGCACGGGCCGGCCGAGCAGCGTGTTGGCGCGGGCGACGAATTCCGCGGCGTCGGCATCAAAATTGGTGTTGCTCTGGTAGCGGAACCAGTTGCCCAGCCGGAGCATCGAGAGGTTCAGTCCGGCGAAGGCGTGCTGGTAAATCTCCTCCTTGTAGGGATGCGCCCGCACCCAGCCGTTGTAGAAGCAGATCGCGCCGCCGAGGCCCTCGATGGTCTGAAACGGATTGGTGTGCGCGAGCGAGAGCCACGGCCCGACCGGCGCGGGTGTGCCGGGCTGGCCGGCGTCCAGCGCGGCCACGGTGTAGCTTTGCGTCGCCGGACCGAAGGCGAGCTTGTCCAGCTCGAGACCGTCCTCGCGCCCGCCGATCTGCAGCGTCTGGGTGAGCTGGCCCGCCGGCACGGTGAATCCGCTGTGCCCGCTGAACAGCGTGAGGTTCACCCATTTCCACATGCCCGCACCGAGCGTGCCGCCGCCGGTGACGACGTCCGCGCTGTTCGTAAAGCCCGCGCCCGCCAGGCCGTTGACGAGCACCCAGTCGGCGTTGGCGGTGGGGGACTTCGCGCCGAAGCCGTTGCCGAAAAAAAGGCTGTCGTCATCCCACGCCGCCGGGCCGACCCGGAGGCGGGCGTAAAGATGGTAGGTGCCCGGCGCGGGGAAAGTGACGGAATAGGTCGCCACGCGGGCGGAACTGCCCGGGTTGCTGCCGGTGGAATTCGAGGTGATGGCGATGTTCGTCACTGCCGGGCTGCCGCTGACGTTCACAGCCCACTGCGCGCCCAGCGTGCCAGATTCGGCCTCGAACACCACGGGCGCGACGGCGGCGTTCGACGACGGGCGGTATTGGAACTGCCACCAGTTCACACCAAACAACTCGCCCGCGCCGGAGCCGGTAAAACGGAGGTAAAGATCGTTGGTGCCGGATGCGCCGGAAACGTCTGCCGTCACGGTGGTCCACACCTGCCGGCCGCCCGTGGCGGGCACGGCGCACACGCCGGCAAGCGGGCCATTCGTCGCGCCGAGCCGCAGCTCGATGGTTCCGCCGGAGTTGGTGCTGGCGACGCGGGCATAAAACCTCCCGGCCCCGCCCCGGAAATCCACGCCCCGCACACGGACCCACGCTCCGTTGGTCTGCGCGACGAGCATCATGCCACCCTCGGCGCAGGGTTCGGTGGTGATGCCGCGGGACTGGGCGAAGGTTTCGGCCTCGACGCGCTGGTAGGGATCGAGCGGCCGGAGTTGCGCGAGACCGTCCACCGTGGGGGTGGTCTGCGCGATCGAGCCGTCGGGCAGGTAGGTGATCTGGTCAATGCAAAGACTGCGCTTGAAGACGGCCTCGGCGTTGGAGAGGCCGTTGGCCAGCGCGGCGGCCCGGTTGTGATAGACGATATACCACTGGCCGCCGAACGCGACGATGCTGTGGTGATTGTTGTTGTTCACATTCTGCGGCGGATTCGGCAGCACGGTGCCCTGCGGGGCGAAGCCGTTGGTCGGGTTGGTGTTGGTCACACAGCCGATGACCATGCCCGCCTCGGGCCGCGTCGAGTAGGTGAGGTAGTAAAGGCCCTCGCGTTTGTGCAAGTGGGCCGCCTCGAAAAAGTTCGGCGTGTCCAGCGGTTGCGCGGCGCCGACCACGCTGGTGAGATTGGCGCCGAGGCGGATGACGCGCGAGTTGGTGGGATACTGGCCCCCGAAATAGAGATAGGCCTGGCCGTCGTCATCCACGAACGCGCCCGGATCAAAGAGCCATTGCGTGGGGGAGGACGCGCCGGGCGTCGCGCCGGTGATCAACGCGCTGCCGCGGGCGTCCACGAAGGGGCCGGTCGGCACGCTGCTGGTGGCCACGCCAATGTTCGCCGCGCCGTTGGCGAAGTAGAGGAACACGCGGTTCTGGTTCGAGATGGCGGACGGCGCCCACGTCAGGCTGGCCCAGGTGGTCGAGTTCGCGCGGAACACCACGCCGTGGTCGGTCCAGTTCTTCAGGTCGTCCGTCGAGAAACACGTGATGGAGGACATCACGTAGCCGTTGGTGCCGTTCTCGTCGTCGTTCGAGCAATAGACGTAGAGCCGTCCGTTGAAGACCAGCGCGGTGGGGTCGGCGGCGTAGCGGTGGCCGGCGACGGGATAGTCGGCGAGGGCGGGGGCGGCGGCCAGCAAACCGGCGACGGCGGGGAACAGACGGCGGAAGAACATCTCAACGGAAGAGTTGTTGCGCGAACCACCAGAGGTTGTTGCGCCAGTGGGTGGGGTCGTGCCCGTGATCGTCGGTGTTCCACACATGCGGCAGGCCGCGTGCGGTCCAATCGTTGTGCAGGCGCTCGCTGATGCGGAGCAGGTTGTCGCGCTGGCCGCACGAGAGCCAGAGCAGTTTCAGGCGGTCTTTCGCGGCCGCAGGGTCGGGGACCAGGTCGGCGGCGGGCCGGGTGTTGGGCGCGGGCGAAAACGCGCCGACCCAGGCGAACGTGTCGAGGTGCTGGAGGCCGAAGTTCAGCGCCTGCCCGCCGCCCATCGAAAGGCCGGCGAGGGCGCGGCTTTCGCGGTTCGTGGCCACGGGGTAACGCGCCTCGATGGCGGGGATGACATCGTCCAGCAGGTCGCGCTCGAAGACGGCAAAGGCGGGCGCGGCGGCAAACACGTCGCCCTCGGCCCGGTCGTTTTTCTGGGCGCGGCCATTGGGCATGACGACGATCATCGGCACGGCCTTGCCGTCGGCGATGAGGTTGTCGAACAGCGTGTCCACCTGGGCGAAGCGCTGCCACTCGGTTTCGTCACCGCCGATGCCGTGCAGGAGGTAGAGCACGGGGTAACGGCGCTCCGGGGAAAAGTTCGGCGGCGTATAAACCTGCATCTGCCGGCGGGTGCCGACGGTTTTCGAGTCGTAGCTCACCATCTCCAACCGGCCCCGGGCGATGCCGTCGCGCCGCGCGGTGATGCCCTCGGGCGGCTCGGGGTAGGCGCCCGCGCTGCTGCCGCCGGCGGAACCGCCTGCCGCGTCGGGCGCGGGCAGGATTTCGATGGCGTTGATCATGGGATTTTCGACCTGCGGCGTGAAGGTGATCCGCAACTCGCCATTGGTCACGGTGACCGGAATTTCTTCCACGTAGGCCCGATACGGTCCACCGGCCTTTTCCCACACGTCAAAGTCCTTGAACTCGCGGCCCTGGACGGTGAACGAGAACACGCGGTCGCCGGGTCCGGAAATGCCCTCGAAGGTTTCGGCAAAGTGCAGCCGCACAAGGTAACGGCCGTTGGGAATTGCGCAGGCAAAGGCCGACATGCTGTAACGCTCGGTGCGGAACAGCTCGGGGTTGCGCGTGCGGCTCACCCGCAGGTCGGACTCGCGCTCGAGGGTTTCCCCGCCCTCGAAGCCCCGGTCCGGCTGCCACACGTTGCCGTCGGCGTCCGTGAACGGGGTGGCGGCACCGACGTTGATGCGCAGGCCGCTGGCGTCGGCGCGCAGGCCGGGCGCGGGACGACTGCGGCGCGGGCGGCCTTCACCCGCCGCCACGGTCACGGCGTCGGTGGTGCGGACGTGCGGCCCGACGGTGGCGCCGACGAAGCCGCCGGCGACATCGGTGGTGAGCATCGTCGCGTCCAAATCCCGCGCGAGCGATCGCCACGGACCGTCGTCCACGGCGAACTCGAAGCCGCACGTCGCGTCGTGGGCCGCGACGCGGAAACGGACGGTGGCTGCGTCGGTCACGGTTTCCGAGGCGATGACGGAAGGCTGGTCCTGGCCGCGAATCTGTTCCAGCGCGATCCGAAAACCGTCGCCCTCGCGCCGGACCCGGGCGAAGTAGTGATGGCGCTCGCCCTGATAGACCGCGAGGCCCGCGTCCACGCCCGGGTCCGCCGGGGCGGCCAGCGCGAGGGCGGCGGTGAAGCGCGGATGCTGCACGCGACGGCCAAAGAAGCTCGGGTTGCCGCGGGCGGTGAGCGCCTCGGCGCGGGGCGTGAGGAGCAGCCGGCCGTTCTCCAGCTTCCACCAGGTCTCCTTTGGCGTGCGGAGCATGATCCACGCGGGCGAAAGCTGCCCGCCATCAAAGTCGTCGCGCCACGTGAAATCGCCGTTCAGCGGGAGTTCGAGGTGGGGTTGCACCGTGGCGCCGGCGGGGGATTTTACGACGAGCGGCACGCGTTTTTCCGGTGTGAGAATCATCGGCCAACCGCCCTCGGGCCAGTCCACGGGCAGGAGGAACGTTTCGCGGCCCATCGGCGAATAGCGGCCCTGATACGGACGCACGCCGAGGAAGACGGCCCACCAGTTGCCGTCGGGGCCGATGACGTAGTCGGCGTGGCCGACGCAGGTGACCGCGCCGGGTTCGCGCGGGCTGAGGTGGCGCTGGGTGAGGACGGGGTTTTTCTCCCACGGCGTGTAGGGGCCGTCCACGTTCCGGCTGCGGAAGATGACTTGCGAATGTTGCGGCCCGGTGCCGCCCTCGGCGCAGCTCAGGTAATACCAGCCGCCCACCTTGTAGATGTGCGGCCCCTCGATCCAGATGGGGCGTTTGCTGATGTCCACGCCGCCGTTCACCAGCACCTTGCGCGGGCCGATCATGCGCTTTTCGCGCCGGTCGAATTCCTGGATCCAGATGGCCCGGTGCCCGTCGTAGAGCGGGCGGCCCTCGGGCGCGCCGTTGTTGACCATCCACGCGCGGCCGTCGTTATCGAAGAAGAGGGACGGGTCAATGCCCTCGAAGCGCAGTTCCACGGGATCGGACCACGGCCCGGCCGGGTTCGTGGCGGTGACGACGAAGTTGCCGTTGCCGCCCACCTGGGTGCAAACGACGTAGAACACGCCGTCGTGGTATTCGATGGCGGGCGCGAAGATGCCCTGCGAGACGCCGACGCGGTCGTAGCGCAGTTGCTCCGGGCGATGAATGACGTGGCCGATCTGGCGCCAGTTCACCAGGTCGCGGCTGTGGAAGATGGGGATGCCCGGAAAGTAGGCGAAGGTCGAATTGATGAGGTAGTAGTCGTCGCCCGCGCGGCAGATGCTCGGGTCGGGGTAGAAGCCGGTGAGGATCGGATTCTGAAATTCGCCGGGACCGGGCCGCTGCGGCAGCGCATTGGTGCCGGCGTATTCCAGCCAGTCGAAGGCGACCGGGCGCGGCGTCTGGGCGCCCGCGTGGAGGGTGAGGCCGAGGGTCAAAACGGTGGCAAGGCAGTGCAGGGATTTCATTTTGGTTTCAAGGGGTCTCGGTCCGCCGGTCGTGGACGCGGAAGTAATCGAAGTCCGCATGCCCGCCGACTTCCTGGGTGGCGAAGGTGAACAGGCCGAAGCGATAGCCCATGAAGTGGTCGAGCGTGTAGGTCATTTTCAGCGGCCCGCCCACGGGCTGCCAGGCCTGGCCATTTGTCCGGTAGAAAAACCGGCCGATGTCGCGCTGGTCGCGGAAGTCGCACTCGGCCTTGAACTCGACCCGCGTCGCGGTGACGGGAAGGCGGGCCACCTCGACGGGCGGATGACGTTCGGCGCTGACCAGGACGATGTGGTTCGTGCCGCCCGCACGGTGGACGGCGACGAAACCGTAGTTTTTGGCGAAGAGCGTCAGCCCGGCAAAGTCGCCGTCCTTCAACCCGTCCACCTCCAGAGCGATTTCCGCGGCGCATTCCGGGCCGAAGGTGCGTTGGGTGAGGGTGTTGCGGGCGGCCTCGAGATGCGGGTCCACGCGGCCCGTGGTCAGCCGGAGAAAGCCGGGGCGCGCCGTGAGCGACCAGCGGGCGGGATCGGGGTTGTGGTTCCACTGCCAGACCAGCGGGAGCGGGCGGTCGCCGGGACGGCGGTCGAATTCATCCGGGGCGACAATGCCGGGGATGAGGCCGCG
>JBKBTZ010000149.1:0-7808 GCA_046290825.1 Limisphaerales bacterium
GGCGCTACCCCCTCGGAGGCAGGATGATCTCCCTGCTCGGTCTGTACGCGGCCCTCTCGGGCGGCGCCCAGGCGGCTTCGTTCTCCTGGTACCAGCTCATCCCCGGGTTCGAGGACGGCGGCACCGTCGCCCACGCCGGTTCCGGCACGCTCACGCTGGCGGGTGGCGTGACCGTCACCACCAACGGGGGCATCATCAACAACGTCAACGGCGCGGCCACCCTTTCTGCCAGCCTCGCCGGCAACGGCCCGCTGCATTTTCTCGCCAACGCCACCACCCTCACCGGCGACAACAGCGCGTTCACCGGACCCATCCGGATTGGCAACGGCCAGCCCGGCACGCTCGTCATCAACTCGCCCGCCCGGCTCGGGGCGGCGCCCGCCACCTTCCAGACGAACCACCTCGCGCTCAACCGCGGCACCCTTCAGACCACCGCCACGATGACGCTCGACGAGCCAACCCGCGGCATCCTGCTCGACGTCAGCGGCGGCACCTTCAACGTCAACGCGGGCACCACGCTCACTCTCGCCAGCCCGCTGGCCAGTCCGAACCTCGGCGCAAATATTTTTGCCGGCTCGCTCCGCAAGGCCGGCGCGGGCACCCTCATCCTCGCCAGCTCCAATTCCGCGTTCAACGGCGGCGTCTTTGTGGACACCGGCAGCACCAGCGCCAACGACGGCATCCTCCGCATCGCCCGGCCCCACGTCCTCGCCAACGCCCGCTCGCCCATCTTCATCCGCAACAACAACAGCGGCAGTTCCACCCTTCAACTCGACGGCACAGCGGGCGGCATCACGTTGTCGCAAAACTTCTCCCTCGCCGGACGCAACACCGCCACCGCCGCGCTCCAGAACCTCGCAGGCACCAACTCGCTCAATGGCGGCATCTCCGTCAACGTCGGCGGCGGCAACTACCTTCTCCAGTCCGACGCGGGGCAGTTGAATCTCGGCGGCACGCTGACCTCCGCCGCCACCGGCACGCGCACGTTCACCTTCCAGGGCGGGGGCGATTTCAACGTCACGGGCGTCATCGCGAACGGCAGCGCCACGGTGAACGTGGTCAAATCCGGCGCGGGCCGCCTGACCCTGGCAGGCGCGAACTCCTACACCGGCGCCACCACCGTCAACGGCGGCACGCTCCTGGTGAACGGCTCGATCAGCACCGGCGCGACCGTGGCAGCCGGCACGCTCGGCGGCACGGGCACGCTCAACGGCAATGTCAACGTGCAGAGCGGAGCCACCCTCGCGCCGGGCACGGACGGCATTGGGCGGCTCACCGTCAACGGCAACGTCACGCTCGCGGGCGGCAGCGTCAGCACCTTCGAGATTCGCAAGACGCCAACCACCAACGACGTGCTCGTCGTCAATGGCTCGCTCCAGTGCGGCGGCACCCTGACCATCACGCTGCTCCACGGCTCCCCTGCGGCGGGCGATGCTTTTCCGCTCTTCCAGGCGGGGACCGTCACCGGCGCGTTCGCCGCCACCAACCTGCCCCCGCTTGGCCCGGGCCTCGCGTGGAACTTCGACGGCACGAGCGGCGTGTTGAGCGTGGTGTCCGCCGTCAATCCCGCGCCCACGAACCTCCTGTTCAGCGTTTCCGGCGGCAGCCTCACGCTGGCCTGGCCCGCGTCGCACACCGGCTGGCGGCTGCAAACGCAGACCAACCCGCTCGCCGAGGGCCTCGGCACCAACTGGTTTGACGTGCCCGGGGCCACCACCACCAACAGCATCACTTTCCCGCTCAACCCCGACGACCCGGCGGTGTTCTACCGGCTGATGTATCCGTGAATCCTGTCCCCCCAGCGGTCGCTCGACAGCACGCCGCCCTCTCCCATTGGATCCCGCCGACGGTGGTGCGCCCGATCACCGCCCTGTTCCTGCTGCTCGCCGTCACTGCGCTGCCCGCCGCCGACTATTTCGTGGACAGCGAAAGCGGCAACGACACGCACTCCGGCACCGCGCCCGGTCAAGCGTGGCGCAGCCTGGCGCGCGTCAACGACCACGTCTTTCAGCCCGGCGACCGGCTGCTGTTCCGGGCGGGCAGCCGCTTCACCGGCCAGCTCGCCCCGCGCGGTTCCGGCACGGCGGAACGTCCCATCCGGATCGGCCAATACGACGATGGCCCCCTGCCCCGCCTCGATGGCCACGGCGAGGTCCAGGACACCGTGCTCCTCCGTAACGTCGAATTCTGGATCGTCGAGGACCTCGAGGTCACCAACCTCGGCCCCGAACGCGCCCCGTGGCGGACCGGCGTCCGCGTGGTCGCCGACAACTTCGGCACCATGCGCCACATTCATCTCCGTCGGCTCTACGTCCACGACGTGAACGGTGATCTGCGCAAGTCACACGAAGGTTGCGGCATCTACTTCGAGACGCGCGGGCGGCGGACGCCCTCGCGCTTCGACGACCTGCTCATCGAGCACTGCCGCGTGGTCCGCGCCGACCGCAATGGCATCTGCCAGCGCAACGGCAGCGGCCCGCGCAGCCTGCGCGTGGTCATCCGCCACAACCTGCTGGAGGACATCGGCGGCGACGGCATCAAGGCCTGGGGGAGCAACGGGCCGTTGATTGAGCACAACATCGTGCGCGGAGCGCGGATGCGCTGCACGGACGCCGCCGCCGGCATCTGGCCGTTCGACTGCGACGATGCGCTCATCCAGTTCAACGAGGTTTCCGGCGTGAAGGGCACCCTGGACGGCCAGGGGTTCGATTCCGACTACCGCTGTCGCCGGTCGGTCTTCCAATACAACTACAGCCACCACAACGAGGGCGGATTCATGCTCATCTGCGCCCCGGGCCACTCGTGGAACGAGGGCACCCTCATCCGCTACAACCTCAGCCAGAACGACGGGGTTCCCTCCGCCCGCGTCTTTCACTTTGGCGGCGGCTCGTCGAACACCTGGGTCTATAATAACACCATCTATATCGGCCCGGACCAGAATGTCCCGCTGCTGAAATTCGACGGCTGGGACGGCGGCCACCCGGTGGATGTGAAGTTCTTCAACAACATTTTTTACGTGGACGGCCGGGTGAGCTACGACTGGGGCACCGGCTCCAACGTCGTCTTCTCCCACAACGTCTTCTACGGCGGCCACGCGGAAATCCCGCCCGACCCGTTCGCCGTTACCAACCGCCCACCGCTGCGCGCACCCGGCACCGGCGGCAACGGCTTCGCTTCGCTCACCGGCTACCTGCCGGCGGATCGGGCGGCCTTTCCGCGCGGACGGTTCATCCCGGACAACGGCGGGCGCGATTTTTTCGGCGTGCCGCTCGGCCCCGAACCGCCCCTGATCGGAGCCAGCGAGGGCGCACCGCCCGGCGTGCCCCTCCGGATCGTAATCCCCGGCCGGTGAGGGCGCGGCTTACGCGCTCTTGGAACCCAGCTTCCAATCCGAGTCCTGCTTCACATACAGCGTGCGGGTCGGGAAGGCGAAACTGATGCCCTCGGCGTCAAATCGCTCCTTGATGGCGAGATTCAATTCCTGCATCCCGCCAAGGTAATCTTTGTAAACCGTCGAGTTCCACCAGTGGATGACGAGGATGTTCAGCGAGCAGTCGGCGAACTTGTCGAAGGCAATCCACACGTCGGCGGTCATCGGGTGCGCCTTGTAGATTTCGTTGAGCAGCGCGAGGGCGCGCTCGACCTTCGGCCGCGGCGTGTCGTAGGTGATGCCGATGTTCATCACCGTCTTGATGTTCGGGCGACGGGTGATGTTGGTGATGGTGGCGTTGCCCATCGTCTTGTTCGGCACCGTGATGAGGTGTCCATCCAGGTTGCGAATTCGCGTGCTGCGCAGCCCGATGCTCTCGACCGTGCCGTCCACATCCGGCAAACGGATGCGGTCGCCGATGCGGAACGGCTTGTCGAGCAGGATGGACACCGCGCCGAACAGGTTGGCCACCGTGTCCTGCGCCGCGAGACCGAGCGCCAGACCGCCGATGGAAAGCGAGGCGATGGCGGCGGTGATGTTGACCCCGATGTTCGAGAGCGTGACCAGCGTGGCGACCACGATGACAAATGCCTTGAGCGTCTTGCGAATAATCGGAAAGAGCTGGTCGTTGAAAGCCTTGTCCTGCTCGTCTGCCACATGCTTCCGCCAATAGGTCATGAACAGGTCGAGCACCTTCAGCACCATGTAGGTCAGCGTGGCCGCCACCACGATGGCAAAGCCCTTGGTCAGCACCATGTCCACGACCTCCGGCCAGTCAAACACCTCGAGACCGATGCGGAGGAAGATGACGAAGGCGACGATCTTCACCGGCCCGTTGAGCAGTTCGAGCAGCATGTCGTCGAACTTCGTTTGCGTCCGCTCGGCCACGCGCTTGAGCCAGACGCGCGTGGCGTAGTCCAGGAACTTCGAGATGTAGAACGCGAGGAAGATGTAGATCAGCGAGAACAGGTATTTCCAAAGCGGATTGCCCAGGTATTCCTGCTGCAAAAACGGATAGCGCTCGGTCTTTTGCTGGAACCAGCCCAGCGTCGGAATCTCCTTCGCGGGCGGGACATTGGTGCCGCCCTCCACAGCGGCCCCCGGCCCCGCCATCACGTTGGTGGCCGCCTCGTTGGTTTGCGCCTCAGACTGCCAGACGGACCAGAGCAGAATGCCCAGCAACAGGATGACAAACACGCGGAACAACGACTCCAATTTCCATTTCATGGCCGGGAATTATTGGCGCACTCCGCGCGGGGACAAGCCTGAATCCGCCAGCCGTGCCGACCGGGGCACATGTCCCTTACTTCCACCGGGAAGGAGCAGGCCATAAGCCCAACCCCCAAAAGGGTTGCCTCATCCAGTTTGGGCGGAAGCATGCCATCCTGCGGAGATGGTGCGGAGTGCCCCGCCCCCAAGGGGTAAAAAGATGCGCCCCCGTGTCCCGCGCGGAGCATTTTCCCGCTTTCGCCGCGCGGGCGGCTGCGGCTACCCTGCGCGGCCATGAGCAAAACCGCCTTTCTGTTCGCGGGTCAGGGTGCCCAGGTCGTCGGCATGGGCAAAGACCTGGCCGCCGCCTTTCCTTCCGCGCGCCAGTGGTTCGACCGCGCCAACGCCGCGCTCGGTTACGATCTCGCGGGCATCTGTTTTGAGGGACCGGAGGCCGAGCTGACCAAGACCGAGAATGCGCAGCCCGGCATTTTTCTGGTGAGCTGGGTGGCGTTCCAGTTGTTGCGCGAACAGACCGGCATCAAGCCCGACGCGACGGCGGGACTCTCGCTCGGAGAATTCACCGCGCTGACCGCCGCCGGGGCGATGAGCTTTGACGACTGCCTCAAGGTGCTGCGCGTGCGCGGCCGTTCGATGCAGGAGGCGTGCGAAGCCACGCGCGGCAGCATGGCCGCCATCATCGGCCTCGACGAAGGCCCGACGCGCGAGGTCTGCGCCGCCGCCGGGGTGCAACTGGCCAATCTTAACTGCCCCGGCCAGCTCGTCATCTCGGGCGAGGCGGACAAAATCACGCAGGCCTGCGAACTGGCCAAGGCGAAGGGCGCGAAACGCGCCCTGCCACTGGCCGTGGCGGGGGCGTATCATTCGCCGCTCATGGCTTCGGCCCAGCCCAAACTCGCCGCCGCGCTGGCGAGCGTGACGTTGAACGCACTCGAGGTGCCGGTGATTTCCAACGTGACGGCGCAACCACACGGCGCGCCGGACGAAATCAAGGCGCGGCTGGTCGAGCAGGTCACCGCCTCGGTGCGCTGGGAGGAATCCATGCGTTACCTGCTGGCGCAGGGTTTCACGCGCTTCATCGAACTCGGCCCGGGCACGGCCCTGAGCGGCTTCATGAAACGCATCGAAAAGTCGGCCCAGATGCTGAATGTGGCCGACGCCACCAGCCTCGCCGCAACGGTGAAGGCGCTGGCCGGTTGAACCGGGACAAACCGTTTGCCGCCCCCCGCGGGCGCGACTAGATTCGCCGCCATGAACTGGCTGGTTTTCGCGCTGCTCACCGTGCTGTCCTGGGGCGTCTATGGCGTGCTGCTGCACAAGGGGCGCGGCCAGATGCCGATGGGCGCCGAGGCCCCGCACGCCGGCCTCAAGGCGTTCCTCTTCGTCTGCATCGCCTACGCGCTGATCGGAGTGGCGGCGGCGGCGGTGCTCAAGTGGCGCGGGTCCAACTGGAGCTTTACCCCGGGCGGCATCCGCTGGAGCCTCATCGCCGGCGGCGCGGGCGCGCTGGGCGCGTTCACGCTGGTGCTCGCGCTGGGCGCAGCGGCGCAGCTTTACAAGGGCGCGGCAGCGGCGGCAGTGATGCCCATCGTCTTCGCCGGCGCGCCGATCATCAACACGCTGGTGGCGATGACGCTGCATCCACCGGAGGGCGGGCTGCGGGCGATTCCCCTGCCCTTCATGCTGGGCTGCGCACTGGCGGCGACCGGGGCGTTTCTGGTTGCGAAATACGCCCCCGCCAACACCGGCGTCAAACCGGCGGCCGCCACGGTCCAGCCGGCCAACCCCGCCCCACCCCGCTCCTGAGCGCGCGGCACTCCTTCCGCAGCCATGCCGCCGTCTTTCCCCTCCCGCGCCGACATCGCGGCGGACCAGTTGGAACAGTTGCGCGGCCTGCTGACGGAGTTGTTCCCGGCCAACGCCTTCTACACCCGCAAGCTGGAGGACGCGGGCGTCACGTTCGACGTGGCGTCGCTCGCGGATTTTTCGCGCCGATTTCCCTTCACCACCAAGGCCGAACTGGTGGCAGACCAGCAGGCGCATCCGCCCTTCGGCACCAACCTGACCTTTCCGCTGCCCACCTACACGCGGTTTCACCAGACCAGCGGCACGACCGGCACGCCGTTGCGCTGGCTGGATACGCCGGAGAGCTGGGCATGGCTGCTGGAGCACTGGACGCGCGTGTTCACCACCGCGGGGGTGACGGCGGCGGACCGGGTGTGCTTCGCCTTTTCGTTCGGGCCGTTTCTCGGCTTCTGGATGGCCTTCGAGTCCGCGCAGCAACTCGGCTGCCTGTGCCTGCCCACCGGCGGCATGAGCAGCGCGGCGCGGCTGCGCCTCATCCTGGACAACGGCGTCACGGTGCTGTGTTGCACGCCAACCTACGCGCTCCGGCTGGGCGAAGTCGCGCGGGAGGAGGGGCTGGATTTAAGCCGTTCGTGCGTCCGGCGCATCCTCGTGGCGGGTGAGCCAGGCGGCAGCCTGCCAGCGGTGCGCGCGCGGATTGAATCGCTCTGGCCCGGCGCGCAGGTGCGGGACCATCACGGCATGACCGAAGTTGGCCCCGTCACCTACGAATGTCCCGCCCGGCCCGGCGTGCTGCATGTGATGGAGCCGGGCTACTACGCGGAGGTCATCGAGCCGGCGACCGGCAAACCGTTCGCGCCGGGCGGCACGGGCGAACTCGTGCTGACGCCCCTGGGCCGGATCGCGTCGCCATTGTTGCGCTATCGCACGGGAGACCTCGTCCGACCCGTCACCGCCGCGCCCTGCGCCTGCGGCACGCACGAACTCGCGCTCGAGGGCGGCATCCTGGGCCGCACCGATGACATGGTGATTGTGCGCGGCGTGAACGTGTATCCGGCGGCGGTCGAGGAAATCCTTCGCGCTGCGGGCGGCGTCGCCGAATACCAGGTGACCGTGACCACGCGCGGCCCGTTGACGGAGCTTGAACTGGCCATTGAACCGGCGGCGGACGCAGGGGACGCGGCGGCGCTGGTCCGCCGAATCAGCAGCGCGCTGGAGACCGCGCTCGGACTGCGGATTCCGGTGCACCCGGTCCCCGCCGGCTCGCTGCCGCGTTTCGAGATGAACGCCCGGCGCTGGCACCGGGAGGGGAAATTAACCCGAAACCGGGATTGCCTAGGGT
>JBKBTZ010000150.1:0-7742 GCA_046290825.1 Limisphaerales bacterium
TTTCTTTGGTGTTGGTGGAACGGCCAACTTGGCTGTTCTGGGCGGCAACTTGCCGCCCAGTCGTGCGCGCGGCCGCCACCCACCATTTAGTGGCCGCCTCGTGCGCTCGTCTGCCGGGCGGGTCGCCCGGCAGAACGGGCAGTGGCCCGTTCCACCCAGCAGGGAACGGAATCGTTACGGGTAAGCTGGGGTCATGACAACCACCTTGCGCCTTCCATCCTGCAATATACTGAGATACGCCCCATCGGCCGCCGTTTGACATCCCGGCGGCGATGGCATAACAGAGGCCCCGCCGCGTAATCATGATCGCTCGCCACCAACCCCATCGCCTGCTGCTCCGCCATTCCGGGCGGGGGGTGCGCTGGGTCGGCGTGGTTGGTTCGATCCTCTTCGCCCTGCACCTGCTCTGCTGCCAGGCCCATCTGCTGGCCGAGCATCATCATCTCCCGGCCGTGGGGGCCTGCCCGGTCGAGCCGGCCCAGGCCGGTCATTCCGCGAGCGGCTCGGACACTGCGGATCACGAACATGCGCCGCATCCGGCCAACGACCACGAATTACAGGCCGGCACCCAGCGGCAGTTTTTCCTGCTGGCGGTGGACGCGGTGCCGCCCGAAGGCGCGCTGCTCCTGCACGCCCCCGAATCTTTCCGCGTCGGCACTCCCCTTCGCTCCGGTGGTCCGCCTCCGGAACGACCGCCCGCTCCCGCGCTTCCCCGCGCCCCGCCCGTAGTCTGATCCCCCGCTTCCTCGACGCCGCACCGCGCCTGCGATGTGGCTGACCTTTTTCCGCTGGGTGTCCCGCCAGTGGATCGCGCTTTGGCGCAAAGGTCGTTGTCCCGGGACAAAATTCCTGAATCCGCTTTTTCGTAATGAACGCCTTGCAGTTGTTTGCTCTTTCGGCCGTCACCCTGTCGTTGACGGTCGCCACTGGTTGCCGCCACGCGCACGATGATCACGGCCCCGGGGAGGAAACCCCGATGGCGCAAATCACGGTCTGGACCGGCCCCTACGAGATTTTCGCCGAACATGCCGCGCCGGTCGCGGGCATGGGGACGAAGTTCATCCTGCACCTCACCGACCTGCGCACCGGTGAGCCGCCCGACGCGGGCGCGCTGCAATTCCTTCTCCGCCAGGGAACGACGGTGGCGGAACCCCCGCTCGTGGCACCGATCCGCGCCGGCATTTACCAACCGGAACTGGTTTTTCCCCGGCCTGGCGACTGGCAGCTCGCGTTGCGTCTCCCCGTCGAGGGAACCAATGCGACCGTCGAGTTGGGGACCATCCAGGTTCACGCGAACCAGCAAGCCGCCGAGCAGGCCAAACTCCCGGAACATCCCGAGGGCCTGAGCTTCCTCAAGGAGCAGCAGTGGAAAATGCAACTGCGCACCGCGCCCGCCGCCCGGCGTGCGCTTGTTGAACGCGTTCGTCTGCCCGCGCGGGTGCAGGCCAAACCGGGCACGCGCGCCACGGTCACCGCGCCGGTGTCGGGGCAGTTGCAGGCCGCGCCAGGTCTGCCCCTGCCCGAACCGGGCCGCCGCGTTGAAGCCGGTCAGTTGCTGGCCCTCCTCCAGCCGAACTTCTCCGAGGCCGCCGCCAAGGTTGCGGAGGCGCACGCCGAGTTCAGCGCCGCCGAGGCCGCGCTCACCCAGGCCAGGGCCGCTTACGAACGCACTCAAAAACTCGCCGCCGAACAGGCGAAGTCACCGCGCGAATTGCAGGAGGCGGAACTCGCCTTCGTCTCCGCCCGCGCGCGTCACGCGGCGGCGGCCAGTCTGCTCGCAACCTTCCAACCGGTCGCCGGCAACTCGTCCGGCACGCCGCTGCTGATGGAGCTGCGCGCCCCCATCGCCGGGGTGTTGAACGTGATTGCCGCCGGCCCCGGTGACGTGGTGGCCGCCGGCCAGCCGTTGTTCACGGTGCTCGATCCGGAGACGGTCTGGATTGAAGCCCGCGTGCCGGAGGTGAACGTGCCCGCCCTGGGCGCGGCCAAAGACGCGGCCCTTGAATTGCCGGACGAACAACCCCAGCTCCAGCCGTTGACCGGCGACGGCGGCGGACGGCTGGTTGCGCTCGGTCTTGAAGTGGACGCCGCCACGCGCACCGTGCCGTTGATTTACGAGCTGCCGAACCTGGGTGGCCGGTTCCGCGTTGGCCAGCAGGTCACGCTGCATGTGGAAACCGCGAACGCGCAGACGGCGCTCGCCATTCCGTATTCCGCGCTGGTCGAGGAGGGCGGCTGGTTCGTCGCCTACGTGCAGTTGGCGGGGGAAACCTTCGCGAAACGGGAACTGCGCCTCGGCATTCGCGATGGCGAATGGGTCGAGGTGCGATCCGGCTTGAGCGAGGGCGAACGCGTGGTCACGCGCGGTGCCTACGCCATCCGCCTGTCCAACGCCACCGGCGCGATTCCCGCCCATGGCCATGCGCACTGAGGAGGCCACGATGTTAAACCAACTCATCCGCTGGTCGCTGCACAACCGCGCACTGGTGCTGGTGGCGGCCACCCTGTTGCTCGTCTTCGGCATTTACACCGCCGCCCGCATGCCGGTGGACGTGTTCCCCGACCTCACCGCGCCCACCGTCACGGTCATCACGGAGGCGCACGGCATGTCGCCCACCGAGGTGGAAAGCCAGATCACCCTGCCCATCGAATCGTCCCTGAACGGCGCGCAACACGTCCGCCGCGTCCGCTCCTCGACCGCCGTCGGCCTTTCCATCGTCTGGGCGGAGTTTGACTGGGGCACGGACATGCGCGCGGCGCGGCAGACCGTGGCGGAACGCCTCGCCTCCGTGACCGGCTCGCTGCCGTCCGGTGTCGAAGCCCCCGTGCTGGCCCCGGCCTCTTCCATCATGGGCGAGGTGATGTATCTCGCCATGACCTCGGACACCGAATCGCCCGGCCGGCTCCGCGAACTGGGCGGCATCCTGGTGCGGCAGCGGTTGCTCTCCGTGCCCGGCGTGGCGCAAGTCACCGTGATGGGCGGCGGCGAACGGCAATTCCAGGCCGTGCTTAACCCCGCCCGGCTCGCAGCGCACAACGTCGCCCTGACCGAAGTCATGCGGGCGCTGGCCGAGGGCAACGAGAACGTCTCCGCCGGCGTCATCAACCAGCACGGCAGCGAATGGCTCGTCACCGGCGAGGGCCGGATCCACTCGCTGGCCGACATTTCGGAAACCGTCGTAGCCCTCCGCGACGGCGTGCCGGTGCGGGTGGGCGATTTGGGGGAGGTGCGGATGGGCGAAGCGCCGCGCCGCGGCGAGGCGTCGTTAAACGGGCGGCCCGCCGTGTTGTTCGCCATTTCCAAGCAGCCCGGCGCGAACACGCTCGAACTCACCCGCCAGCTCGACGCCGCCATCGCCAAACTGCAGGGCGAACTGCCGCCCGGCACGAAACTGCATCCCGACGTCTTCCGCCAGGCGGACTTCATCGAGGTCGCCGTGCGCAACGTCGAGACGGCCCTCGTCGAAGGCGTGGCCCTGGTCATTCTCGTGGTGCTGCTGTTCCTGGCGAACGTGCGCGCCACGCTCATCACCATCACCGCCATTCCGCTCTCGCTGTTGAGCGCGGTGCTGGTGCTCGAGGCCTTCGGGGCGACCATCAACACGATGACGCTCGGCGGCATGGCCATCGCCATCGGCGCGCTCGTGGACGACGCGGTGATTGACGTGGAAAACGTCTTCCGACGACTGCGCGAGTGGGCGGGCCGCCACCCAACCACGGACGCCGCAAATGATTCCCCTCTCCCCTTCGGAAGGGGAGAGGGTCAGGGTGAGGGGGCAACCTCGCAGGCCCAAACCAAACCAAGCTCTGGCGCGTCCACGCCTTCGTCCCGCCCCGCCCCGGACAAAGGGGCGCGTTCAGGCGAAAGCGCGCTTTCCGTGGTGCTGCGCGCCAGCATCGAAATCCGCAGTTCCATTGTTTTCGCCACGCTCATCATTGCGCTGGTGTTCGTGCCCATCTTCTTCCTGTCCGGCGTGGAGGGGCGGCTGCTGCGGCCGCTCGGCGTCGCGTATCTGGTCGCGCTCTTCGCCTCGTTGTTCGTGGCGGTGACGGTGACGCCCGCGTTGTGCCTGCTGTTGCTGCCCCGCAGCCGCGCGGTGCAAACCGGGCACGAGGCGAAGTTCGCCCGCTGGCTCAAGGCCCGTTACGCCCCTTGGCTGGAATCCGCGTTGAACCGCCCGTGGCGCGTGACCCTGCCCGCCCTCGCCGCGCTGCTCCTGGCGGTGGCGGCCATGCCGTTTTTCGGGCGGGCGTTCCTGCCCGAGTTCAACGAAGGCTCGCTCACCATCAGCGCGGTCACGCTGCCGGGCACGTCGCTGTCCGAGTC
The DNA here is from genome assembly GCA_046290825.1 of Limisphaerales bacterium. Lineage (GTDB taxonomy): Bacteria > Verrucomicrobiota > Verrucomicrobiia > Limisphaerales > DSYF01 > JBKBTZ01. The sequence goes on from JBKBTZ010000150.1 coordinate 4,328, forward strand.
CGACGCCCTGGGCCGCCGGCTGGAGGAAACCCTGTTGACGCTGCCCGAGGTGGTGTCGGTTTCCCGCCGCACGGGCCGCGCCGAGCAGGATGAACACGCGCAGGGCGTCGAATCGGCCGAACTCGACGTCGCGCTGCGCATGCGGGACCGGAGCAAGGCCGAGTTCCTCGCCACACTGCGCGAGGCGCTTGCCGTCGTGCCCGGCATGAACCTCACCATCGGCCAGCCGATCTCGCATCGCATTGACCACATGCTTTCCGGGACCCGCGCGAACCTGGCGGTGAAAATCTTCGGGCCGGACTTGCGCCGGTTGCGCCAGTTGGGCGAGCAGGCGCAGCGCGCCATGGCCGGCGTGCGCGGCGTGGTGGACCTGTCACTCGAACAGCAAATGGAGGTGCCGAATCTGCGCGTGCATTTCGACCGGCCCGCCCTGGCGCGCCACGGCCTCACCGTGCGCGAGGTTTCGCGGACCCTCGAAGCCGCCGTGCAGGGCGCCAAGGTCACCACCATCATCGAAGGCACGCACCTGCACGACCTGGTGGTGCGGCTGGACGACCACGCGCGCCCGGTCTCGCTGACCAAGGAACAGACGGCGCTGCTGGGGCTGCTCACCGCGCCGGAGCCGCCGCCCGCCGCTCCGCCGGTTGCCCGTTGGCAACTGGAAACACTGGGCGACCTGCTTGTGGACACGCCCGCGGGCGCGCGCGTCCCGTTGCGCGAGCTGGGCGAAATCATCAAGGACACCGGCCCGAACGCCATCAGCCGCGAACAGGTCGAGCGGAAGATCGTGGTCTCCTGCAACGTGGCGGGCCGCGACATCGCCTCGGTGGTGCGCGATTGCGAGGCGGTGATTGCGCCGCTCATCGCCGCCGCGCCCGGCTACCGCGTCGAATATGGCGGCCAGTTCGAGAGCGCGGCCAGCGCCAGCCGCATCCTGGTGCTCGTCGGGCTGGCCGTGGTGGTGGGCATAGGCTTTCTGCTGCACCTCGCCTTCCGCTCGGCGCGCGACGCCGCGCTGGTCATGCTCAACCTGCCGCTCGCGCTGATCGGCGGTGTGGCGGGCGTGTTCCTCGGCGGCGGCGTGTTGAGCGTGGCGTCGCTCATCGGCTTCATCACCGTGTTCGGCATCGCCACACGCAACGGCATCATGCTCGTCTCGCACATCCGCCATTTGCGGGAGCACGAGGGTGTGACCGATTTCCGCGAAGCGGTGCGGCGCGGCGCCATGGAACGGCTCGTGCCGATCCTCATGACCGCGCTGGCGGCCGGCCTCGCGCTCATTCCGCTGGCGCTGGGCGGCGAGAAGCCCGGCAATGAAATCCAGACTCCGATGGCCATCGTGATCCTCTTCGGCCTGCTGACCTCGATGGTGTTGAACATGCTGATTGTGCCCGCGATGTATCTGCGCTTCGGCCGGCCGGCGAAGCCGAATGTTTCCATGAATGTGATTACGAGTTGAACCCACGCCACCCCCACACCCGGCCTTCCCCCTTCGCTGAAGCTACGGGGGACGAGTTGGCCACCCTCTCCCGATCGAATGGGGAGCGGGACGGGGTGAGGGGCCACGGCGAAAACACGCCCCGCATGATGCAAAACAAAATCTCCGATCTCCCTGAGCCAGCCATGAACTCCCCCAAAATCTTGATCCTGGCGCGTTTCCACAAACGTCGTAGCGCCACAGACACCCGCCGCCCCTCACCTGCCCTCCGGGCACCCTCTCCCCATCCGATGGGGAGAGGGCGGGGTGAGGGGACCCGCTGTGATGCACGCTACTTGATTCATGGAAATGCTCTCATCTTGCTCTTGCTCTTAACCCTTCTCCTCGCCGCCCGCGCAAACCCGGACGGCTTGGAAAACCTGACGCTCGAACAAGCCCTTGAACTCGCTGAGCGCCGCCATCCGCAACTCGCCGAAGCCCATGCGCTCGTCGAGGCTGCCGCCGGCCGCGTCCAACAGGCGGGCACTCCGCCCAATCCGGAACTCGTCCTCGGCGCGCAGCAACTCCCGCTCGACAGCGGCGCGTCCAACCAGCGCGAGTATGTCGCAGGCGTGGCGCAATCCCTTCCGCTGGGCGGACGGCTGAACAAGGCCCGCGCGGCGGAACTGCTGGAACAGGAAGTCCGCGCCCGGGGCCTGGAAGTGACCCGGCGTGACTTGCGGCGGCGCGTTCACAGCGCGTTCGCCACGGCGCTGTATCAGGAGCAGGCAGCGCAAGTGCAGGGCGAAATGACGGAAAGCATGGCCCGCCTGGCGGACCTGCTCCGGGCGCGCGTGGCCTCCGGCGACGCCATCCCCGAGGAACTGGCCCGCGCGGAGATGGAACTGATCCGGACCCGAGCCGAGACGCAGCGGAGCCGGGCGCTGCGCGAGCAGGCCCTGGTGGAACTGGCCGGCGCCATCGGCGACCCCGGCCTCACCCTCCGTTCGCTGGCCGGCAATTTGGAGCTGGCCCTCGAATTGCCCGCGCTGGCGGTGCTCGCCACCAACCTGTCCGCCCACCCGGAACTGCTCGCCGCCGAGGCGGGCACACGCGCCGCTGCCGCCCGGCTCGCCCTGGCCGAAGCGGAACGCATTCCCGACGTCAAAGTGGAGGTCCTTTATCACCGCCTCGAAGCCACCCGGGAAAACACGCTCGACCTCGGCCTGAGCCTGCCGCTGCCCCTGTTCGACCGCAACCAGGGGCGTGTGCGCGAGGCCCGCGCCGAAGCCGCCGCCGCCGAAGCCCGCGCCCGGCTGACCCGGAACGAACTCACCCGGCGCCTGCGCGAATCGCACATGCAACTGACCACCGCGCTGGCCACCGCGCGGATGTTTCAAAGCGAAATCTTGCCGCGCGCGGAGGTCATCGCGAAGGCGGCGGAGGCGCGTTACGCGGCGGGCGAAACCAGCCTGGCCGACGTGCTGCCCGTGCGCCGCGATCGGGCGGCGCTGCAGTTGAGCCGCCTCGAAGCTCTACGCGACCTCATGCAAGCCTGGGCGGCAATGAGGGATTTGTTGGACGTTCCCTGATGGTGATTACTCACACATTTTCGCCGGTGGGCAGATAGGCGTTGGTCTCCGGTGCCGTAGCCCCACGACCAGCCACGCGGCTGTGGATGAGGACATCCGCGCTCCCCGCCGCCGGCGCGCGGACGGCCCCGTCCGCAGCAACCACCGCCAACCCGCCGCGCTCATTCTTCACGGAACCTTGCCGAAGTTCTGAGCGCCCTGCCGACGGGGAAGTCGGCGATACGGCAGGTTGGGAAACCTGCGCTACCGCCGAACGTAGCAGCGGTCACCGCGCCTGGAATCTTCCGCCGATTGGCAGATAGGCGTCAGGCTCCGGCGCCGTAGCCCTAGGACAAGCCACGCCGCTGCGGATGAGGACATCCGCGCTCCGCTCTGCCGGCGCGCGGACGGCCCCGTCCGCAGCAAC
>JBKBTZ010000151.1:0-7606 GCA_046290825.1 Limisphaerales bacterium
GGCGTTGCCTTGCGGCCGCCGTTCGGCTTTCGGAATCCGGCTGCCGGTTCTCCGCGTTCCGCGTTCTGCTTTCCCCTCATGAACCCGCCCTCCCAGAAGCTCTCGTTCCGCGAAAAGGCCGGCTACAGCCTCGGCGACGCCTCGGCCAACTTCGTGTTTCAAATCCTGATCGTCTTCCAGGCCGGGTTCTACACCGACGTCATGGGCATCAGCGCCGCTTCGCTCGGCACCATGCTGCTGCTGGTGCGGTTCAGCGACGCCATCACCGACCCCATCATGGGCATCATCGCCGACCGCACCAAGCACCGCTGGGGCCGGTTCCGCCCGTGGCTGCTCTGGTCGGCCATTCCCTTCGCCGTGTTGTTCTGGCTTGCCTTCACCGTCCCGCCCGAATCCCTCGGCAGCCGGTTCACCTACGCCATGATCACCTACGCCGTGCTGATGATGGCCTACACGATGAACAACGTGCCCTATTCGGCCCTGAACGGCGTCATGACCGGGGACGTGAGCGAGCGGACCAGCCTCTCGACCTACCGTTTCTTCGCCGCGATGGGCGCGGCCTTCCTGGTGCAGGGGTTGACCCTGCCGCTGGTCACCAAGCTTGGCGGGGGAGATGACGCCAAAGGTTGGTCGCTCACCATCGCGCTCTACGCGACCGTCGCCGTGGTCTTCTTTGTCATCACTTTCCTGAGCGTGAAGGAGCGTGTGCAGCCGCCGCCCGACCAGAAACCTGACCTCAAGCAGGACCTCCGCGACGTGCGCGCGAACGCGCCCTGGCTGGCCATGTTCTTCATGACCCTGTTCGTGTTCATCACCCTCGCGTTCCGGGGCGGCTCGACCTACTACTACTTCACCTACTACGTGGACTCGACCGCGCTGGGCCGTTTTCTGGAAGGACTGGGGCTGACCGCCGCCGCGGCCGGCACGGAGGCTGCGCGGGGCGTGGGTTACACGATCCTGGACGCCTTCGGCCTGATCGTGAAGGACGGCGCCGATCCCTCGCGCGTGGGCTTCAGCCTCTTCCTCATGGCCGGCAACCTCGTCAACATCATCGGCGTGCTCCTGGCCAAACCCCTGGCCGACCGCTTCGGCAAAAAGGCCGTGTTCACCATCGGCCTGGCCGGCGCAGCGGTGGTGCAGGCCGCCTGGGTGGTGCTGCAGCCGGAGGACGTCGGCGCCATGTTCCTCTTCACCGTCATCGCCAGCCTCAGTTACGGCCCCACCATCCCGCTGCTCTGGGCCATGATCGCCGACACCGCGGATTACTCGGAGTGGAAGAATGGCCGCCGCGCGACGGGCTTCGTCTATGCCGGCATCGTCTTCGCGCTGAAAGCCGGCCTCGGCCTGGGCGGCGCGTTCACCGGCTGGGTGCTGGCCCTGTATGGCTACGAGGCCGCCACCGCCCGCAATCCCGAGGTGCTCCAGGGCATCCGCCTGATGGTCAGCATCTATTCCGCCATCCCCTTCGCCCTCGGCGTCATCTGCATGTGGTTTTATCCCATCACCAAATCCCTGAACCTGCGCATCGGCGCGGAACTCGCCGAACGCCGCCTCAAATATTCCTCCCCATGAACAACATCCCGTCCTCCCGTTCCTGGTTCGCCCCCGTTGTCCCCGGCGTGATCATGCTCCTTACCGCCGTCAACCCGTTGCCTGCGGCGGAACCCGTCCTCAAGGACGCCTTTCGCGGCCACTTCCTCATCGGCACGGCCGCGGGCGACGCGCAGATCAACGGGCGGATGCCCGACCGCGCCGCCCTGATCGCCCGCCACTTCAACGCGCTTACCCCGGAAAACGTCATGAAATGGGAGGCCCTCCAGCCCGAGCCGGGGCGGTTCGAGTTTGCAGCCGCGGACCGCTGCGTCGAATTCGCCGAGCGCCACGGCATGGCCGTCATCGGCCACACGCTCGTCTGGCACAGCCAGACCCCCGCGTGGGTCTTCCGCGGCGATGACGGCGGCCCCGCGACCCGCGAACAACTGCTCGCCCGGATGAGCAATCACATCCACCAGGTCGTGGGCCGTTACCGGGGCCGCGTGCGCGGCTGGGACGTGGTCAACGAGGCGCTCAATGAGGACGGCACGTTGCGCCAGTCCCCGTGGCTGCGGATCATCGGCGAGGATTACCTGGCCAAAGCCTTTACCTTCGCCCACGCCGCCGACCCCGCCGCGCAGCTTTACTACAACGACTACTCCCTGGAAAACCCGGCCAAGCGCGCGGGCGCCGTCCGGCTCGTCAAAAACCTCCAGGCCGCCGGCGCGCCCATCCACGGCATCGGCACGCAAATGCATGTGAAGATGGACTGGCCCTCCCCGGCGCAGGTGGACGAGACCCTGACAGCCTTTGGCCAGTTGGGCATCCAGGTGATGGTGACGGAACTGGACGTGGACGTGCTGCCCACCCGCTCGCGGGACCGGGGGGCGGATGTTTCCCTGCGGCTGGCTGCCGCCCCGGACTTGAATCCCTACACCAACGGACTGCCCGCCGAGGTGCAGACCGCGCTGGCCCGGCGTTACGCCGAACTTTTCGAGGTGTTCCTGAAACACCGGGCCGTGCTCGACCGGGTCACCTTGTGGGGCAGCACCGACGGCGAATCGTGGCTGAACAACTGGCCCATCCGCGGGCGCACCGCGCATCCGCTGCTGTTCGACCGCGCGGGCGCGCCGAAACCGGCCTTCTATGCCGTGATCGAGACCGCCGCCCGCCACCCCGCTCCCCCGGCTTCCGCTCCCTGAACCAGAAAAGTGGGATTTCTGGGGGGGAAGGGTCGACCCTCCTGCCGCGCCCGGCCACCATCCGGGCGCACCCCTCACGGGCTTGCGGCGGAACGACGCACCAAAAGTGTTTTTGGGCTTTGACCGACCGCGCTGCAAGTTGCCGCGCGGAACGGGCAAGTTGCCCGTTCCCCCCAATTTCTGTCCCCGGCCAACTCAGTCATTCGGGCTGAACCCGGCTGGGACTCGCGCTCGTCCGCCACGCTCCCCGATCAATTCGCCGAACGGCACGTGGTTTTGCCCCGGGCCGCAATTCTTCGCTGCTCCGGTGTCCCGATCGCCGCGCGGCCCAATCCTCTCATGTCGTCCGGCCCCGTTTAAGGACGAAATCGGGCCAACAAAGATCAGCTAATATTCCAGAGGCTCCCGGCGATTTGGCCCGGAATCCTTTCTGGAATTCTGGCCGCGCAAGCCGCTTGCGACCAAAAGAACCGGATTCTTGGGGGAGAACGAGCTTCTGCGGACACATTCTTGGCAAACATCACGACCGCAGGGAGGAGCACGGTGGGGTGAGCTGCGCAATGGGCTGCGGTTGCGAGCACGCCCCGTGTGTCGAGCGTGGAGCGGGTGAAGGGAATCGAACCCTCGTCTCAGGCTTGGGAAGCCCACGTTCTACCATTGAACCACACCCGCCACCATGACCGCGCACGGATATACCAACGCTCCGCAGCCGTGGCAAGCGGCGGATGGGCACCCTCGCCCGCGCATTTCCCGGCTGGCAAAAATTTTTGAACGCGCTAAAAGGCGCGGCGTCCAAATCGCGAAACCTGGCGGGATGTCTCAGAAGCTCCGCGCACGGTGCGCAGGGCGGGCGGTTTCCTCCCCGGCGGACGTTTCAGCAGGCAAACAGCATGATCAAAGTCGAGAATTTGGCCAAATCCTTCGGCGCCAAACGCGCCGTGGACGGCGTGAGTTTCACCGTGGAACGCGGCGAGGTGCTGGGCTTTCTCGGGCCAAACGGCGCCGGCAAGTCCACCACCATGCGGATGATTACCGGATTCATCCCGCCCAACGCGGGGCGCATCACCGTGGGAGGGCACGACGTGGTCGAGGAACCCATCGCCGCCAAGCGCCTCATCGGCTACCTGCCCGAGAACGCCCCCGCCTACACGGACATGACGGTGTATGGCTTTCTCAAGTTTGCGGCGGAACTGCGGGGCCTGACCGGGGAAGCCGGGAAGAAGGCCGTGCAACGTGTGGTGGAGATGTGTTTTCTCGAAAACGTCCTGCATCAGAGCGTGGAAACGCTCTCCAAGGGTTACCGTCACCGCACCTGCTTTGCGCAGTCCATCATCCACGATCCGCCGGTGTTGATTCTCGATGAGCCGACGGACGGCCTCGATCCAAATCAGAAGCACGAAGTCCGCAACCTCATCCGCCGCATGGGCGAGAAAAAGGCAATCATTTTCTCGACGCACATTCTCGAGGAGGTGGATGCCGTGTGCTCACGGGCCATCATCATTGACCGGGGCCGCGTCGTCGCCAACGGCACGCCCGCGGAATTGCGCCAAAAGTCGGAGCTGGCCGGCGCCGTGACCGTGCGCGCTCGCGGTTTGGACGGCAAGGCGCTGGTGCAGAAGCTGCAGCCGGTGGCCAACGTGGCGCGCTGCGTGGTGCTGGATGACAACGGGCAGGCGGCCACCGTGCGCGCCTTCCCCAAAACCCCGCCGGTCAACGGCGAGTTCGCCCGGGCCATCGGCGAGGCATTGGCCGGCGTGAAAGTCGAAGAACTGCATTCTGAGGAAGGCCGCCTTGACGAGGTGTTCCGCAGCATCACCCGGCCCGACACCGAGAAAAGCCGGTAGGGGGTGCGGGTCAACGCGGCATTCCGGGCCACTCACAGCCATTTACTTCCATGAGCGCAGCCATCACCAACATCAAAACCATCGCCAAGCGCGAGCTGGGGGCGTATTTCACGTCCCCGCTGGCGTATGTGTTCATCGTCATCTTCCTGCTGCTGTGCGGGTTCTTCACCTTCTCCAGCTCGCTGGGCCGCTTCTTTGAAATGGGCCAGGCGTCGCTGACCCGCCCGTTTTTCCTGTGGCACCCGTGGTTCTACCTGTTCCTCGTGCCTGCGGTGGGCATGCGGCTCTGGGCGGAGGAGCGGCGGGTGGGCACCATTGAACTGTTGCTGACCATGCCAGTAACGGCGTGGCAGGCGATTGTGGGCAAATTCCTGGCGAGCTGGATTTTCCTCGGCGTCGCGCTGGCGCTGACGTTTCCGGTGGTGCTCACGGTCAACTACCTCGGCTCGCCCGACAACGGGGTCATCCTCGCGGCCTACCTCGGAAGCTGGTTGATGGCGGGCGCGTATCTGGCCATCGCGTGCTTCACTTCGGCGATGACGCGGAACCAGGTCATCAGCTTCATCGTGTCGGTGATGGTCTGTCTGCTGCTCATCCTCTGCGGCTTCGAGCCGGTCATCGGCCTGATCGAGGGCGTGTTGAGCCGCGGGCTGGTCGAGTTCATCGCGGCCTTCAGTTTCATCACGAATTTCGACGGGTTCCAGCGCGGCGTGGTGGACTCGCGCAACGTGCTCTATTTCCTGTCGGTCATCGGTTTCTCGTTGTTTGGCACCAGTGTGATCCTGCGCGGCCACCGCGCGGGCTGAACGAGGGCAAGGCATGAAGAACAAATCCCTGCAAACCATTCTTTACTCGACGGCCGGCCTCGCGGCGGTGGCGGTCATCCTCATCGGGCTGAACGCCCTCGGCGGCGCGTTCAAGGTGCGCCTCGACCTCACCCAGGAGAAGGCCTACACGCTGTCCGACGGCACGCGCGCCATTCTGAACCAGCTCGATGGCCCGGTGCGCCTGCGTTTCTATTGCACCCAGAGCGAGCATTCCTCCCCCGAAACGGTGTTCCTGAAAAGCTACGCGCGGAAGGTCGAGGACCTGCTGGCCGAATTCCGTCAGGCCGGGCGGGGCAACATCATCATCGAAAAGTTCAACCCGCTGCCCGACAGCGACGCGGAGGATCAGGCGCGCTTTGACGGCATCCAGCCCGAGCAGCTCCCCAACGGCGACTTGTTCTACCTCGGCATCGCCGTCACCCGGCTGGACGAAAAACAGGTTGTCCCGCTGCCGCCCAACCGCGAGCGCCTGATGGAATACGACATCATCCGCGCCATCGCCCGGGTGGTGAATCCCACCAAGCCGGTGATTGGCCTGATGACCACGCTGCCCGTCTGGGGCCAGCCCATGAACCCGATGATGATGCAGATGGGCCAGCGCGGCAGCGACCCGTGGATCCTGCTCAACGAACTCCGCGCCGATTTCGACGTGCGCCGTATCGAGCCGACGGCGGACGTGATTCCCGACGAGGTGAAGGTGATGCTCGTGCTGCACCCCAAGGACATCTCGGACGCCACGCAGTTCGCGCTCGACCAGTTCGTGCTGCGCGGCGGCAAGCTGATCGCCTTCCTCGACGCCTACTCGGTCGTGGACAGCCGCAGCAGCAACCCGATGATGGGCGGCATGAGCATGGGCAGCAGCTCGAACCTTGAGAAGCTGCTCCGCGCCTGGGGCCTGACCTTCGACAGCACCAAAGTCGTCGCCGACGTCAACCTCCTCATGGAACTCGGCGGCCGCGGCAACCAACCCGTCCGCCAGCCCACCTGGCTCTCGCTCACCCGGGCGCAGATGGACAAGGACGACGTGGTCACCAGCGAGATTGACAACCTCTGGGTGCCGATGGCGGGCGCGTTCAGTGGCACGCCCGCGCCGGGCCTCACCCAGACCATCCTCCTTCGCAGCACGCGCGACTCGCAACTGGTCGAGGGTTTCATGGCCAGCATGAGCCCCGAATCCGTGCTGCGCGATTTCAAGTCCGCCGACAAGGAGCAAACCCTCGCGCTCCGGCTGGCGGGCAAGTTCAAAACCGCCTTCCCCGACGGCAAACCCGGCGTTACCGACACCAACGCGGCATCCGCCACGTTGAAGGAATCCACCGTCGAGAGCGCTGTGATCCTGGTGGGCGACGCGGACCTGCTTTACGACAACTTCGCCGTGCGCGTGCTGGACAGCCCGTTTGGGCGGCTGGCCATGCCGATGAACGCGAACCTGAATTTCGCGCAGAACGCCGTCGAACAGATGGCCGGCGACCAGAACCTCATCCGCGTCCGCAGCCGCGCCACATTGAACCGGCCCTTCGAGGTCGTGCGCCAGAAGCAGGCCGAGGCCAATGCGCGCTTCCAGGCGGAGGTGGCCAAACTGCAGGAGAAGCTGAACGCGACGCAGGAGCGGCTGCGCGAGCTGCAGGCGCAGAAAACCGACGGCAGCCAGCGCTTCATCCTGTCGCCGGAGCAGGAGCAGGAACTGCTGAAGTTCCAGCAGCAGGAGGCCGAGACGCGGCGCGAACTCAAGCGCGTGCAGAAGGAGTTGAACCGGGAAATTGACCGGCTCAAGCGGACGCTGACCTGGCTGAACATTCTGGGCATGCCGCTGCTCGTCGCGGTGTTCGGCGTCGGCCTCGCCATCGTCAAGGCGCGCAAAACGGGAGCGAAATGAAAACCAAGCACATCGTCCTTCTCATCGGTCTGGTCGTCGTCGTGGGTTTCGGCGGCCTGTGGTTCAAGGTCCGGCAGGATTCGGCCTGGCAGCGCGCCAGCGCGGGCGGGGAGAAACTGCTCGCCAAATTGCCCGTGGGCGAGGCGCTTGCGGAAATCCGCGTCGAGCAGGGCACCAACCGCCTCACCCTCGCCAAGCGGGCCGACCGCTGGGTCGTCGTCGAGCGGGCCGATTACCCCGCCAACTTCTCTGAGATCAGCAGTCTCATGCTCAAGCTGCGCGACCTCAAGGCCGCGCAGACCGAGCCGGTCGGTCCCGCGCAAC
>JBKBTZ010000152.1:0-7527 GCA_046290825.1 Limisphaerales bacterium
GGCCAAGTTGGCCGTTCCACCCATACCGACGACATGTTTCCCGCTTACACCCCCTTGCAAAATACTGAGATGCGCCCGCGCCATCCGGCTCACTCGTCTGCCCGCATTTGCGGGTAGTGCGAATCTTCGCGCATCCGGCTACGCTTGGCCTTCGTGAAAGCACTGCGTCATTTCATTTTGGCCTTGAGCCTGGTTTGTGGCTCGAGTCTGCCCGCGGCCGACCTCGCATTGGAACAGGGCTTTGCCCACCCACCCGAGGAAACCAAGCCGTGGTGCTACTGGTATTGGATCAGCGACAACATCTCGAAGGAGGGGCTCACGCGCGATCTCGAGGCCATGCAGCGTGTCGGCATCGGGGCGGCGCTCATCGGCAACATCTTCCTGACCGAGGAATATGGCGCGAAGGTGACGCCCGGCGCCGTGCGCGTGCTCTCGCCGGAATGGTGGGATCTGGTCGAGCACGCGATCCGCGAGGGCGGCCGCCTGGGGGTGGACATCGGCCTGTTCAACTGTCCCGGCTGGAGCCAGTCCGGCGGGCCGTGGATCAGCGCGACCCAGACGATGCGCTATCTGGCGACATCGGAAATCCAGGTGACCGGCCCGCAACGCTTTCAAGGCGCTTTGCCCGTCCCGCGCGAGCCGTTCCAGGACGTGGCCGTGCTGGCGTTTCCCGCGCCCAAACTGGACGCGGATTCGTTGGGTGCCCGGCAACCGCGCGTCACCACCGCGCCATCGGCCCCGGGCGTGGAGGCGTTGACCGACGGGCGGTTGGACACCGCGTTTGTGTTTCCCGACGGCGCGGGTCGGCGGGAGCAGCCGTTTCAAATAGACTTTGAACTGGCCGCGCCCATGACCGCGCGGACGCTGGAATTGTTTCCCGCCGACCGCGCGTTTGCCGCCGATGTGGAACTGCTGGCGGCGGATGACCGCGGCGCGTTCGTTTCCGTGCGCCGGTTTCGCTGCGACTGGTCGAACCTCTCGACTGCCACGGGTTTTCTCCCGCAGGCGCCGGAGACGGTGACGTTCCCGCCGGTGACCGCGCGGCAGTTCCGGCTGCGCTTCAGCGACATCGCGCCGGGGCATCGTGAATTTCGCCCCACGCAGGGCGCGGCGCTGGCGGAGGTTCAGCTTTCGGGCGCGGCGCGGCTTGAGGCGTTTGTCGAAAAACAGTTGGCCCGGATGCATCCCACGCCCTTGCCGGACTGGGACACGTATCTCTGGCCGACGCCGCCGGAACCGGATGACCGCGCGTTGGTGGTGCCGTCCGCGCGGGTGCAAAACCTCACGAGCCGGCTGGCCACGAACGGCGTGCTGCGCTGGGACGTGCCGCCCGGCGAGTGGACCATCCTGCGCTTTGTCCGCACCGTGACCGGCCAGATCACCCGGCCCGCGCCGGAGCCGGGGCTGGGATTTGAGACGGACAAGTATGAGGCAGCCGCGTTGGAGGCGCATCTGGACCATTACGTCGAGAGCCTGATTCGCGAGATCGGTCCGCGCAAGAAGCGCGGTCCCGGCGGTCTGACCACGCTCCACTTCGACAGTTGGGAAATGAGCGCGCAGAACTGGTCGGAACATTTCCGCGCCGAGTTTCAGCGGCGGCGCGGCTACGACCCGCTGCCCTTTCTGCCGGCCTACCTGGGACGCATTGTGGACAGCGTGGAACGGACGGAACGCTTTCTCTGGGACGTGCGCCAGACGGGGCAGGAGCTGGTCATTGCCAACCACGTCGGGCGGCTCAAGGCCCGTGCGAAACGCCACGGGCTGCTTTACTCGAATGAGCCGTATGACATGAATCCCACCAGCGACCTGAGCCTGGGCGCGGTGGCCGATGTGCCGATGGCGGAGTTCTGGTGGCACGGTTTCGACACCTCCTACAGCGTCATTGAGGCGGCGTCACTGGGCCACACGGGCGGCCGGCGCGTCGTGGCGGCGGAGGCGTTCACCTGTGCGCCGGGCGAAGACTGGCGGGCGTATCCGGGCAACATCAAGGCGCTGGGCGACTGGGCCTTCGCGTCCGGCATCAACCGGCTGGCGTTTCATCGCTACCAACACCAGCCGTGGCTGGATCGCTGGCCGGGCATGCGCATGGGACCGTATGGCGTGCATTGGGAGCGAACGCAAACTTGGTGGCCCATGGTTGGCGCCTACCACGAATACCTCGCGCGCTGCCAGTTGCTCCTCCGGCAAGGCGAGGCCGTGGCGGACATCCTGTTCCTGGCGGCGGAGGGCGCACCGCACATCTTCCGGCCGCCACCGCCGGCTACGATCGGCACACCACCGGATCGCCGCGAATACAACTTTGATGGCTGCGCGCCGGACACCTTGATGACGCGGGCCACCGTGAAGAACGGCCGCATCGCCTTCCCGGGCGGAACGAGTTACCGCCTCCTCGTGCTGCCGGAAACCGGCACGATGACGCCGCAACTGCTTCGCAAGGTGCGTGAACTCGTGCGGGCCGGAGCCACGGTGGTGGGCGCGCCGCCGCAAAAGTCGCCCAGCCTGGTCGGCTTCCCAAAATGCGATGAGGAGGTCCGCGCCCTGACGGCGGAACTTTGGAACGAGGGCCGTCGCCGCGTGATTTGGGGACCGCAATTCGCCAAGGAAACGGATTCACCCAGCTCGACCGCCGTTTACCTTGACGACGCGAAATGGATTTGGGCCGAGCACGGCGCCGCGGATTTCAGCCAGCCGGTGGGCACGGTGCGTTTCGAGCGCGAGGTCGTCCTGCCGGATGACGCGGCGATCGCCGCGGCCCAGATGTGGATCACGGCGGACAACCGCTATGACCTGATCGTGAACGGCCAGTCGCTGGGCGGCGGGCAGAATTTCAACTACGTGCAAGTGCATGACCTCGTCGTCCTGCTTCGCGCCGGGCGCAACCAGATCACGATCGTCGCCGGCAATGATGGCGACGCGCCCAACCCCGCCGGTCTGGTGGCGGCTTTGGAAGTGCTGCTGCGCGATGGGCGAACGCTGCGCTGGACGAGCGACCGCAGTTGGCTCGCCCGCACGGAAGGCGAAGCGCGCCCCGCCTGCGAGTGGGGGCCGTTTGGCAGGGCGTTGTGGCACCGGCCGCAGCTCGCCGCCCGCAGCCAGCATGTCGAGCCGATGTATCCGCGCTACGAGGCGTTGGCGGAACTGTTGCGGAATCTCGGCGTGCCGCCCGATTTCACGGCAGACGCGCCGGTGCGTTACACCCATCGCCGCGAGGGCACGACCGACATCTACTTCGTGGGCAACCGCACCGACCAGCCGGTGACCACCACCTGCTGGTCCCGCGTCGCCGGCCGGCAACCCGAATTGTGGCATCCCGTCACCGGCGAACGCCGGACGCTGACGGAATTTGAAATTCAGGAGGGCCGCACCGCCGTGCCCCTGCGCTTTGCCCCGCAGGAATCCTACTTCCTCGTCTTCCGGCAGCCGGCGCGGCGCGGCGCGGGCAACGCCGTCAACTTTGCGAGCGTGGAATCGGCGCAGGAACTCTCTGGCCCGTGGCAGGTGCAGTTCGGCAATGCGTGGAGTGACCCGATGAATCTGACCTTTGAGCGGCTGGAAGACTGGACGCAGCGCCCCGAGCCGGGCCTGCGGCATTACTCTGGCATCGGCACGTATCGCAACACCTTTGACGTGCCCGCTGATTCCTCGTTGCTGGCGCGCGGTGCCCGGACGTTTCTCGATCTCGGCACGGTGCGGCATCTGGCTCGCGTGCGGTTGAACGGGCGCGACCTGGGCGTGGTCTGGTGCGCTCCCTGGCGCGTGGAAACCACGGGCGCCCTGCGGCCCGGCCGGAACGAACTGGAGATCGAAGTGGCCAATCTCTGGATCAACCGGCTGATCGGCGACGCGGCCTTGCCGGAAGCGCAGCGCCGCACCTGGACCTCGGTGAATCCTTACGCGGCGGGTGCGCCACTGGTGTCTTCGGGACTGCTGGGGCCGGTCCGGCTGCAACGGATGGATCATCCCCAGGCATGGCCGTGGGCACCTTGAACGGCGGCCAACCTCGGTCGCGCCACCGAACAGATCGTCTCCGGCTCAGCGGTTGGCGTTTGCCGTAGCGGCATGGCTGGCGTTACGCTGGCAGGGATGAAATCCGGAGGGGCCACGTTCCACCGCTATTTCCCCGTCAGCCGACGGGACCAAAGCTGGGGGCTGTTTGTGACCACGGCGGGCGAATCACGGGTGCCGCCAGGGTCGGCTTATCCGCTGGCTGGCCATCCAGACGGTTACGCCTTCGACTGGCAGCACGGGCGCGTGCTGGATCACTTCGCGCTGCTTTACATTTCCAGTGGGTGCGGGCGGTTCGAATCGCGTTTTCACGGCGCCACGGACCTCGAGGCAGGCCACGCTTTCCTGCTGTTTCCCGGCGTCTGGCATCGTTACGCGCCCGACCCGCAAACCGGCTGGCAGGAACACTGGCTGGGCTTTGATGGCGAAATCGCCCGCCGCTGGCTGCGTCGCAAATTCTTTTCGCCCCGGTATCCGGTTTTGAAAATGCCCGCCGAGGATACCGTGCTGACGACGTTCAGCCGGGTCATGCAAGCCATCCGGGCCAGTCGTCCGGCCCTTCAGCAAATCCTGGCCGGGGCCACGGCTGATCTGCTCGGGCTGTTTTACTCCGCCCAGCAGACGCCACCGCTCGGGGAAGCCCCTCTCGCCCGCGTCATCGAGTCTGCCCTGGGCCGGATGCAGGCCGGGTTTGCCGCGAAACTCGATCTGCCAGGCTTGGCCCGGGAACTGGGCGTGAGTTATAGCTGGTTTCGGCGCACTTTCGCCGCCCATACCGGCCTCAGTCCGCACCAGTATCTGCTCGAACTGCGGCTGCTGCGCGCCCGCAACCTGCTGGCGGAAACGACGCTGCCGGTGAAAGAGATCGCCGCTCAGACGGGCTTCGCCAATGAGCATTACTTCTCGCGCTTGTTCCACCAGAAGCTGGCTTGCACGCCGAGCCAATGGCGGAAGCGTGGCCGGCGCAAAGCGTAGTCCTGCCCCGGTCAAATTCTTCACCGTTCGGGTCATTCTGTGCATTGTCCGCCGACGGGGTCCGCCTTATCGGTGAAGCGTTTCCATGACGCCCCGCGAACGCATTTTGGCCACTTTGCACCGCCAGCCGACGGACCGCACGCCGGTGGACTTGTGGCACACACCGGAAATCGCGGCCGCGCTGCGCCAGCGACTCGGCGTGGCCGATGACTTTGCCATGTGGCGGGCACTGGGGCTGGACAAGATTGTCTGGGACTTCATGGACTACCGCACTGACGCAGGCGAGCGGGCTGGCAGTCAGTCCGGCGCGGGGGCCGGGGCGGGCGGGGACCGCACCATGTGGGGTGTGCCGCTGAAAAACATCCAGGCCGGCGAAGCGCACTATGCCGAGTTTGGCAGCGCGCCGCTGGCAGGCTACGACACCCCCGCTTCGCTTGACGATTATCCGTGGTGGCCGCAGGTGGACCGGTTTGATTACGACGGCGCCGTGGCCTTGGCGGAGCGGGCCGCCCGGGAATTCGCCGTCATCGGCCCCTGGGTTTCCTGCTTTGAAATCTATTGCCAGCTCCGCGGGTTGGAGCAGGCGATGCTGGACCTGGGCGAGAACCCGGAACTGGTCGAGGCCGTTCTGGACCGCGTGGAGGCCATCCAGACGGAAATGATGAAGCGTTTCTTTGCCCGGGCAGGTCGGAACCTGGACCTGGTTTTCATCAGCGACGACATCGCGGGGCAAACCTCGCTTCTAATGTCCGTCCGCATGTGGCAGCAACATCTTCAGCCCCGGCTGCAACGCTGGTGCGACTTGATCCACGCGCACGGCCTGAAGGTGTTTTACCACACCGACGGCGCGGCGCGGCCGCTGCTCAGGCCGATTCTGGATTGCGGCGTGGATGTGTTGAATCCCATCCAGCACGCCTGTCCGGGCATGGACATGGCGGAGTTAAAAAAAGAGTTTGGCCACCGCGTGATTTTCCACGGCGGCGTGGACAACCAGAGCGTGCTGCCGCGCGGCACCGTGAGTGACGTGGTGCGCGAGACGCGAGACTGCCTCGCGACCCTCGGCGCGGGCCGCGAGGGCTACATCTGCTGCTCCTGTCACAACGTCCAGGCCGGCACGCCGCTGGAAAACATCTTCGCCATGATCGAAACCGTCCAAAAGTCGTAATCCTCCGAGAGCTGTATGACCCAGACCCAAACCCAAACCCAAATCAAAAGCCGGACCCCTGTTCCCGATTACAGCCTCACCGGCGCGAACGCCGCGCTCGCGGTGGAAAAGGGCCTTGCCGAGGCCGAATGGTATACCTGCCCCGTCCCCAAAGCGGAAATGCGCAAGCTGTTGGAGCGCCGCGACGGCCCGGCCATTCGCGACACGTTGCTCCTGTTCGGCCTGCTGTTCGCCTCTGGTTACGCCACCATCGCGTTGTGGGGCACATGGTGGGTGGTGTTGCCCTACGCCATCTATGCGGTGCTTTACGGCGCCAGTTCGGATTCGCGCTGGCACGAGTGCGGCCACGGCACGGCCTTCAGGACGGATTGGATGAACCGCGTGTTGTATGAGATCGCCTCGTTCATGGTGATGCGCGAATCCGTCGTGTGGCGCTGGAGCCACAACCGTCACCACAGCGACACCATCATTGTGGGTCGCGACCCGGAGATTCAGATTCCCCGCCCGCCGAACCTGCTGGCGCTGGCCCTGAGCGTCTTCAACGTGGGCGGCTACCGCACGTATTTCCCTAGTCTGATCCGGCATGCGCTGGGCCGGATGACGGCGGACGAGCGGACGTTCATCCCCGAAAGCGAATTTCCCAAGGTCTATCGCAACGCCCGGATCTGCCTCGCCATCTACGGGGTCGTGGTTGTCGGCGCCGTGGTGGCCCGGAGCTGGATCCCCATCTTTCTCTTCGTGCTGCCGCAATTCTTCGGCACCTGGCTGATGATCATTCACAACACCACCCAGCACGCCGGCTTGGCGGAGAATGTCCTCGATCATCGTCTCAACTGTCGCACGGTGTATATGAACCCCATCAGCCGGTTCATTTACTGGAACATGAACTACCACGTCGAACACCACATGTTCCCGCTCGTGCCCTATCACGCCCTGCCGAAGTTGCACGCGCTGATCAAGGATGATTGCCCGCCGCCATATCCCTCGATTTACGCAGCCTGGCGCGAGTTGCTGCCCGCGTTGATCCGACAGGCGAAGGACCCGGGCTATCATGTCAAACGCCAGTTGCCCCCGCCCAAGGCGCGGCCGGCGGAAGCCAGTCGCGCGGCCACTGCGGTGGCCGATGCCGAGGGTTGGATTGAAGTTTGTGCCGCCGCCGACCTGGGCCGCGCGGACGTAATGCGGTTTGACCTGGGGCGGAGAACCTTTGCTCTTTGTCGCGATGCCAACGGGGCACTCTTTGCCACCGACGGCATCTGCACGCACGGCAACAATCATCTCGCCGACGGGCTGGTGATTGGCAACACCATCGAGTGTCCCAAGCACAATGGACGCTTTCATCTGGCGGACGGCTCGCCGGCTCGCGCGCCGATTTGCCGCGG
>JBKBTZ010000153.1:0-7447 GCA_046290825.1 Limisphaerales bacterium
ACCAACTGGCGCAGGTTCGCCTCGAAGACTGCGAGGGCGTTGGTTGCCCGGTCCTTCTGGTCGTTGTGACCGAACTGGACCAGGACGTAATCCCCGGGCCGCACACTGGCCAGCACCTTGGCCACGCGCCGCGCGGCCAGCGAACTTTTCAGCGACTCGCCCGACTCGGCATGATTGGCCACCGCCACGCCAGGCTGGAAAAAGCGGGGCAGCATCTGCCCCCAGCTCGCCCACGGTTCGCGCGGCTGGTCCGTCACGGTCGAGTCCCCGAGGAGGAACACCGTGATGGCGTTGGTCACGGGTTCCATCACCACCCGCGCCACTCCGGGCCGCGCGCCGTTGAATTCCAGCGTGAGCTTTTCATCCCAGTGCAGAACACCGCGTTCACGGTCCTTGAGCCGCACCCGCTCTCCACCCGCAATGTGCGGCGTGCGCACGTTCACGGTGAAGGCGCGCGTCAACCACTCGCCGGGCCGGGTCACCACCTGTTCCAGCATCAACCGCCGCGACTCGGCCTTCACGGTGTTGGTGGTGGCCGCATCGGCCGCGCCGAAGGTCACCGTCACGCGGTAATTTCCCTCCGGAACGGCGACCGAAAAGAACCGGGGCGCGGCGGGGTTGGTCAGTGCGTCCGTGCCCAGATCAAACCCGAAACCGCGACCGGCGGAATACGCCGTATCCGGCGCCACCGGCGTGAATCCCTCCCCGTTGGGTTCCGGGGCAAAGCTGAATTGAAACCTGTCGCCAGCGCCCGCCGCCATCCGCCCGAGCACGAGCAGGATGGCAACCACGGCGAGCGTCCGGAGATTTCTGGCGTCCATGAACATGGGGGCATCCGTGTCGGGCAGGTTTTCCCTCAGAAAGCCGCTCGCAGCCGGCGCAACTCCGCCTCCGAGATGGGCAGCACCGATCCGTGGCGGAACCGGAACGGGAACACAAAGCCCTCACCTGCCCGGAACTGCCCGCCGCCCAAATCCTCCGTCAAGAACGGCTGGTAACCGGCTCCGCGCGCATAGGCATCCAGAATCAGGCACCAGGTCGCGGACTGTTCGCCGACGGCCGGCCGGAGCAAAAAGCATTGCGGCCCCTCGTGCCCCCGCAGCCGGGCCAGCGAAAAGTTGGTCACGCTCGTCCATTCACCGAGCAGGCTCGTTCCCGTCTCCATCGTGATGGCCTTGAACTGTTCGTCCTTGGAAAACCGGTAAAGCCGTCCGCCCTCGCGCACAATCGTCGTGTCAATCACGTCCCACGGGCGTTCGATGTAGATGAACGGCTCGCCAAACGTGACGAAATCCCGCGTCCATGCCGCCCAGATGCGGTGTTTGCGGAATTCGTCGCGCGCGGTCTTCGAGGCCCAGAACACGAGGTATTCACCCCGCCCCTCGTCGTAGAACGCCTCGGGCGCCCAGGTGCAACCCGCGTCGTCCGGGGCCACCCGCACCAGCCGGGGCGCGGTCCATTCCACCAGATTGGTGGATTCCCACACGACGATGGACCGGCTGCCCTGGCGGACAGCGCGTCCCCAGTCGCCGTTGCGATGAATCGAAAGGTCCGTCGCAATGAGGAAGAACTTCTGGCCGTCGGGCGCGCGCAGCAGGAAAGGATCGCGCACGCCCTTTTCGCCGAGGTCGCTGACCAGCACCGGCTCCCCGTCCTTGAGCGCCTCCCAATGCCGGCCATTCGTGCTCACCGCGAAATACACCTGCTCGGACAGCGGCGTCTGTTCTCCCTTGAACGTGGCAAACAGGAAACCGTCTTCGGCGGCAACGGCGGCGGCCGACATGGCGAGGAACGAACCCAGTCGTTGAATGGCGAACATCCCGTCAGCGTAGCGCGGGATCCGCGCCCGCCCCAATCCCCCAATTCGGGTGATTTTTCCAGCACCGAAACCCGAAAGCCGGGGGCCGCCGCCACGGGGAGAACACTACGGTGCCGCGGCTCCGACCGCCTGCAACAGAACTCGCGTGGGGTGATTCAGCGGCAACGTCGCCGCCTGCGCGGGGGTGAGCCAGCGGTATTCCTGCGCCTCGTCGTTCAACACCACCCGCGCCGGCCCGCGCGCGCGGCAGGTGTAGTTCAACAGCACAAAATGCGCGTCACGATAAAACTCCTTCGAGTGGATGCAGTCCTGCACCAGCACGAAGCGCACGTCGTCCACCTCCAGCCCGGTTTCCTCGCGCAACTCGCGGCGGAGGGCGGTTTCCGCGGGTTCACCCCACTGGATTTTGCCGCCGGGGATGCCCCAGAGATTTGACCATTTGTGCGTGCGGACGAGGAGGAACTCGCCCGCGTCGTTGAAGACCAATCCGCCCACCGTCACCACCGGCGGGTGCCCGGCTTCGAACGATTTCACCGGCGGGCGGAGGTGGAGTTCGTTCTGCTCCAGGAGTTCGCGCAGTTCGCGGAGGTGCTCGACAATGAGGTCGGGCTGCGCGCGGCGGAGTTGCTCCAGCGTGTTGTAGCCGGTCAGCACCGCGCACGAGTGGATGCCGCCATGCCGCGCGGTCTCGATGTCGTGCTCCATGTCGCCGATGAAGAGGGTCTCCCCCGGGTGGAGGTTGTGCTCGGCGAGAATGTCGTGAATTTTCTGCCGCTTGTCCCACACGCCGACGTAGGGAGTGTCAATGAACGGCGCAAAGCCCGTCACGCCCGACTGAATGGCCCAGTAATCGGGATGCACGGTGCTGAGGAGAAACGTCCGCAGCCGGCGGGCGCGGCAAAATTCCAGGAACTCACGCGCATGCGGCAGGGCACAGACCGAATGTTGCGCGGCGCGGAAGCTTTCGTGGAACCAGCCCTCGAGCCGGGGCAGCGGAACGCCCGGTGTGTGCTTGTCGTAAAAAATCGTGAACGGCAGGCAGAATTCGGCCCGGAAGGTTTCGAGCGTCATCTCCGCCGCGCCAGCCTGTTTGAGGACGTGATTGGACGCCTGCCAGACCGCAGGCAGGTCGTCCACGAGCGTGCCGGACCAGTCGAAGATGATGTTGCGGATCACGCGCGAAGTGTAGCGGCGGGCCGGGCCGGAGCAACCGCGGGGACCACGGGAGGTGAAGACCGCGCCGATGCCATCCACCACCGCCGCCGCGCGGCAAGGCGGGCAGCCCTGCCGCCGCGGCGGACGAGGACTTCCGCGCGCCGCGGGGTTCACGGGGCGTGGCGGGTGCGGTAGTAGTTTTCGGGCGCGGTGGAGACGTTGGTGAATTCAAGACGGCCCTCCGGCCCGGCCACGTTGGTCCACACCGGCACCCAGTCGCCCACCACCAAATTGGTCCGCCATTCCAGCGCGTAGGCGTAGCCGGGGATGCCCAGGTAACGGAGCCGCCATTGTCCCCCGCCCAGAGGCTCCGGCGGCGCAAGCTGGTTGAACCCCACTCCGGCGGGCGATACCAGAATGGCCAGCGCCCCCGTCGCCGTCGCGCCCCGCGCGTCGGTCAGGGTGTAGGCCAACTCGTCGGGACCGGTGTAGCCGGGGGCCGGCGTGTAATGAATCTGCCCGCCGCTGAAGGACGCCGCGCCGCCATTGGTGCTGGCCGGGGCAACGGCGGTGACGGCCACCGCATCGCCGTCGGGATCGGAAGCGACCGCCACCAGTTTGAACGCCGCGACAGAGGTGGCGGTGTTTTGCGTGGCGGGCAGCAGAAAGAATCCGGCGGTGGGCGGGCGATTGGAAATGACCAGCGCCGCGCCTGCGCTGGCCGTCACGCCGGCGGCGTTGCTGGCAAGGACGGAATAGATCCCGCCGTCGTTCACTGCCAGAGGAGTGAGGGTGAGGGTGGGCGCGGTGGCCCCGGGGATGGGCACGCCGTCTTTGAGCCATTGGTAGGCGGGCGCGGGCAGACCGGCGGCGGCCGCGGTAAAGGTAACCGATTCGCCAACGAGTTTCATTTGCGCGGAGGGCTGGTGCGTGAACCACGGCGCCAGCCTGGGCACCCAACCGTAAAGCCAGTTGCTCGCGTTCAAGGTCAACGCCAGCAGCGGATCGCCGGAGGAAAGCAGGATGGAATTGGTGATGGTGGCATCGCGGTTGACGGTGGCGGTGAGATTGCTGATGCCGTGATGCCAGAGGCGGTAACTGTTGGTGGGCAGCGCGTCGGCGGCCCAGCCGCCAACATGCGCATCGGCCAGGCATTGGATGAAGGCCGCGTTGCCGTTGGTGATACCACGGGTGCGGCCCAGGAATGCGCTGGTTACGGCAGGATCGCGGACCAGACGGCAGTTCACAAAGGCCATGCCGTTGCTGCCCGCACTCGAGGATGGGTTCGCGTAATGGCCGCCGTTGGAGAGCATTTTCAGCTCGCAGTTGGTGAAATACATCGTCGCACCGCCCCAGATGTAGTCGGTGTCGCCCTGGATGGTGCAGCGCTCGAAATAGGCGGGGGTGTCGTGCGAGTTGCCGAGGATGGTGTCCTGGTAGCTGGAAAAGAGGCAGTCGTAGGCGATAAAGCGGAGGGCCGCGCTGCCGCCGGATTCGAGGAACAGCGCCTCGGCCTGTGAGCCGCCCTTGGGGGTGATGTTGGTGGCGGTAAGGGAAACGAGGGCCACGTCGGGCGCGCGCACGTGCAGGGACATGCGGGTGCGGGTCGAGCCGTTCATGTTGGCGTTGTTGTAATAGCGCAGGATGGTGCCGTCCCGGCTCTGGCCGCGCAGGGTGAGGTTGGATTTGGCCACCACGATCAGTTCGGTATAGACGCCGTCCCGGATGTCAATGACGCGCCGGGTCGGCCCGGCGACGGGCAGGAAATCGAGCGCGCCCTGCACGGTGAGGAAATCCCCCGAACCGTCGGCGGCGACGACAGGGTTGGTGAGGGCGGTGGCGGACACGCCGGGCCGGGTGGTAAAGCGCCAGGCGTTGGTGGCCAGCAGTCCCGCGTGCCACGCCCCGGCGGCATCGGTGAACACGCCCGGTTCGATGGTGACGAAGTAGGTCTGGTTTGACGTCAACACGCCCGGACGGGGGTAGATGGCGGCGGTGCTGCCGGTGATGAGAACCGGGTAGGTGTTGATGGTCTGGCCCGCGATGACGCGCGGCTGAATGTTCGCGGCATGGACCGGATGAGGCGAGGTGTTGAGCGCCATGTCGAGCGTCTCGACGGGCGTGGCCGGGTTGGTGGCGTTGTAGATGCGAATGCGTCCCGTGCCCGGCGTGCGGAGCACGGGCGGAACGTTGAACGTGAGATACAGCGGGGTGTCCCAGCATAGATCCGTGGCGTCGTTGGCCGGAGCGAGCGTCACCGGTGTCATGGTGGAATACACGTTCAACAGTGCATTGCTGCTGGTCACCGAACCGACTTCATTCTGGACGGTGACGGAGTAGGCGGCGATGTCAGCGGGGGTGACAGCGGCGAAGTGCAGCGCGCTGTTGGTCGCCCCGGAGATGGGAGTGCCATTCTTGCGCCACTGGTAGGTGGGAGCGGGCGCGCCGGTGGCGGCAACGGTGAAGGTGGCTGGCTGGCCGTTGGTCACGGTCACGCTCGCGGGCGGGACGGTGATGGCGGGAGGCACGAGCACCGTGAGCGTGGCGCTGTTGGTGGCGAGGCCCGCGCTGTTGCTGGCCACGAGCGCATAGGTGAAACCGTCCTGCGCGGCCGATACCCCAACGAGGGTGAGGGTGGCCGCGGTTTCGCCAACGAGCGGCACGCCGTTCTCGAACCATTGCAACACGGGCACCGGCAGGCCGAGCACGGTGGCGGCGAAGGTCGCTGTGCCGCCCGCAACGACGGTTTGCGGCGTCGGCCCGGTGATGAGCGGGGCGAGGTCGCCCGCGGACACGGTGAGCGTCAGGCTGTTGGTGACCACGCCCGCGACGTTGCTGGCCACCAGCGAATAGACGCCGCTGGCGGCGGGCGACGCGGCCAGCAGGATCAGCGTGGCGGCGGTCTCGCCCGGCAATTCCACGCCCTCTTTGAGCCACTGCAACGCCGGGGCGGGCACGCCGCCAACGGTCGCGCTCAAGGTCACATCCGTGCCCGCATACACGGCCAGATTGCTCAGCCCGCTGATCGTCGGGGGCGCAACGACGGTGAGCGTGGCGACCGCCGAGGTGACGGACGAGCCGTCGCACGCAACGGTGACGAGGCAGCGGTATTGGTTGCCGCTGTCGCCGAGGGCGACGGGCGCCGTGGTGTAACTGGCGGTGTCGCCGCCGGTGCCGGTGGTGACCGGGTTCCAACTCGCGCCGGCGTCCGTGCTGACCTGCCATTGATACGCCGGACCGGAACCGGTGGCGGCGACCGTGAAAGTGGCCGGCGTCCCGGCGAGAACCTGCTGATCGGCGGGTTGCGCGCTGATGCCGGCGGAAGTGCAGGCAATGGTGAAGTGCAGCCGCGGCGCGAAATCCCCCGCCGCGCCCGTCGGCGTGCCACCGTCCAACGCGGTGGTCTCCTTCGAGGCAAAGCGGGATTGCCCCGTGCTCGCGGTGTCCACGCCCACGAGGAGGGTGATCAGCGTGTCCGGATGGCTTTGCACAAAGGCCGTCAACGCCGCCGAGCTGTAGGTGACGGAACTCCCCTTGGCGGTGGCGTTCATCGTGGCGGAGCCGAGGTCCACGACGTTCGAGAAGCCCTTGGTGTTCGGGTCGCCGTCGTAGTGCAGCCCCGGCATGGTGGAGAACTTGAGGGTGCCCTCCTGCCAGGTGTTATCGGTGTAACCATGCACGGTGCCGTTATTGTCGGCACCTGGCGTGCCATCGGGAACGCCGTAATAGTGCAGCACACGCGCCGTGTTGGCGCGGTGATTGATCAGTTCCAACTGCACGTTGGTGAGCGCCGCCGGCGTGTAGCCGCTGAGATCAAAGCGCAGGGCGATAACCTCGTTGACGGTGGAAGCCCAGCGGGCGTTGATCTGCTGGTTGTTGGCGGAGGTGTCCTGCGGCGTGTTGTTGAATTCATTCAACTGCACGTCCGCGCCGTTCCCCACCGCGGTGGTGATGGTGATGGCACGAGCGGAACCGGCGGCCAACCAGGCCAGGGGAACCACGAGGACACAAACGGGGCGGAACAGATGGCAAACCCCGAACCAACGGAGGGACAGGATGGCTTTCATGCGAGTTTGTGGGCTGACAGGAGGGGAGCCTATGCGATGGCCCGCAGAAACGGCTCCAAAAAATCTGCAATTTCCCCGCAAATTCGTGCGCCCGCCAGATGGCCGACGCCAGGCGCATCCCGGCCTCGCGCCGCCCTCCCGCGTGCGCTAGGCTCGGGCCATGCGCACCGCCGATTTTGACTATGACCTGCCGCCGGAGCGGATCGCCCAGCAGCCGGCGGAACGGCGGGACGGCTCGCGCCTGCTGGTCGTGAACCGCGCCGCCGGGACCTTCGCGCACCGGCGGTTTCCCGACCTGCTCGGGGAGTTGCGCGCCGGCGACGTGCTGGTGCTGAACAATTCGCGGGTCATCCCCGCCCGGCTGCGCGCGGATAATGAGCGCACCGGCGGCCAGTTCGAGGTGCTG
>JBKBTZ010000154.1:0-7357 GCA_046290825.1 Limisphaerales bacterium
ACCGCCATCCTCACCGCGCCTTGCGCCTCATCCTCAACTCCCGCCCAGTTCTATGAGCCTGCCAGCCAAACGCCCTGGACTCCCACCGATTTCCGCGCGCTTGGATTCGAGCCGCTTGGGAGGCGGCGAGAAGGATTTCGCGGAGCGAAAGGCCGACAGGCCGAGGCTTCGGGCGCAACCGAGCCAAATCCGCTGGTTAAATCAATTCAACCTCAGCCTCGACCCCGTCACCGCGCGTGATTCGAGGGCCGTGGGAACGGCCCGAGAAGACTTTTGCGGAGCGAAAGCCCGGAGGGCGAGAACGCCGGGCAGGCGTTCGAGTCAATTCCACGACGAAACCGTGCCGCAGGAAGGCGCAAAGACCGCCCGCTTGTTCGATGCGGGGGCCACATTTCTGTTCCATGAAAATCGCGGAAGATGTCAGGAAGTTCGCGGCGGAAGTGGGTGTGGCAGACGACCAGGCCATCCAAGCCGGGCGGGAACAGAAGGCTCGCGAATTCGTTGGAAAGGTGGCGAGCTTTGCGCCCAAGGCTGATTACTGGCCACGAATCAGCCGGCCGGCCGGAGGTGGCGGAGGCGGAAGATGGCGCCGCGCGGTTCGTTGGGCAGGCATTCCACGTCCCAACCGTGCGCGGTGGCAATTTGCTGGACCACGGCGAGGCCCAAGCCGGTGCCGTCGGGGTGCGTGGTGAAGTAGGGCTTGAAGATTTCCCCGCGCTGTTCGGCAGGCACGCCCGGGCCGTTGTCACGCACGTCCAGCCGCCATTCGGTGGCGCCATTTACCACCTCCCGGTCGGCCACCACGCGAATTTCGCCGTTTTTATCGCCCGCCTGAATGGCGTTCAGCAAGAGATTGAACAGTGCCTGGCGGAGAAGTTGTTCGTCGGCCTCGATGACGGGCAGGTCGGCGGGCACGTGCAGGGTGATGCCCTTGTCCTCAAGATCGGAGGCCAGGGCGCGGGCCAGGTCCGTGAAGATGGCGTTGAGGGCTACGGCGGCGCGGCGGACTTCGCGGGGGCGCGAGTAATTGATGAACTCGTTGAGCTGCGCGGTCACGCGGTCGGATTCGTTGACGATCTGGGTGGCGCGTTCACGAACGTCGGCGGGGGCCGCCTCGTGACGGGAGATGAGCTGGGCCAGGCCGCGGATGATGTTGAGCGGGTTGCGGGTTTCGTGGGCGAGGCCGGCGGCAGCGAGGTTCATCTCCCGGAGACGGGCGTTGAGTTCGGCGGCGCGGGCAAGGCGGATTTCCAGTTCGGCGTTGCGCTCGCGATTCCGCCAGGCGAGGGCGAATCCGCACGCGGCCACGCCGGCGAAGGCACAGATGACGATCCGCACCCAGAGATCGCGCCGGATGGTGGCGGTCATGCCCTCGGTGGAAAGCACCATCACAAAGCTGTGAATGCCCCGTTTTTCGAGGGCGGCCTGGTATTCGGCCTCGCTCATCCAGAAGGGGCGACCGAAACGGGGGCGGCGGTCGCGGTCCCGGTCTCGATCGCGCGGGGGCCGGTCGTTGTCAGTTGCAGAGTCCGTCAGCCGGTCGGGGGGAGGCGGGCCGTTCTCGGCGCGGCCTGGCTCATTCGGACGCGAGCCGGGCGGGGGCCGGTTGGTGGGCGGTGGCGGAATGTCCGTGCGGGAAAACACAATGGGCGGGCGGCCGCCTTCGAGGTCGGCAGTGACGTTGGTGCCAAGGTCCACGAGGTTCATCAGCGTGACGAAGCCCTCGTCCCACTGGATGCCGGCGGGGACGAGGATGAGGTCGTCGGGGTCGAGCGGTGCGCCGGCGGCAGCCACCGCTTCGCCGCGGGCATTGAGGAGGACGACGCTGGTGAGTTCGTTGGATTTGATGAGCGCGGCGAGGGCGGATTCGAGGCGTTCCTGGGAGATGAGGTTGAAATGCCGCTGCGACCGGAGCACCACGCTCACCGTGCTCGAAATGTCCTTCGAGCGGTTGATAAGCGCGTCGCGGGCGGCGGCGGCAACGCGCTGGTGCTCGGCGGCCTGCCAACCGACGACCAGCACCCACAGCAGCAGCAGGGCGAGATAGACGGGGCGCAGGGACATGGCCGGGCGGAAGGCGGAACGGGGCGTGCGTTACTTCCGTTTCTTGGCGGGGGGTTGGTCCGCCGCCGGGAGGTTGTCGAGGTAGCGGTTCAATTCCTCCTCACTGAAGGCCTTGGGGGTAAGCTGCTGGTGGCCGCGTTCCTTGCTGGTGAGGGCGGCGAGGTCGCCGGGAAACTTCACGATGTGCGGCGTCATGAAGATCATCAGCTCGGTCTTGGCCTTGGCGCTGACCTTGTGTTTGAAAAGCAGACCCACAAGCGGGATGTCGCCGAGCAGGGGCACCTTGCTGGTGGACTCGAGGTTCTTGCTCTGGAGCAGGCCGCCGATGACGACGGTCTGGCCGTCGGGGACCACGACGACGGTGTCGGCGGAGCGGGAGTTAATGACGGGGGCGGCGAAGGAACCGCCGGTGTTGGTGCCGCCACTGGAGATGGGCACCCACTGGGAGCGGTCGGCCAGCTCGGAGGTCTGGGGAGCGACGATCATCTCCACCATGTCGTCCGAGGTGATGAACGGCGTGACGGTGAGGATGATGCCGACGTTCTGGTAGGTGACGGAGTTGATCTGGTTGCCGAAGTTGTCGAAGCGCGTGTTGGTAATGAGCGGCACCTGCTGGCCGAGGCTGATGGTGGCCGGCTGGTTGTTGCGGGCGAGGATGGAGGGGCGCGAGAGGATCTCCGTCTTGCCCGCCTTGGCGAGCGCGGCCAGGGTGAACTGGAGGTCCTGGCCGAGCATCGTGTAAATGCCGCCGCTCGAGGCGAGGTCGAACACGGTGGAGGCGGTGCCCAAGCCGTTGAACTCCTTGACCTTCGAACTGGTGACGTTGTGGGTGTAATTGCCGTCCACGCCAAGGTCGAGGTCCTTCGTGTAGGTGGCTTCGAGGAACACGCACTTGATCAACACCTGCGGCGTCGGACGGTCGAGGTCGTTGATCACCTGGCGCACGTATTCGGCGGTGTCGTCGTCGGTGACAACAAAGACGCGGCGGGTTTCGGGATCCACCGTGACCGTGGCGTTGCCGATAGACGTGGCGGAAGGATAGGCCCCGGTGGCGGAGCGGGCGGCCGTGGTGGTGCGGCCGGTGCCAGCGGTGCGGGCCTGGGCGGCGGTGCGCTCGGCCAGGCTGCCGAAGGCCAGCACGGTGGCAAGCGCCAGCGTCCACGAGCGGGAGGCCGACGCGGAGAAGCGGATGTTTTTTTTCATGCGGGGGCTTGGTGTGCTCTGGTTAGTTGCCGAAACCGCGGGTGCCGCCGGTGGTGCCGAAGCCGGTGGTGTTGCGGTTGCCGGTGGTAATGTTCTGGTTCTGCCGTTGCGCGCGGGTGTTCAACTGGGTGCCCGCCGCGCCCGTCGTGGTGCGCGAGCGCGCCGTGCCCACGTTCTGTCCGCTGAAGAGGCTGTCCAGCGTCTCCTGCACGGTGGTCGGGTCGGTGTTCTGCACCTCGAAGACGAAGACCTTCTGTTTGCGGGCGGGGTCGGAATCGAGCTGCTTCACCATCGCCTCGATCTGCGTCATCGTCGCGCGGGCGGCGGTGACGACGATGGAGCGGGTGCGATTGTCGGGCACGGCGGCCACGCGGCTCTGGCGCATCAGGCGTTCGCTGGCGGTGCTGGTGTTGTTGTCGTTGCCGCCGCCCCACGGACCGCGGAAGAACCCGCCGCCACCGCGTTGCTGATTGCGGTTGTTGCTGGTGGTGGTGTCGGGGAAGAGGCTGGTGATGAGATCGGCGGTTTCCTGCGGGTCGGCGTGTTCGAGGCGGAATACGCGGATTTCGGTGACGTCCTCGACGTTGGTGTCCACCGAAGCGACGAGTTGTTCGATGGTGGGCATCAGGTCGTCGGGCGCGCTGACGACGAGGGAGTTGCTGCGGTCGTCCGCCGTGGCCACAACCCGCGAGGCACCCGGCCGGCCCGAGCTTCCGCTTTGATCCCCGCCGCCACCGCCGAACATGGCACCGAATGGGCCGCCGCCGAAGCGAAACTCACCCCGCCGCCCGCCGCCGCCGCCGGACCGTCCGGTGTCATTGCTGGCGAACACTTCCTTGACCATGTCGGCAACGGTCTTGGCGTCCGCGTAGCGCAAGGCGAAGACCTTGACGGAGGACAGGCTGGAAACGGTGGTGTCGAGGGCTTTGATGATCTCGGCCATGCGGCGGATACTGGTCTGGGTGTCGGTAATGACGAGTGCGTTGCCGCCTTCGTTGGCGGTCATGGTGGCCGAGGCGGGGATGAGCGGAGCCAGGTCGCGGGCGAGCTGCACGGCGTTGATAAAGCGCACGGGGATGATTTGCGTCACGATCTGGTCGCTTTTGGGAATGGTGGTCGGTTCGTAGCCGGTGCGCACGGGAATGTCGCGCTTCCGGGCCTCCTCCTTGGTGACGATGGTGAGGGTGCGCCCGTCGCGGAGGACGGCGTAGCCGCTTTTGCCGAGAACGTTGCCCAGCAGTTCAATCGCCTCGTCTTTGGTCAGGGGCTGGGCGCTGACAATGTCCACGCGGCCGCGGATGTCGGTCTCGGGCACAATGACGAAGCCGGCCGCGTCGCTGAGGTAGTTCAACACCATTTCGAGCGGGGCGCCCCGGAAGTTGAAGCGCAGACCGGCCTCGCCATCCTTGACAACCTTGTCCGGCGGTGTGGGCGGCGTGAGGTCGCCGGCACCGGGGATGCCATTGGTGGAGCGCAGCGGGGCCAGGCGGGCACGGTCATCCCGGGCATCGCGGTGGAACGCCTCATTGGTGTTGCTGGTGGAGTCGGTGGGGGCGTTGTTGGTGTCGAGCAATGGGATCAGCTCGGCCAGCGCGGCGGCGGCCTCGGCGGGGATGGGAATGGTGTCCTCCCCATTCGAGTCACCGTTGTTCTGGGCGCGGACGGGTAGCGCGAGGAGCGCGAGGCCCGCCAGGGCCAGGGGGATGAAGCATCGGGTTTTCATTGGTTCTCCTTTTCTCGTTTTTCCATTAATCGGCGTAAAACTTCGGCAGCATCCTCCGCGTTGGGGGCAGCGGCACTGGCCGTGGACGGGCTGCTGGCACTGGAATCGCTCCGGCTGGAGCCGCCCCGGCCGCGATCCCCGCCCCGGTCGCGGCTGCTGTCCCGCTCGCTGTCGCGGGAACGCGCGGTGGACCAGCTTCCAGCGGCGCTGCCGTAATTGCCCGGTTCCGCATATCGCCAATAGCCCTCGTCCTCGCGCCGCAGCGCGGTGCCCACGCGCAGGGCAATCAGGTTCGTGCCCTCTTCCAGTTGGACACCGGCGGGCCAGATTTCTTTCAGGGTGAACCCCGCAAATTTCTCGTTTTTTCGCACCACGCGGCGGAAGTCAGGTTCGCTGCCGTCGAAGAATGCGGTCTCCCGGCCATCCACGGAGAGCGTGCCGACGAGGGTGAAGGATTCGACGCGCGTGGGGCGTTGCGGGGCGGAGGCGCGCGCGGTGACCCGTTGGCCGGAGCGGTTGCCGTTGAAGATGTTCCGATCCGTGATGACCCGGAAATCCTCGAACCGCAACCCGCGGGCGGGCGCGTTGGTCTGGGCCACACCGGCGATGGGCAGGAGCGCAAGCCACCCCCCCAACGCGAGGATCACGCTGGTGCCGCGGCCAAAGAATAGAAAGGGCTTCCGCATCATTTTCCGTTTTTGAGAAGTTGCAGGGCGCTCAAGGTGAGCGCGAGGTTCAACTGCCGACCTTCATTATCGCGGGTGGAGAGGTCCACGCGGTCCACCTTGACCGCGAGCGGGTCGGCTTCGATTTCATACAGGAACCGGGTCAATGCGCCGAGGCTGCCGCTGGCGTCGAGCCGGCACTCGAGCACGGCGTGGTTTTCCGAGGGGCGCTTCCACTGCGAGCGGAAGGAACTGGCGTTGACGCCGCTGGCGCGGGACCAGCGTTCGAGCGCGCGCTGCACCTGGCTTTCGGCGGTGGAGGCGTCGGTGGCGATGGTGTTGGTGCGCATCTGGGACCACCGGGCTTCGAGGCTGGCGGCGCGTTCCAGCAGCGCCTCGCCGTTGCGGACATCCTTCTGCAACTGCTCCAGCCGCTTGATGCGCGCCTGCCAGCTTTTCACCAGCGGGGTGAACACGAGCTTGTCGCCAAGGAACAGGGCGATGACCGCGCCGGCCAGCAGCGCCAACAGGTGTTGACGGTTTTTGAGGTTCAGGTTCATCGGGGGCTTGTCCTCTTCAGCTTGCTCTTCATCTTAACCCCGCCTCCGAAATTTCCAGAGGGATTAAGAGCAGGATTACGATGGAGATTAAAATTGGAGTTCATTGGCTGCCTTCGCTCCATTGGAAGTTGAAGGTGAATTCCATCGGCGAGGTGCCGCGGGTTTGCTCGGTGCGGACATTGACGATGCTGCGGTTGGTGCCGAGCCGGTCGGTGACGCGGGTGAGGGCGGCGCGGTTCAGGGCCGTGCCGGTGCAGGTTACGGTGGGCATCTCTCCGGGCTTGTTCGGGTCACGGATTTCCACCGTTTTCACCGAGACCTGGCCGTCCTCGGGGAACGACTCGGTGATGCGCTTGAGGATGCTCAGTTCGCGGAAAGAATCATTGAACCAGGGCCGGTAGGTGCGGATGTTTGTCTGGATTTCCTCGAGCGCGAACACCTGTTGCTTCATCGCGTTCCATTTGGAGCCCCAATACCACAATCGGACCTGTTGCACGGCGAACGCGCCGGCCACGAGCAGCACGACCAGCGCGGCGGCCGCTCCGGCGGCGACCAGCTTGGGCGAGGAGTAACGCGCGGCAAACTGCTGCCAGGCGGTGACCTTGGGCGGCAAAAATTCGAGCGCCGCGCCGGCACCGGTCAGCCGCCGCACGGCCACGGCCAGCGCGGGTGAGATGGCCGTATTGACGGGCACCTTGACGCCGAAGTCCTCGGCGGTGTGGGCGCGGACCCGCTCGAGTTTGAGGCCAAGCTGGGTGGCGCGCGGAGCGAGCGTTTCGGCGAGTTCATCCGCAGCGTCGTCCCGGCCCAGCACGCGCAGGGTCGTCACCGCGGGCCGCAAGGCATCGGGCAACTGGCCGAGGGTAATGCGCAATTCACGCAGAACATGGTCGGCCTGCAGCTCCCGTCCCGTGCCCACCGGCTCGAATGCGCCTTCGATGGTGCGGAAGGCGGCCAGTCCGCCACCGAGGGCAACCTGGAGGGCGATGGCCGATTCGCCGGCCAGCAGGCTGAGGACGCCGTCAGTGCCGGGCGGTTGCAGCGCGGGCAGGCCGAGGCTGAAATGCGCCGGGCGTAACTGGGCGGCGGCCAGCACAGCCTCCAGACGGGCCAGGTGCGCCCGGGGCATGGCCAGCAGGGTG
>JBKBTZ010000155.1:0-7257 GCA_046290825.1 Limisphaerales bacterium
AGGCCCCGGGCGGTTACCAGTCCACGCTGGCCGAGGCCCGTGTGCCATTCATCTTCATGAACGCGGTCGGTCTGCAACGCGACGTCGAAACCATGTTGCATGAGGCCGGGCACGCCTTCCATGCGCAGGCCACGCGCGAGGAGGACCTTTACGCCTACCGCGGCGCGCCCATCGAGTTTTGCGAAGTGGCCTCGATGAGCATGGAACTGCTGGGGAACGAGTTCCTCGAGGAGTTCTATTCCCCCGCCGACGCGAACCGTGCCCGCCGCACGCACCTCGAGGGCGTCCTCACCACGCTCGCGTGGATCGCCACGGTGGACGCCTTCCAGCACTGGCTCTACACGCACCCGGGCCACACCGTGGCCGAGCGGGATGCCGCGTGGGTGCAGATTCACGCGCGGTTCAACGGCGACGTGGACTGGACGGGGTTGGAGGATTTCCGCGCCAAGCTCTGGCACCGGCATCTGCACATCTACTTGTATCCGTTCTACTACATCGAATACGGCATCGCGCAGTTGGGGGCGCTGCAAGTGTGGGCCAATGCCCGCCGCGAACGCGCCACCGCGCTGGCGGCCTACAAGCGCGGCCTCGCCCTCGGCAACTCGCGGCCGCTGCCGGAACTCTTTGCCGCCGCCGGATGCCGCTTCGAGTTCAGCGACGCCACCGTGCGCCCGCTGATGACGATGGTGAGCGACGAACTCCGCGCGATGGCGGAATAACGGTCCGATGCTCATGCGCGTTCTCGTCACTGGAGCCACGGGTTTTGTGGGGCGGGAGGTGTGCCGGCAGCTCGGGGCCGCCGGGCATGGGATTCGCATTCTGGCCCGCGACCCCGAACGGGCTGTGGGTGGACCGTCGAAGCCTGGCAAAGGGCCGTCGCCGCCATTTTCACCTGGCGAAATTCGCGGCGGCAACCTCCTGGATCCCGCGTCGCTCGCCGGCGTGGCCGACGGGTGTGACGCGGTCATTCATCTGGTCGGCATCATCAGTGAAATCGGCGAACAGACCTTCGAGAACGTCCACACCCGCGCCACGCGAAACGTCCTTGCCGAGGCCCGCCGCGCGGGGGTGCGGCGCTGGATTCAGATGAGCGCCCTGGGCACGCGCCCGGCGGCCGTGTCGCGCTACCACCAGACCAAGTGGGCCGCCGAGGAGGCCGTGCGCGCCAGTGGGTTGGAGTGGACGATCCTCCGGCCCTCGCTGATTTACGGCCCGGAAGACCATTTTGTGAACCTGTTCGCCCGCATGGCGCGCTGGTCGCCGGTGCTGCCGGTGATGGGCAGCGGAAACAACCTGCTTCAGCCCGTCGCCGTCGAGAACGTCGCCCGCGCCTTTGTGGCCGCGCTGACCGAACCCCGCAGTGTTGGCCAGACGCTCGACGTGTGCGGGGCGGAGCGGCTGACCTTTCTCGCCGTGCTCGATGCCATTCTCGCGGCCCTCGGCCGACGGCGGTTCAAGCTGCGGATTCCGTGGCCGGTGGCGCGGGTTCAGGCTGCCCTGTTGGAAAGGTTGTTTCCGCTCGTGCTGCGCCAGGCTCCGCCGCTCAACCGCGATCAGTTGCTCATGTTGCAGGAGGACAACGTGGGCGACGGCACGCGGGCGGACGAATGGTTCGGCCTGCGTCACGCCTCGTTCGCGGCGGACATCCGGCGATACGTGGGGCGGCCCGAGGTCGTTGGTCGAGGCGATTGACCCCGGCGCCTTTTACGGCAGCACGCGGAGTCGGAAAAAGCGTTGCGGGGAACCGTCCAGTTCGTTGGTGAACGTCAGCGCGCCGCCGGTGCCCGGCAGCGGGTCGGTCAGCGGTGTCCAGACCGGTGCCGCGAGGTCGGGCGCGGACTCCACCCGGAAACTTTGGCCCGAATGCGTCAGCCAGTCGAAGAGGAACGCGCCGTCGGCCAGGCGCGGGGTCAGGGCCTGCGGCGGTGGGACCACCGTCACGGTGAACGAGCGGGCCGCGGTGAGCGGGGGCAGGCCGTTGTCGGTGACGACCACTGTGATGGACGCCGTGGCTGGAGCGGCGGGCGTCCAGGTGAAGAGGCCGGAAGCGGGTGCAATGGCGGCGCCGAGGGGCGCGTTGCTGAGGCTGAAGGTGAGCGTTTGGGCGGGCAGGTCGGGGTCGGTCGCCAGCGCGGTGAAGGTGAGCGTCTGGCCGAGGGTGACGACGCGGTTCGGAAGCGGGTCCAGTTGCGGGGGGGTATTGGGCAGGCGGTTGGGGGCGCGGGGCGTGGGCGGGGACATCGAGAAAAGGGCGGCGGCGCCGTCGGGGAACCGGCCCTGGCTGATGTCGGTGGTCTGCGGGCCAAAGGTGATCACGTCAATTGGCGTGCCGTCGGCGGCATACAAACCAATGGCCTCGCCGTCCTTGCTGAGGGCGAAGTTCACGTGCAGGTCAGGACGCCCCGGCTGGTTTTGCTGGGCTTCGTTGTCGGCCCAGACGAGCAGGAATCCGCCGGGCGGGATGACGTATTGGCCGTTGTTGGGAATGGGAAACTTGAACGGGTTGGCGAGCGTGTCCGTGAGGTAACAGCCGCCGAGGTCCACCGCGTTGGTGCCGGGGTTGTATAGTTCGAACCAGTCCTCGAAGTTGTTGTCGGCGGGATCGGCGAGGGCGGCGACATTGTCGGCCAGCCACTCGTTGATGAAGACCTGGAGGGGGGCGGCGGCGGAGTTGTTCGTGGCGCCCGGGGTTGCGTGGAAGAGGTTGCGGCGGTAAAACGGCTGGCCGTCGGGCACGGCACCGTGGCTCCAGTTGGCCGCGAGATTGGTGTAGCGAAGGTAATCCAGGAGTTGCGGCTGGCCGTTGACGAGGCGCGCGAGGGTGACCAGGCCGGTGGCCGGCGGGAGCGTGAAATTGGCATGGGCGTTGGTGCCGGCGGTCTGGTTGGTCTGCCCGTCGCACCACACGACAAGGAACCCATGGGAAGCGATGGTCAGGCCGGCCGGCAGGGGCCAGCGGGTGAGGTTGGTCAGCGAGTCGGCGAGGTGGTATCCGGCGAGGTTCAGATTGCCGTTGCCCGCGTGGTGGAGTTCCACCCACGGGTCGCGCTGGCCAAAATTGTCGGTCGGGCCGGTGAGGTTTTCCGCCTGGAGTTCGTTGAGCCAGAGCGGCGGGAAGGCGGGGAGGTTGGTGACGACGGAATTGGCGCGGCCCGGCGTGGCCCAGGGAGGGTTGGTGGCGGCGCGCCAGTTGGCGACGCGGCTGTTGTCCTGTGTGGCGTCCACCAGTTGGAGAGAGACGCCGGGAGCGGGCGCGGGCCACGGCGGCAAGGCCTCGTAGCGGACGCGGTCCACGACGATTTCGTTGGTGCCGCCGCCGGGGCGGAAGAGGGTGAGCGTTTCGCCGTCCGGGTCGAGGGTGCCGGGATATGCGGCGAAGGCGAGGTTGGTGGGGCCGTAAGCGAGATTGAAGGTGACGGGATCCGCGGCGAGCACCAGGAACTGGCGCGGGCCAAGCGTGGCGCCGGCGGGAAAGGTGTAACCCAGGCCGTTCACGCGCCAGCCGGAGAGGTCGAAGGTGTGGTTGGTGTGCCGGTTGAACAGTTCGACAAACTCCGCGCCGGGGACGGCGGCGCGATATTGGATTTCGTTGAAGACCACCCATTCCTCGGGGGCGACGGCCGCGGCGGGGTGATGCACGGTGATCGTTCCGGTGACGTTGGTGAGAAGCTGCCCCGAGCGGTCGCGCCCGGTGAATTGCAGGAGGTTGGTTCCCGGGAGAAGCGGAACGACCATCTGCCAGTTGGTCACGCTGGTCCACACGAGGGGGTAGGCGGCGCCGTTGACGAGCAGCGTTTCGAGCGCGAGCGGGCCGGTGCCCGTGAGCCGCACGGTGTTGCTGTCGGTGACAGTGACGGTGGGCGGGCCGGCGACCGTGAACGCGGCGTTGGGCAGGACGGTCTGGAGATAAGCGCGGCGGCCGGCGAGATAGTTCTTGATGAACTGCGGCGAGCCGAGGCCGAGGTTGAGGCTTTGGAAGACGGCGTAGCGTTCGTCCAGGGCCGCGTCGGCGGCGCCCGGCGCCAGCGGGCCATCCACGGCCTCCTGGAATGCGCGGAGGTATTCGCGGTGGATCACGGGGTAATTGGTGATGAGGCGGGCGAGGGTCACGTCCACCGGCATGTTGTAGATGGAGTCGGTGGTGGATTTGCCGCCGGCGCCGAGGGCGATCTCGATGTCCCAGAGCAGGAGTCGCCAAGGCTGGCCGGTGGGTTTGGCGGCATACATGTTTTTGCCGCGTTCGTAGCCGTAGCTGTCCCAACTGCCGCAGATGTGGTGGGTGGCGATGGGGCGCAGGAAGGGGGGCAGGTCCATCCACAGGCGCAGCCGGTCGAGGAAACCGGGTTCGTTGGTCTGGCTGACGGCGACGACGAGGTTGGTGAAGTGGAACCAGTCGTTGGGGTCGCGGGTGGCGCGGGGCCGCCAGTTCCAGCGGTAACGTTTGGCGTCCACCGAACCGTCGCTGGCGTTGACGCGCGTGAGGCGCGCGTAGGTGCTGCTCTGGGTCTGGCCGTCGTCGGCGAACTCGAACCAGCTTTCCACCTTCCGCAGCTCGACACCGTCATCGCCCGGGAAATACTGCTCGAGCATGTCGCCGTTCGGCTGCTGGGTGTCGTCGTAAATCGTGCCGCGGCGGACGCCGTTGACGAAGAGGTGGAGATGGCGGCGGTGGTTGTATTGCTGGCCGAGGCGGCGGCCGATCCAGGTGCCGGTCAGGTCCACCTGCGCGGAAGGGTCGTTGTAGAAGAAGCCGCCGCCGACGAGGTAGGCGGAGAGCACAAAGGCTTCCGCCCCGAGCAGGCGGTCCTCGGGCGGAAAGTTGACCTCGAAATCGGGTGGGTTCGCGCCGAGCGGGCCGGTGTAGATGGGCGTGTGGAAGGGGCTGCCGCTATACATCGTGCCCACGTTGTAAATCGCGCGGTGCTGGCCATACACGAAGGTGGCGTCAATCAGGTCATTGGCATTGCGCTCGCGGGTGGTCCAGAAGGTGACGTTCGAGGCGGTCAGCCAGAGGCGGTAGCTGCCCAGGGCGCCTGCCACCGGCGTCTCGCCCCAGCGGACAAGGCACTCGCGCGCGGGGGCGTCGGCGGGGAATTGCGCCGTCGCGCCGGCCCCATCTGTGGCGACGAGGTGAAACGCCACGAGCGTGCCGCCGCCCTGCGCGGGCAGCGTGGCGCGGAACCAGCCGCCGTCGTTGGTCAGGGAGAGGGTGTTCAGCGCGCCGAGCGGGTCCACGCGGTATCTCAGTTGCGCGGAGGCCACGCCGTCGGGGTCCAACACGCGGGCGGACACGGTCACGGGCTGCCCGGCGGCGGGGAGGACGGGGGAATGGGTGACGTCGGTGATGACGGGGCCGGCATTGGAGACCCGCCGGGAATTGGGCAGGCCGGGCGTGCCGCAGTCGGCCGGCACGTTCAACGGGTGGCACACCTCCATCCAGTTGCCGCGCAGCCGGAACATCACGTAGGGCGAACCTTTGAGCCAGCGGACGGAAGCCCGGACGATGCCCGTGTTGGTGCCGCCCACGGTCGCGGTCGCGGTGAGCGGGGTGTAAAGCTTGTTCGGCCCGTTGTCGCCGCGCGCGGTGGAAACCAGCCGCAGCGCCTGGCTGCCGCCGAGGCCCACGCCCGGTTCGGCGAACGAGCGGCGCGTGGTGCCGCGCGCGACCCAGCCGTTGGTGCCGACGGCAAAGGTGCCGTTGGTGATGCGGTTGGAGCCGCCGTTGTTGCGGAACTCGACGTTGTCCACCAGCGCCTCGCCCGCGCCGGCGGGGTGAAACAGTTCAAGGCGGTTGGGGGTGTTTTGGGCGGTGCCCTCATCGGGGGTGGTCTGGCCGTTCTCCAGGACATT
Organism: Limisphaerales bacterium; assembly: GCA_046290825.1. Classification (GTDB taxonomy): domain Bacteria; phylum Verrucomicrobiota; class Verrucomicrobiia; order Limisphaerales; family DSYF01; genus JBKBTZ01. Next base: position 5,851 of record JBKBTZ010000155.1, read on the forward strand.
GGTGACGTTGATGGTGGTCCAGGCGGCCTTGGCGGATTCGTCGCTGTCGGCCCAGTTGGCGGCGAACCGGTTGTCGGCGCGCGGGTCCACCAGTTCGAGCGAACTGCCGCCGCCATCGGCCCATTGCCCCCAGCGCCCGCCGTCCGCGTAGGTGACCTCATTCACCACGATGAGCAACGGGTTGGTCTGGCCGCCGCTGACGCTGGGGTGGGGCATGGCCAGGGCGATGCGCTCGCCGCCGTTGCTCAGGCGGCCGGAGTAATTGCCAAAGGCGTTGGTCGCGTTGAGTTGGGGATACCGCGCCAGCAGGTTGGTCAGATTGCGGGCCGCGACGACGTAGCCACCCGGGGCCAGCACTGCGTTGGTGGGGAAGGTGAACGAAATGCCGTCCTGCAACTGCCAGCCCGCGAGCGAAACCGGCGTCGCGCCCAGGTTGTGCAGTTCCACGTATTCGTCGTCATCCCGGCCCGAGAGGGGATGATACATGATCTCGTTGATGACAACCGGGCCGATGCGGGGTGGGGCGTTGGTGGTGCCGGGCGTGGGGTCGGCCAATCGCACCCAGTCGGGGAAGCCGTCGGGGAACCGGCCGGTGCTGACACCATGCTCCTGGCCGCCAAAGGCGAAGGCGTCGAGGACGCGGGTCTGGTTCGAGTTGACGAGGAAGAGACGCTCGCCCGCGGCGTCGAGGGCGAAGCCGAGCTGGGTCTCGGTGAAACTGAGCCAGCCGCGCGCGGGGATCACCGTGCCATTGGGGATGCGGAATTTGTTCGTGGCCGCGTTGTCGCTAAGCCAGCAACCCGACAGGTCCACGGGCACCGCCCGGGGATTGAAGAGTTCGACGAAATCGAGCGCGGGCGCGGTGGTGTGGGCGAGGAATTCGTTGAGCACCACGCCGCGGGCCGGCTCGGGGCCGTAGCCGTCGTGGCGGCCGGGCGAACCCCCGATGACATCGCTGGCCGCCCACGCGCGCGGGTCGTTTTCGCCGTAGCTGGGCCGGGCCAGCACGAGGGAATGACCGGTGCCGTTGGCGGCGGCGGGCCAGGGCTGGGCGTTGCCGTAGGTCACCTCGAGCAGGGTGCCACCCAGTTCATTGACCAGTCGCACGGTGCCGCCCGCGTTGTTCAGTCGCTGGGGCAGCGGGCCGAGACAGGGCACACCGTAGAAACTTTGCGCGGCGGCGGGGTTGCGGGCAAGGACGAGGAACTGGCCGGGTGCGATCCGGGTGCCCGGCGGAAAAGTGTAGGTGATCTCGCCCTCGAAGCGGTGGCCGGTCAGGTCTTCGGTGATGAGGCCGGAGTTCCACAGTTCCACAAATTCGAGATCGTCCCCGCCGGGCCAGGCGGCGCGTGGGTTATACATGATTTCCGTCAGCACCAGCGCCGTGCGGCGGCTGCTGGGGCCGGG
>JBKBTZ010000156.1:0-7201 GCA_046290825.1 Limisphaerales bacterium
GGTATCTAATCCCGTTTGATCCCCTAGCTTTCGCGCTTCAGTGTCAGTTATTGTCAAGAGATTCGCTTTCGCCTCCGGTGTTCCTCTCGATATCTACGCATTTCACTGCTACACCGAGAATTCCAATCTCCCCTCCAACACTCTAGCCGGCTAGTTTCTTATGACATTTTCGGGTTAAGCCCGAAGATTTAACATAAGACTTGTCCGACAACCTACGCGCCCTTTACGCCCAGTAAATCCGAACAACGCTTGGGACCTCTGTATTACCGCGGCTGCTGGCACAGAGTTAGCCGTCCCTTCCTCTTCCGGTACGATCAACCCTAGCGGTGTTAGCACCAGGGGTTTTGTCCCGAATGACAGGGGTTTACGAGCCGAAGCTCTTCATCCCCCACGCGGCGTCGCTCCATCAGGCTTGCGCCCATTGTGAAAAATTCTCGACTGCTGCCACCCGTAGGTGTCTGGACCGTGTCTCAGTTCCAGTGTGGCTGGTCGTCCTCTAAGACCAGCTACCCGTCGTAGCCTTGGTGGGCCGTTACCCCGCCAACTAGCTGATAGGCCGCGGGCTTATCACAAAACGCCAGGCCTTGCGGTCCCCGGCTTTTATGCTTCAGCGATGCCACCGAAGCATATTATCCCGTATTAGCCCGCCTTTCGGCGGGTTATTCGGGTATTTGTGGCAAATTACCCACGTGTTACGCACCCTTACGCGACTCTACCAGCCGAATATTGCTACCCGGCCGATATCGTTCCACTTGCATGTCTTATCCACGCCGCCAGCGTTCGTTCTGAGCCAGAATCAAACTCTCCGTAGAGTGATTCACGGCACCAAGTTGATGCCGAACTCAAACAACTAGACAAACAGATGTTTGTCTGGGGCTATTCGTTATCGCACAATTTGATTTTCAATGAGCGAGTTGAACATGCATGCTAGCCGACAAAAAGTCAACGGAAAAAGATGACAAAAAAACGCTTGCAACACCTTATGTTGCAAAACGGTTTGATTTCATCCACCGCTGTGCGCCCTTCGTCGGTTTGCACCGCGCCCAACTGATTTGAGCTTTCCAGACATGCAGCTTGTTGACAAGCGAAAAAATAAAAAAATTCGCCCCCACTATTCGCGCCAAAAAATTGTTACCGGGCGGGTTGGCTGGTTCGTGTGAACAGGTCGTTGCGCCAGAAGTCCGTGTTACGATTTCATAAGCGCCGAAACGACGCGAGAACTCCAAGCCAAATGGCGGCGGCGCTACGCCACAGCGGGCGGGAACACAAGGCCAAGTTCCTCGACCAGGCCGTCGAGTTGCTATCACCGCAAGGCGGCTATCCGCGCCTTGGGCACCACGCCGCCGCCCCGCGCCTCGGCGCTGGTTCTGGGTCGGCCCAAAACCTACCACCCCAAAACCCTGCTGCCGGTGTTGAAGCCGATCTGGTTCACGGCGTTCCAGCCCTGCGGCACGCGCCTCGCGCTCTTGCCGGGAGAACGACAATGCGCATATCGAGCAGCGCAACTGGACGGATGTGCGGCAGCACTTCGGCTACGAACGCTATGACAACCCGCCGTCGCTACGCTGATCAACGCGCTGTGCAAAGGCCCCTTGGGCCAGTGCTCAACCACTTTCTGCCGACGCAGTCGTTGGGTAAGTCGTTGGGTGGATAGCGATGAGCAAAAACGATCTGGTTGACACATCGCTCTGCAAGGGCTGCCAAGAGGCTGAAACGCTACATTGGGGGGCTCGTTTTGGGTTGAATAATTTGCAGTCGCGTGCGCAAGCTTTTTTCGTCATGCAAGGAAACCCTTCTCCTCCTTCTGCGTCGGCCGGGTGCGTGATGGGAACTCGCGCGCGTCATCCTTATGAAGGGCTGGCTATTTGCATCTCCGCGGCCACGGCTGTGAAGACTGCCACTCGTAGGCATTTCGCCGCGCAAAATCGCCAGCGCGGGGCGCAAGTTCGGCCCGATTTACAGCGAGCCGGGCGGTCCAGCGCGAGGCGCGGAAGCAATTTGCAAGGCATGAATCGCAAGCGCACGGCGGCGTTTACGCGGACCGAACTGGCGGTGGTCATCGCCGCCGTCGCATTGCTGACGCTGCTCTGGCTCCCGGCGCACGCCCTCACGGCGCTCAAGACGCGACGCCTGGTTTGCGCGGACAATCTCAAACGCCAAGGCGTGGCCTTCCAACTCTGGGCGGACAAAAAAGACGGGCGCTACCCCATGTCGGTGCCGGGAGTGAATGGTGGCCCGTGGCTGGCGGGGGCGATGGGCACCGGAAAGGTCGCGTGGAATTCAGACAACTACGCACAATACACCTACCAGAACTTCGCCGTCATGTCGAACGAGCTGGCGACGCCAAAGGCGGTCAACTGTCCGGCGGACTCGCGTAACAGCGCGACCAACTTTGCAACACAGTTCATCGGAACCACCGGCAACCAATTTGTCTCCTACTTCGTTGGCTTGGCGGCTTTTCCCGACGCACCCCGCAGTTTTCTGACCGGCGATTGCAATCTGGGCACCGCCGCGAGTCAATATTTGCAGAACATCACCTACGCGCTGGGCACGAATTCGCCGAACTTGCGGTGGACGGAACGAATGCACGCCAACAACGGCAACATCCTGTTGTCGGACGGGAGTGTGGAGTTGCTGACCAGCGCGCAGTTGCGGGAAGCCATCCGCAAAACCGGGGGTTATCCGAGCATCGCCGGCCAACAAACCGCCGGCACTCCGAATAACGTCAACGTCGTCGCCCTACCATGAAATCGGAGGCCCTTTCCGTGGGCAGAGTTCAGCCGCGCAATTGGTTGAACGCCGGTTTGGTTCTCGGGTTGATGTGCGCCGCGCTGCGCATGCACGCTCAAACCGTCATCGCGTGGGGCGACAACACCGCAGGCAAGGCCACCGTGCCTGCCAGCGCATCCAATGCTGTGGCCGTGGCGGCGGGCGGCACGCACAGTCTGGCCCTGCGGAACGACGGCTCCGTGATTGCATGGGGGGCCATTAACACCGTGCCGCCGGAGGCCACCAACATCACGGCCATCGCCGCCGGACAGAACCACAACCTCGCGCTGCGGGACGATGGTATGGTGATCGCGTGGGGCAGCAACAACACCTTCGGCCAGTCCGTCGCGCCGACCGCCGCAACCAACATTGCCGTCATCGCCGCCGGGGCGTTTCACAATGTGGCCTTGCGTTCGAACGGCACGGTCCTGGCCTGGGGACGAAACGATGCCGGACAGACCAACGTGCCGCCCGGCCTGAGCAACGTCATCGCCGTTGCCGCCGGCACGAACCAGACGCTGATTCTGCAGGCGGATGGCAGGCTGACAGTGTTGGGCGGAACGCCGGGCCAATCAGCCGCCTTGCCCTTGCGGCAGCCGGTGCCGGTGACCGGATTGGCCGCCGGCCAGAGCCACAACCTGTTCCTGCTGGGTGATGGCACGCTGCGCGTGGCGGGGGGCAGCCCGATGCCAGCGAATCTCTTCACGAACCGATTTTCGGCCGTGGCCGCCAACGGAACCGCAAATATCGCGCTGCGGCGGGACGGGCGGCTGTTTGGCTGGGGTTCGGGCACGACCACATATATTCCCCCCGTCGCGACCAACATTGTCGCCTTTTCCGCCGGACCAACCCACGGACTGGCTATTCGCGGGAATGGTGCTTTGCGATTGCTTGGTCCGATCGCCTACCGAAGCTCTGCCAGCGTGGGTGAGCCGTTGCCGCTGGCGGCGCGCGCGGTGGGCGCGGAGCCAATCGGGTTTCTCTGGCTGCGGGACGGCCAGCCCGTGCCCGGCCACACCAACGCGCAGATTCCCCTCGCGGCGATCCTCGGGGATGCGTCGAGCGCTTTCCAGGTCATCGTCACCAACGCCTCCGGCAGCGTGACCAGTGAAGTGGCGCAGGTGACGGTGCAGCCGTGGACCGCACGCGGACTGGATGCCTACGCCCGTTGGAGCGCCCCGGATGAAGCAGCCGAGGCTGTGGGCGTGGCGGTGGGCCACGGTCACGCGCTGGCGGTGCGGGTGGACGGCACGGTGCTCGCGTGGGGCAACAATACCGACGGCCAGTCCAATGTGCCGGAAAACATGGCGGGCGCGGTGGCGGTGGCGGCGGGCGGGAGTCATTCGCTGGCGCTGCTCACCAACCGGACGGTTGCCGCGTGGGGGCGCAACTCCGAAGGCCAGTGCGACGCGCCGGCTACGGCCACCAATCTCGTGGCCATCGCCGCCGGGCAGGCGCACAGCCTGGCGCTGACGGCGGATGGGCGCATCGTGGCGTGGGGGGATTCCGAGTATGAGCAGACGGCGGTGCCCGGGTTGGCCCTGCCGGCGATGGCGGTGGCGGCGGGCGGTTTCCAGAGCCTGGCTTTGCGCGCCGATGGCCGGGTGTATGCGTGGGGCTGGCCCGGCACCGCGCCGGCGTATGCCACGAACGTCACCGCGATTGCAGCGGGCTTTCGTCACGCGCTGGCCTTGCGCGCTGACGGCACGGTGCTGGCATGGGGCGACAATTCTTTCGGACAGACGAATGTTCCAGCGGCGGCAACCAACGTTATTGCCGTGCAGGCAGGCGCATATTTTTCCGCCGCGTTACGGGCGGACGGCACGGTGGTCATCTGGGGACAGACGGAGCCGCTGGCACCCGGCACACAGACGTTGGCGGACCTGGCGCAGATTGCGGCCGACGACGGGCTGCTGTTCGCGCTGGCGCGGCAGGGACCGCCCCAATTTGGCCCCGGGTTGACGGACGTGACTGTGGGCGTGGGCGGACCGGCGGTGGTGGCCGCGCCGGTCTTGGGCACAGGGCCGATGAGTTTTCAGTGGTATCAGAACGGACAACCGGTGGCGGGGGGAACGAATGCGCAACTGGTGTTGCCGACGGCGGGCGGATCGGCGGCGGGCAGTTACACTCTGGTGGCCTGCAACGGAGCGGGCTGCTCCACCAGTGCGCCAGTGGTGTTGAATCTCGGCACGACAACCACATTGTCGGGCCTGGTGGCCTGGGGCAATGCGCGTTTCGGCCAGTCTGAGTTTCCCAGCTTCAACCAGCGCCCCGTGAGCATCGCAGCGGGCCGTGCGCACAATCTTGCTGTGACCGAGAATGGAGAGGTGTTTGCCTGGGGACAGAACGATTCCGGGCAATGCACGGTGCCTGCGGGTTTGACCAACGTGCGGGCGGTAGCGGGGGGTATGGCTCACAGCCTGGCAATGAAGGAAGATGGCACCGTGGTCGCGTGGGGGCGAGGGGACGAGGGACAAACCAACGTGCCAACCGGTTTGTCGAATGTGGTGCAAATTGCCGCCGGCGCCTTGCACAACGTGGCGTTGCAGGCCGACGGCACCGTGGTGTGCTGGGGAGACAGCTACTTCCGCCAGACCCAGGTGCCGCCGGGGCTGGGCCGGGTGAAGCAAATCGCCGCCGGGGCGTTTCACACGCTGGCGCTTCGTGGCGACGGCACGGTGGTTTCCTGGGGGGCGGAGGACTGGGTGCCGCCCGGGCTGGCTGACGTGGTGGACATTGCCGGCGGCTCGCGTCACAGCCTGGCGTTGAAGGCGGATGGAACGGTGGTCGCCTGGGGGGACAATGATTTTGGCCAGACCGATGTTCCTGCCGCTGCCACCAACATCGTATCCATCGCGGCCGGCAACTGGACCAGCGCCGCACTGCGCGCGGATGGGCAGGTCTTCGTCTGGGGGCACGGTGCGCTGGGCCAGACGAATCTGCCACCCGGTCTCCAAAACGTCGCGCAACTGGCGGTTGGTGACTTTCACGTCCTGGCACTCGTCGCGCTTGGGCCGCCCGTATTCCAGCCGCTGCCCACTCAAGTGGTGGCGCACGCCGGTGGCCACGTGGTGCTCCGGGCGGAACTGGTGGGCACGGCGCCGCTGGTCGGGCAGTGGTCCCGTGGCAGTTCGCCGCTGGCCGGAGCCACCAGCCGGTTTCTCCTGCTGACCAACGTGCAGGAGGCCGACGCGGGCGCTTACACTTACACCGTCAGCAACCCCACGGGGCAGACGGCAGAATTCACGGTGCAACTGGTGGTGGAAAACGCACCAGCGGTAGCGAGCCACTTCGAGCGCAAATACTTCGTCACCGGCCAGCCCATGTCGCTGCCCGCCGCCACGCAGGGCAAACTGCCGCGCTTCTTCCAATGGCTCCGCAACGGACTGCCCCTGTCCGATGCCCCGCCTGTTTCGGGCGCCCAAACGGAAATCCTCCAAGTCACTGCCGCACGGGCCGAGGATAGTGGTTTCTATGAAATCGCGGTGCAAAACGCGCATGGGGCTGTTACCGGGGCAGTGGCGCTGGCAGTCGTCACGCCGATTGTCACCTGGGGCGATGGCAGTCTGGGGCAGCGCGACGTTCCGGCGGCGGCGCTTGACCTGACGGCACTGGCGGCGGGGGAAAATCACACGTTGGCCGTGCGGGCGGACGGCGCGGTGGTGGCGTGGGGCGACAACGAGAGCGGCCAACTCAACGTGCCGGCGGCCGCGACGAATGTGGTTGGGTGGCGGCCGGCACTCTGTTGAGCCTGGGTCTGCAGGCGGACGGGAAAGTAATCGGTTGGGGACAAATCCTGAACTCTCTTGGCCTCTCCAATTCTTTTGGCCCAACTGTGCCGTCGCATGCGACGAACGTGGTTGCCGTGGCCGCCGGCCCCCATCACGCGCTGGCATTGCAGGCCAATGGGCGTGTGCTGGCTTGGGGCCGCGACAGCACGCATACGAATGTTCCAAGCGCCGCCAACCGTCCCGATAATGGCGTGGTCGCTATCGGGAGCGGCGAATACCAGAGTTTCGCCATACGCACCAATGGCACCCTGATTGCCTGGGGTAAATGGCCGACGGTGCCGTTAGCATTTAGCAATGTTGTGCAGGCCGTCTCCGGGCGAAATCACAGCCTGGCGTTGCGCGCGGATGGCACGGTGGTGAAATGGACGGCCGGCGCAACGCGCCTTGTGCCGCCAGACGTCACCAACATTGTTGCCATCGCCGCGCATGGGGATAATTCGGCGGCCCTGCGAGCAGATGGCCGGGTGCTGGTTTGGGGTGACAATAGCGTGGGCCAGACGAATGTGCCCGGCAGCCTGACCAACGCACTTGCTCTCGCCATGGGCGGCTCGCATGGCGTGGCAGTTGTGGGGGCGGGCACCAGCGGCGGCTGGACAACCAACTCGATTGCGCGCTTGGTATTCGCACACGCCGGGCAGACG
>JBKBTZ010000157.1:0-7024 GCA_046290825.1 Limisphaerales bacterium
GACCAAGCCGTCGGCCCCCGGGTGCCCGGACGCCGGGTCAAACCCGCGTCCATCATCCGCCACTTCTATGCGCACGTTGCCCTCATCCACCCGAATCCCGAGTGTGACGGTGCTGGCCCCCGAGTGGCGCACGGCATTGTTCAAGGCTTCTTTCAGCGCGAGAAACAAACTGTGCCGCTTGTCCGAGGCCACCGGCAATTCCGGCAACGCCGGTGCCAGATCAAACCGGCAGCCCATGTTCGCCGTCCGCAGGAACTGCTCGGTGTAATGACAAAAGTAGCTGGCCAGCGAACCGAGATTGTCGTTTTTGGGATTTACCGCCCAGACAATTTCATCCAACGCCATCACCATGTCCCGTGCCCGCTGGCTGATCTCGCGAAAATATTCATTGGCTTCGTGGGCGGGCACCGAGGGGTCCAGCCCCAACGCACTCGTGGTATGGATTTCCGTCAAACCGGAGCCCAAATCATCGTGTAGGTCGTGGGCAATCCGCACCCGCTCCCGTTCGATCAACCGGGCGCGCTCCACCACCTCAAGTCGGCGGCGATGCCGGCGGCGCAGTCCGCTGATCAGCAAGAGACCCACGATTCCCGCCCCGCCGAGCCAGCACGCGGGCGCAAACCACCAGGTCTGCCAGAAGTGCGGCAGCACCCGCAGCCGAAGTTCGGTCCCCTCCTCGTTCCAATAGCCGAAGTGATTGCAGGCGATGACCCGGAAACGGTAGTTGCCCGGTTTCAAATGCGTGTAGAAGGCCTGCCGCCGGTTGCCAGCATCCACCCACCCCGACTCTAGGCCCTCCAACTGGAATTTGAAGCGCACCCTTTTCGGGGCACCAAAACTCAGACCCGCGTAGTGAAACTCGATGCGCCCGCTGCCCGGCGGGACCAGGACTTCATCGTTGCGTCCGTCAGCGCGTGTTTTGCGGGACACCCCATCCACCACCACGTCTTCAATCACCACCGGCGGCGGAATGCGTATCACCCGAAGGCGCGCCGGATCCACGACCGCCAGGCCGCGGCTCGTGGCAAACCAGAACCGCCCATCGTCCGTCCGGCAGCCGGTCGGCTGGCTGCCCTCGGGCAGTTCCAACGAGGCCAGCCCCTCGCTGGTGTCCAACACCAAGCAGTTGACCGAGGCAATGTCCCCCCGGGCACAGCGTTCGAGATCGCCCTTGTCCACGCGAAAGATCCCGCCGTAGCTGCCCACCCACAGATTGCCCAGTTCGTCCGGCTCAATGTGGCAAATGAAATCGCTCGGCAGTCCTTGGCGGGTGGTGAAGTTGGAAAAATTGCCATCCCGATAACGCGCCAATCCGCCACCGTAAGTGCCAATCCAGATCGTGCCATCGGCATCAGCGCACAGCGTCTGGACGTATTCATAGGGCAACCCTTGCGGACGCAGAAACTGGGTGAACTGGCCTTCGTGATACCGGGCCACCCCGCCGCCTCTCAGCCCCAGCCACATGCTGCCGTCGGGTGCCTCCACCGCACATCGCGTGTCTGCCTGCACCAGGTCCAGCCCCAGCCGTTCATACGCGCCTTCCCGCCAGCGGATCACGCCGTTCTGGGTGGAGATCCAGATTGCTCCGTCCTGCGCCTCGCTCAGTCCATAAATCAGCCGCGGAAAGGAAGCCGGGAGGTCCAGAGGCCCCAGGCGGCCACCCTGCCACCAATACACACCCGCGCCCAAAGTTCCCATCCAGACCCGCTGTTGGCGGTCCTCCAGAATCGCCCGCACATAAGCGGGAAGATCGCGATCGCCCCCCACAGGGCGCGAGAACTTCCGGCCATCAAAACGATACACCCCCGCCCCCATTGTCCCCACCCACACGCCGCCCTCCCGCGCCGGCGACACGGTTTGAACGGGACTGTGTTGCCATCGGTCCGCCGGGGTCACCATGGTCAAGACCCGGTTCCGCAACAGTTGCAGCCCGCCGCCATTGGCTCCCACCCAGATGTTCTTCTCCCGATCCTCCCAGAGGCTTTCCACCCAGTTGTGCGCCAGACCATTTTCCCGGTGGAGCCGCCGCTCGAGACCCGACTCATCCACAATGAACAAGCCCGCGTCCGAGGTGCCCACCAACACTTCTCCGGTGGAGATTTCCCGCATCACCACCGTCCGCTGCTCGCCCCAGTCGTGCGCGCCGCGATCTTCCACCCACTGGCCGTCATGCCACCGCCGCAACCGCCGGCCGTCCCGCACCCAGAACCCGCCCCGCCGTGCAGGCACCGCATTCCGATACCCGGTCGGCGGTGGCGGCAGCCCCGGGCTGTCCGTCCACTCCTTGCCGTCACGCCACCGGCGCATGCCCCCACCCCACCGCACCAACCAGACCTGATCTTCGGCATCCACCAATAATTCGGAATAGAGCGGACGCGCCGGGGCCAACGTGGGCGTGCCCTTTGGGCTGTTGGTTACCCAAAGCAATTGACCGTCCTGGTTCAACACCAGCAGCGTGCCATTCGTCGTGTGCGCCATCCGCGCGATGGGCGAGGTGATCCAATCCTTGGGCATCGCCAGGGCGTGGAACCCCTCCTCGTCCCGCCAGACAAGCTCACCCGTATCCAGCCCCACCCACAACCGCCCCGCCGCATCCTCATGCAGCCGTCGGACCAGCCGGTTTTTCAGCATCGGCGTGTTCACGTCATTGAACACCCGGAAGGAAACCCCATCAAAGCGGGCCAACCCGTTGAACGTGGCCACCCAGACAAAGCCGTCCCGCGTCTGCACCACCGACCGCACCCGGTCTGACGGCAGCCCGTCCTCCATGCTCCAGCGGGTGACAACGTAATCTGGAGATGCATCGGCCAGAACCTCCAGTTCCTGCCAGACCTGCGCCCGAGCCCCGGCGGCGTTTGCCAGCAGGAGAATGAAGAAACAACGCAATACGTTCATACCGAGGTTGCGGGCAGCTTACCGGCCTGACCTTCACCGTCAAAGCCCACTCTCATCCGTGCGATGTCTGTCCCAAGCTTGGCAACGCAGAACCGACAGGCAGGCGGCTTTCCTCGACCTGCTAGGAAAGCTCCAGCCAACGGACACGAGGAAGTGCCGTTGGCAGCCTTCTGACGACGGAGCACCAACTCCACCGGCATGAGTCGCCAAACTGGCACTTCCAAAACACCACCCCGGATACAAGGAGGGCGCATCCAGCGCCACCGCTTCCCAAGCCTCTACGGGCTGGAACCTTCATCGTGTCCTCGAACCTAGGCCTCGGCACTCATGTCGCCAATACGCCAAATGGCCTATAACATCCCCATCCCCTGCTCCGTCGTTCCGACTGATGCTCCTCATGCACGTGACTGAATGTGTCAGCTCCCCCAAACGTGCGATGACCCCGGCGCGGCGGGTTCTCTAGGCTGCCGCGATGAATTCATTGTCCCCCGGTGCCAGCCACGTCCCGCCCGCCGTCGCCCCCGAACTCATTGACCGCGCCGTTGCCCTCGCCCGTGAACTGCAAAAGCGCGCGAATGAACTCCAGACCCCCGCCGAGCGCCGACAACAGGCCGAACTGGATCGCATGCTCCAGACCCCCGCCGACAAAGTCACGCTGGTCCAGCTCACCGACCAGGCGTTTCGTCCGCGCCAGGCCGCGCGCGTGGCCGAGCAGATTACCCACATCCTCGATGTGCAGGGCATTCCGCGCTATTTCAATCCGGTGGACCGCGCGCTGATGGCGGGCTTCCAAACCTTCGGCGCCTGGCTGCCCGGCGTGGCCGTGCCGCTCGTCAAGGAACAGATGCGCCAGGAAACCGCCAACGTCGTCCTGCCCGCCGAAACCGAACTGCTCACCAAACACCTCGCCGAACGCGCCGCCGAGGGCGTCCGCATGAACCTGAATTTCCTCGGCGAAGCGCTGCTCGGCGAAATCGAGGCCCAGCATCGGCTCGAGAAATACCTGGCGGCGCTCCAGCTACCACAGGTCGAGGTGATCTCGGTCAAAATCTCGACGCTTTTCTCGCAAATCAACCCGCTGGCCCGCGCAGACACGGTGCGCGTCCTTTGCGAACGGCTCGAACTGCTGTTCCGCGCCGCCGACCGCGCGCGTTACACCCGGCCCGACGGATCGCCGGTGCCCAAATTCGTCTATCTCGACATGGAGGAATACCGCGACCTGCACCTCACCGCCGCCGCGTTCATGCGAACCCTCGACCGCCCCGGCCTCGAGCGCGTGCGCGCCGGCATCGCGCTGCAATCCTACATCCCGGATTCTGCGCGGATGCACCGCACCTTGAACGAATGGGCGCGCCGCCGTGTTGCCAATGGTGGTTGTCCCATCACGGTGCGGCTGGTCAAAGGCGCGAACCTGGAAATGGAGCGGGTCGAGGCCTCGTTGCGCGACTGGGCGCAGGCCCCCTACAAACGCAAGGCCGAAACCGACGCGAACTACAAACGGATGCTCGCCGAGGCCATGCGCCCGGAGAATCTCGCCGCCGTCCACGTCGGCGTGGCGTCACACAACCTGTTCGACCTGGCCCTCGGACTGGTGCTCGCCGCCGAGGCGAAGGCGGGCGACCGGGTGCAGTTTGAAATGCTCGAGGGCATGGCCAACCATCAACGCCGCGCGTTGCTCGAACACTCGCGCAGCCTGCTCCTCTACGCTCCGGCCTGCCGTCGGGAGGAATTCCTCAACGCCATCGGCTACCTCATCCGGCGGCTCGATGAAAACACCGGCCCGGACAACTTCCTCCGCCACGCCTTCAAGCTCACCGTCGGCTCACCCGACTGGCAGCATCTGGAACACGGATTCCGCGAGGCCTTCACGCTCGCGATTTCCGACGCCCCCCGCCGCACGCAGAACCGCACCACGGAACGCTTTGACGCGCCGTTGACGGAGATGCCGCTCGACGCCTTCTACAACGAACCGGACACCGACTGGTCGCTCCCGCAGAACAGTGCGTGGGCGGAGCAACTGGTGGCACGGCGGAATCCGTCCACCACAGCCATCCCGTGCGTCGTCGCCGGCGAGGAACTGCCGCCCGGCGACGGCGCGGGCATCTGCCGCGACCCGTCGCGTCCCGGCGTGGAACTCGCCCGTTACCGTCAAGGCACCCCGGACGACGCGAACCGCGCCGTGACCTGCGCCCAGGCCGACCCTGCCGGCTGGCGCGCCATGACTGTGGATGCGCGCAGCGAAATCCTGGGCCGCGTGGCGATGGAGTTGCGCCGCGCCCGCGGCGACCTGATGTGGGCCGCGCTGGCCAACGGGGGCAAGACCCTCGGCGAAAGCGACCCCGAGGTGAGCGAGGCGGTGGATTTCGTCGAGTTCTACCGCTCGAGCGCGCGCGCGTGGTTTGCGCTCGAAGGCGTGAACGTGAGGCCGCGTGGCGTCGTGGTGGTGGTGCCGCCGTGGAATTTCCCCGTCGCCATTCCCTGCGGCGGCATCGCGGCGGCGCTGGCGGCCGGCAACACCGTCATTCTCAAGCCCGCTTCGGACACCGTGCTGGTCGCGTGGGAACTGTGCCAATGCTTCTGGCGCGCAGGCGTGCCGAGAACGGCGTTGCAATTCCTCCCCTGCCCCGGCAGCGGCGCGGGCGCGCAACTCGCCGCGCATCCCGACGTGGACACTGTCATTCTCACGGGCGGCACCGAAACAGCGCTGCGAATGCTTGCCGCCAAACCGACGTTGCGCCTCTTCGCGGAAACCGGCGGCAAGAACGCCACCATCATCACCGCGCTGAGCGACCGCGAACTGGCGATCAAACACGTCCTCCACAGCGCGTTCAGTCACAGCGGCCAGAAATGTTCCGCCACATCGCTGTTGCTGATCGAAGCGGAAATCTACGACGACCCGGCCTTCAAGCGGATGCTGTGCGACGCAGTGAAAAGCCTCCGCGTCGGCAGCGCGTGGGACCTGCCAACGCGCGTCGGCCCGTGCATCCGCCCGCCCTCCGGCGACCTCGAAACCGGCCTCAAAACCTTGGAACCCGGCGAAACCTGGGCCGTCATGCCGCAGCCCGCGCCGGACAATCCGTCGCTTTGGTCGCCCGGCGTCAAATACGGTGTGACGCCCGGCAGCTACACCCACCAGACCGAGTTTTTCGGGCCGGTGCTCGGCGTGATGCGTTTCGAGCGGCTGGAGGAGGCGATTGAAATCGTCAACGCCACCGGCTACGGCCTGACGAGCGCGATTCACAGCCTCGACGACCGCGAAATCGCCCTGTGGAAATCCCGGCTGCGCGCGGGCAACCTTTACATCAACCGCGGCACCACTGGCGCCGTCGTGCTGCGGCAGCCCTTCGGCGGCATGGGCAAGAGCTGTTTTGGCGCGGGCATGAAGGCCGGCGGCCCGAACTACGTCGCACAACTGCTCCAGTTCTCCGACGCGACACCTGGTCCCGTCACCGACGAGCCGTTGTCCAGTGCGGCGCTGGAATCGTTCCGCCACGCGCTGGCGGAACACGATTTCAAACGCGCCGCCGAACACCTCGAGGGTGCCGGCGGCGGCGACACCTACCGGCACTTGCTTGCCGCGCTCAATTCCTACGACCGCGCGTGGCGCGAGGAATTCAGCCGCGAACATGACCACTTCCGCCTGCTCGGCCAGGACAACGTGCGCCGCTACCTGCCGTTCCATGCCGTGCATGTGCGCGTCACGGGAAAGGACTCGTTGTTCGAGGTGTTCGCCCGCGTGGCGGCGGTGCGCACCATCGGCGCGCGGGTCGTCGTCAGCCACGCGCCCGAAGCCAGCGAAGCCGTTTTGCAACTGCTGGAGCGCACCACGCAGGCGTGGGCGGGCGGCATCGAATTCCTGGAGCAAAGCGATGAGCAACTGGTGGCCGCGCTGCGCCGGGGCGAGGTCGAACGGATTCGCGCCACGCCCGCCGCGCCCGTGAGCGAGGCGCTGCTCCGCGCGGCGGCGGAACGCTACATTCACATCGCCAGCGACCCCGTGCTGGCGGCCGGCCGGGTGGAACTGCTCTGGCATCTGCGCGAACAGAGCCTCAGTCACGACTACCACCGCTACGGCAACCTCGGCGCCCGCGCTGGCGAAGCCCGTCGCGAACCGGCGTAAGGCGAGCCG
>JBKBTZ010000015.1:0-41572 GCA_046290825.1 Limisphaerales bacterium
TAAACTGAGATGGGCGCCGCCCCAACAGCAGCCGGGAAATGGGCTTGTCGGAGCGGGCTTGGGGGGCAGAATGCGCTCGCGGGCCCGTAGCTCAGCGGTTAGAGCAGGCGACTCATAATCGCTTGGTCCCCGGTTCGAATCCGGGCGGGCCCACCAACTTCCCCTCGCGCCCGCCTGCCGCCTGACGCATCCTGCCCGCATGGCGCTGCCCGCTGATTATCACATGCACACGCCGCTGTGCCGCCACGCCACCGGCGAACCCACCGAATATGCCGCCCACGCCCGGCAGCTCGGCTTCACGGAAATCGGTTTTTCCGATCATTCGCCCATGCGCGAGGACGACTTCGACGACTGGCGGATGCGGCTCGATCAGTTGGACGATTACGTGGCCCGGGTGCGCGCGGCACAGCGCGACCATCCCCAACTGGTCATCCGCCTCGCGCTCGAGGTGGATTTTCTCCCCGACCGCGTGGCGTGGATTCGCGAACTGGCCACGCGACATCCGTGGGATTATCTGATCGGCTCGGTGCATTACATCTCCGGCGGCTGGGACATTGACAGCCCGTTCAAGCGCGAGCTGTGGGCGCGGTGCGATGTGAACGCGGTGTGGCGGGAGTATTTCGACCGGCTCACGCAGGCGGCGGCCTCGGGGCTGTTCGAAATCATCGGCCACGCGGACCTGCCAAAGAAGTTCGGCCACCGGCCCACCGCCGACTTTTCGCCGGAGATCGAACGCTTGCTGGCCGCCTGCCGCGCCACGGACACGGCCATCGAACTCAACACCGCCGGGCTGCGGAAGGATTGCCGGGAAATCTATCCCGCCCGGTCCATTCTGGAACGGGCGCGGGCGCTGGGCGTGGCCATCACGTTTGGTTCCGATGCGCATGCGCCGGACGAGGTGGGGGCGGATTTCGCGGCGGCCATCGCCCTGGCGCGGAGTGTGGGTTACAGCAAGACGCGCCGGTTCGCGGGGCGGCGTCGCCTGGACGTGCCGCTGGAGTAACCCGTCCAGCCGGAAACCCGAAACGCGAAACCCGAAACCACCCGGCCCCAACTCCGGGAGTTCAATCTTCTTCCTTGAACGCCCGCGTCATCAGATCGCGGACGGCCTGCTGGACTTCCTTCTGTTCGTAGAGCAGCGCGTGGGTCTCATCAATGGTGGGCGTGGCCACCCCGAGACGGCGGGCCAGCGCGTGGGCCGAGCGGGCGGTGGGATAGCCTTCGGCCAGTTTGGGTTCGGAGGCCTGGATGGCGGCGAGAGTTTCGCCGCGCCCCAGCCGTTCGCCGAGATCGCGGTTGCGGCTCTGACGCGAGAAACAGGTCAGCATCAGGTCGCCCATGCCGCTCAGACCCTTGAACGTGTCCGGACGCGCCCCGGCGGCGACGCCCAGCCGGCGCATCTCGGACAGCCCGCGCGTGACGAGTCCCGCCTTCGTGTTGTCGCCGTAGCCGAGGCCGTCGCTGACGCCGGCGGCGATGGCGATGACATTCTTCAACGCGCCGCCGTATTCCACGCCGAGCACGTCGGTGCTGCGGTAAATGCGGAACTCGGGCCGGTGAAACAACCCCTGCACCGTGCGCGCCGTGCCCTCGCTTTCGCTCGCGACGACCACGGTGGTGGGAATGCCCAACGCCACCTCGCGGGCGAAACTCGGGCCGCTCAACACCGCCACGCGGTTGGCCGGCGCGCGTTCGCGCAGAATCCGGCTCATGGTCTCGCCGGTCTCGAATTCGATACCCTTGGTCACGCTGACGAACACCGCCGGATGCGTCGCCAGGCGCGCGGCCACGGAACGGAACGCCTGCGAGGGAATGGCCAGCACCAGCACCTCGCGTCCCCCCACCGCGCGGTCAAAATCCGCCTCCACCTGCCAGTCGGTCGGCAGCGGCACGCCGGGCAGGAGCCGTTCGCTGCGGCCCTGGCGCAATTCGTCGAGCAGCCGCGCGTTGATGTCCCACACGGTGACGGCGTTGCCGTTTTCGTGCAGGACCTTGGCGAGCGCGGCCCCCCACGCGCCCGCGCCGAGGACGGCGATTCTCATGGCTGCCCTCCCGCGGTTTTGGGCCGTTTGAACACCACGCGATTTTCCGTGCCGGCGCGGAGCCGGGCGAGGTTGCTGCGGTGTTTCCAGATGACCATCGCGCCCAGCGCAGTGGTGGCCAGCCCGAGTGCCACGCTGCCATGCGTGCGAAACGTCACCCACACGCCTGTTGGCAGGGCGATGGCGGCGACGATCGAGGCCACCGAGACGTAGCGCGTCGCCAGAAACACCACGATCCACGAGCCGAGCGCGATGGCCGCCGCCGGCCACGCCACGGCAAAATACACGCCGGCGGAGGTGGCGATACCTTTGCCGCCCTTGAACCGCAGCCAGCAGGTGAACGTGTGCCCGAGGATCGCCGCGAACCCGGCCACGACCCGCTCGGTGATGTCGTTGTGGGCGGCGACTCCGGCCAGTTGCAGCGCGGGAATCAGCCAGTAGCTGGCCGCGAAACCTTTCAACGCATCGGCCAGCAGCACGGCGGAGCCGGCGGCCGGCCCGAGCACGCGAAAGGCGTTGGTTGCGCCGATGTTGCCGCTGCCGACGGTCCGGATGTCAATGCCGCGCGCCCGGGCCACGAGATAGCCGGTGGGGATGGACCCGAGCAGATAGGCGGCGAGGATGATGAGCGCGTAGGCCATGCCGAATGGGGCGAAGTCTAGGACCGGCCCCCCGCTTGGCAAGCGGCGGGTGCGGGGGCCAAGGCAAATCATTGCCGTCCGATTGGCCTCAAATCCGGGCATGATAATGCTGGCGGCGGTCGCTTGGCTGCCGGGGGTTTCAAATTTGCGCAACCAACCGCAGTTCAGGAGAAAGTCGTCCGGTTCTGGGTGCTTTGCTTGCCGGCCTTCTTTACCGAGTGCGTTGACAGGTTCATAGTCGGACTTATCATACGCTCCGTATGATGGAAGCGTTGGCCACCACGTTGTATCGCAACCCCAATCGCGTTTTTGACGCCGCCGATCGCGGGGAGACCGTGACCATCCGGCGCAAGGGGCGCGAATACCTGCTGACGCGCAAAACCGCCAGCCATGCGCTTTATGGCTGTCTTGCGGGAACCGTGCGCAAGGATGCGGGCAAGCCGGTCGTGACTTGGAAGGTGGCGGCCTGAATGCATTTGCTGGA
The DNA here is from genome assembly GCA_046290825.1 of Limisphaerales bacterium. GTDB lineage: Bacteria > Verrucomicrobiota > Verrucomicrobiia > Limisphaerales > DSYF01 > JBKBTZ01. The sequence goes on from JBKBTZ010000015.1 coordinate 3,168, forward strand.
CACCAACGCCTGGAAGTGGCTGGCCCAGGGCAAAAAGCTCAAGCCGTCGGCCGCCTTCCTGGCGCGCAAGGACACTCCGCTCTACCTGCTGGACATCTCGCTGTGGGAAATCTGCAAAGCGGAGGAGACGGGCAAGTTTGAAACCACCCTGCCCATCGGCGAGTGGATTGAACGGGCGTTGGCCCGCAACGTAACCACGCTTTCCATTACGCCGGAGATTGCCGTGCGTTCCTGCGGGCTGGCTTGCGAGGGGCTTCGCACCGAAGACCCCGCCGACCAACTCATCACCGCCGCCGCCTTGTGCCACCGGTTAGTCCTGGTAACGCGAGACTCGGCGATTCACGATTGGGGCGGGGTGCCAGTGCTCGACTACTGAGACCAGTTCGACTCCCCAAGAGGCGGCTGGAAGCTTTTTCCATCGTGGACTTCCCAGGGTTGGGAACGGGAATAGGAGGCCCTCCGCCTTTTCACTTGGGCGGGCCGCGGCGTTGGCCTAGCGTCGGCGCGTGTTGCCCGACAAAATCTGGAGCCTCGACACGGTGGGCCGGCTGTTCGGCAGCCTGCTCGCCGGCTCGTTGCTGGGGCAGGTGGTGCAACTCTGGGCGCGCTATCAGCCCGGCCCGACCACGCTCGAGCCGGCCTGGTTTTACCTCGAGACGGGGACGGCGTTTGCCGCGCTGGTCGGGGCGCTGGTCATCCTGCTGCAACGCTGGCCGGAGGGGCGGTTGCGGGCGCGGTTCTTCTCCCTGCTGGTCTGCTTCTACGCGGCGCTGGCGTTGACCGGGCTGGCGCAGCGCGGCCTCGGGCCAACGCCGCCACCCTCGGTGTCGGCCATGGTAATCAACGCGCTGTTTTTCCAGGGGGCGACGCTGCCGCTGGTCTGGTTTTTCGTGCGGCAGGAGGGCGGGCGGTTGCGCGAGGCATTCGGCTTGAACCGTCGCGCCGGGCACGCGCTCGGGATCGGATTGACGGTGGCCTTCGCCTGTGTGCCGCTGGGCATCGGATTCAACTTTGCCCTGTCCGCCATTGCCCGGCAGTTCGGCTGGGAGCTGCCGCAGCAGACCGCCGTCCTCATCGTGCGCCTCGCCGAGTCCTGGCCGCATCGCCTGGCGCTGGCGGGCGTCACCGTGGTCCTGGCTCCGCTCGCGGAGGAAATGCTGTTTCGCGGCATCGCGTATCCCACGTTGCGCCGGTTCACGACGCCGGGCATCGCGCTGTGGGGTTCGTCGCTGGTGTTCGCGCTGATCCATTTCAACAAGCTGACGTTCCTGCCGCTGCTGCTGCTGTCGGTGGTGTTGACGCTGCTCTACCGGCGCACCGGCAATCTGCTGGCTCCCATCGCGTGCCACGCGGCGTTCAACGCCTGCAACTTCGCGCTGCTGTTCTTCAGCGAACTGCCGCCACCGGACCAGGTGCCATGAAGGAATTCGCCCTCATCGAACGGCTTACCGCTGCGCTGCCCGCCAACGCCCGGGTCGTCGTCGGCCCCGGCGACGACTGCGCCTTGCTGGACGCGGGCGCGCCTGACCGGCATCTGCTCTTCAAAACCGACGCGGTGGTGGAGGGGATTCATTTCACCTCGGACACGCCGCCGGAAAAGGTGGGCCGCAAGGCGCTGGCCCGTTGCCTCAGCGACGTTGCCGCGATGGCCGGAACGCCGGATGCCGCCGTGGTGACGCTCGGGCTGCCCCGCGATTACGACGCAGGGCGAGTGGAGAGGATTTATGCCGGTCTGAGCGAACTGGCCCGCGCGCATGGCGTGGCCATTGTCGGGGGCGAAACCACCACCAACCCGGAACGGCTGTTTCTTTCGATTGCCCTGCTGGGCCACGTGCCGAAGGGGCGTGCCGTGTTGCGGTCCGGCGCACGGGTGGGCGACGCGTTGTTTGTCACCGGCGAACTGGGCGGGTCGCTGGCGGGCAAGCATCTTGATTTCGAGCCGCGTTTGGCCGAGGCACGCTGGCTGGTGGAACACTTCAAACTGCACGCGATGATTGATCTGAGCGACGGCCTGGCGGGCGATTTGCGGCACATCCTGCGGGCCAGCGGCGTGGGGGCGGAACTGGGCACCGACACGATCCCGGTCAGCCGCGCGGCCAAGACTGCCGCGCGGGACAGTTCCAGCGCCAAGCCGCCGCTGTTGGCCGCGTTGACGGATGGCGAGGATTTCGAGCTGCTCTTTGCCGTGGCCGCGCGGGATGCGGTGCGGCTGAAGGACGATTGGAAGCACGCTTTCCCGAAGCTGCGGCTGACGTGCGTCGGCAAGATCACCGCTGAGCCGGGGCTGCGGTTACGGGATGAGTTTGGCGTCCGCGCTTTTACCGGGGGGGGCTATGAGCATTTTTCCTGAGCGGGGCGAAGGCCGGCGCTGGCGCGTCCGTCAGGTGGCTGGCCCGCTCCCGGGCAAGGTGGTTTAGGCTGTTCTGGTCGGCCTCGCTGCCGACTGCTACAAGAGGCGCGTGAAGCTGGACATCAAAGCGGTGACCGAGCCGGAATTGCGGGCGCGGCTGGCGGGTTGGGGTGAGCCGGCCTATCGCGCCGGGCAGGTGCTGGACTGGATTTACCGCCGCTTTGCCACTGACTGGGAGCAGATGACCAACCTGCCCCGGGGGCTGCGGGAAAAGCTGCGACAGGAGTTTGCGCATCATCCGTTGGAACTGGTCCGCTGCCAGGGGGCGCGCGACACCACGCAGAAGTTCCTCTGGCGGCTGGCGGACCATGCGCTGATCGAGAGTGTGCTGATCCCCGCGAATCCGGCGCTGTATGGGGAGGCGAGCGACCGGCATACGCTGTGTGTCTCCACGCAGGTCGGCTGCGCCTACGGGTGCAAGTTTTGCGCGAGCGGGCTGGAGGGCTGGAAACGCAACCTGCGTGTCGAGGAAATCGTGGACCAGGTGCTCGCGGTGGAGCGGGCGGCGCGCTCCGCAGATCGCGCGGAAGGGGCGACGCCTGGCAGCGCGGCCGCCGGCCCCCACCGCCCCGTCCTCGCCTCCCGCACGGTCAACAACCTCGTCATCATGGGCATGGGCGAGCCGCTGGCGAATTATGACAATCTGCTCGCGGCCCTGCGGATTCTCAACGCGCCCTGGGGTGGAGGCATCGGCGCGCGGAAGATCACGATCTCCACGAGCGGGCTGGTGCCGCAAATCCGGCGGCTGGCGGCGGAACCGGAGCAGTTCCGGTTGGCCATCTCCCTGCACGGGGCCACCGACGCCGTCCGCGAACGCATCATGCCGGTGAACCGGAAATACCCGTTGGCGGCGCTGGCGGAGGCTTGCGACGAATACCAGCGGCGCAAGGGCCGGATGATCACGCTCGAATACATCCTGATCGCCGGAGTCAACGACGCCCCCGACCAGGCCGCCCCGCTGGCAGCGCTGGCCCGGCGGCTGCATGCGAAGGTGAACCTCATTCCCTACAACACCGTCGAGGGACTGCCGTGGCAGCGTCCCGCCGAGCGGGAACAGGAGGCGTTTCTGGCCCGGCTGCAGGAGCGTGGCGTCACCGCCACCCTGCGTCGGGAGAAGGGCCACGACATTGACGCCGCGTGCGGCCAGTTGCGGCTCAAGACGGAGCGCGAACTGGCGGGGGCGGCGTAGCGCGCAGCGGTGAACCCGCCGCGCCCGCCCGTTTGGGCGGACGGAGCAGCCGGTTTGGGTTGCGCCCCGGCGCCGCGTTACAACGCGAAATCCTCCTCGCCGTCGAGGAAGCCCTGGAGATGGCGGACGCGAGTGGGGTGGCGGAGCTTGCGGAGCGCCTTGGCCTCGATCTGGCGGATGCGTTCGCGGGTGACGTTATACATCTTGCCGATTTCCTCGAGGGTGCGCTCGTAGCCGTCCACCAAGCCGAAGCGCATTTCCAGGATCTTGCGCTCGCGTTCGGTGAGGGTCATCAGCACGTCGGCCAGCTTTTCCTTGAGCAGGCTGTAGCTGGTGACGTCGGAGGGGTTTTCCGCGCTCTTGTCCTCGATGAAGTCGCCCACGCTGACGTCGCCATCGTCGCCGACGGGAGCGTGCAGGGAAATGGGCTGCTGCGCCATCTTGAGCAGCGAGTTGATGCGCGAAACCGGCATGTGCATCTCGTCGGCGAGCTCCTCGGGGGTTGGCTCGCGGCCCAGTTCCTGGGTGAGGTGCTTCTGCGCGCGCCAGAGCTTGTTCATGATCTCGATCATGTGGACCGGGATGCGGATGGTGCGGGCCTGGTCCGCGATCGAGCGGGTGATGGCCTGGCGAATCCACCAAATGGCGTAGGTCGAGAATTTGTAACCGCGGCGGTATTCAAACTTCTCGACGCCCTTCATGAGGCCGATGTTGCCCTCCTGGATGAGGTCGAGGAAGGACTGGCCGCGGTTGGTGTATTTCTTGGCCACGGAAACCACGAGGCGCAGGTTGGCTTCGGCCATGTGGGTCTTGGCCTTGTGAGCCTCGTCCGCGGCCTTCTTGAGGTCGGCAAAGGCCTGGTAGAATTGCTCGCGCGGCATGCGAACGAGCTGCTCGAGGGCGGCGATCTTGGCCTGCTCGGCCTTGATGGCGGCCTGAAGTTCGGGCGACTTGCGTTGACGCTCCAGGTCGTCAATGACGCGCAGGCTCATCTGGAACTTCTCGTGGATGTTGCCGGCGACCACGATCATCTCCTCGAGGGCCTTCTGCTTGTAGTAGAACTTGGGGAACAGCTCCTGGAGCTTTTTGTCGGCCTTGAGGAATTCCTTCTGGGCGCGGTCCTTGCGTGCCTTGACGGTGAGCCGCTGCCAGTTGAGGAATTTCTCGTCCACGGCCATGTCCAGGGCGCGGACCTTCTTGATCAGCGCGCGGAGGTCCTTGAGGTGTCCATCGCGGTTGGGGATTTTCTTGTCCACCACCACGCGGTCAAAGCGTTCCTTGGGCGGCTCGGAGAGGAGTTTTTCGGCGATGGCGATGTGCTCTTTGGCGGCGAACCCGAAGCTGTAAACGATCCGCTTCATTTCGAGTTCGGCGGTTTCGATGCGCTTGCAGATTTCAACCTCCTGTTCGCGGGTGAGCAGGGGCACCTTGCCCATCTGGTTCATATACATCCGGACGGGGTCGTCCAGGATGTCGAGGCGGGCGTCTTCGTCCTCCTCGGGCTGCTCCTGCGTGGGGGCGGGTTTGGCGCGCTCGGCCTCCGCCTGGTCCATGATTTCAATGTCGAGACCGCGCAGCTTGGTGAGCACCTCGTCCAGTTCCTCGGGGGAGAGGCCCTCGGGCAGCAGGTCGTTGATGTCGTCGTAGCTGAGGTAGCCGTTCTCGCGGGCCAGTTGGACCAGCGATTGAATGGTCTCGTTCAAGTCGGGCTTGCCGCCGCCTTCGCCCATAGGGCTGCCATTCAGGGGGACCAGCCCTCCAGGTGCGGCCGGCGAACCGGGCGGCACCGGTGCGCCGGCAGGAGCTGGCGAAGATTGCGGGGATGCCGGTTGGGCGGGCTTGGGCTTGGCAGACCGGGCCGCGTCATCCTTTTTTGCAGGGTGGGTTTCCCGTTTGGCGGAGGACTTGGCTTGGGGAGCCGGGGTTTTGGCAGCGGGGCGTTTGGCGGGCGCGGGTTTGGACGGCTTCGGGGCTTTCCGTTTGGACATAAAAGCGTAGCGGCAAACTGGCATTTGGTATCGGACCGGGCGGACAATGGGTGTCGCACGCCCGCCTGCCTTGGACGCGGCAGGAAAAATTTCCGCCCGAACCCCTGCCGGGCCGGGCGGACAGGCCCATACAAATAGCAGGACCTGGCCAAAACTCAATTTGAAAGTCAGGCCTGAAACGAGAGTTATTCAGACGGGCGGGGGAGGGCAAGATGGGGAGGGGAACCGTTGTTCGCCGGCCATTCGACCTGGGCGGCTGCCCGGTTCTATTTGGACGGACCCAATACCAGTCCGGCGTAGGCCCGCACAACTTCATCCGCCATTGCCTCGACGCTGAAGCGTTCCCGCACGGCGCGGCGGGCCTGTTCGCCCAGGGCGCGGGCGCGGTCGGGGTGCAGCAACAGTTCTTCGATGGCGTCGGCCAGGGCTTTGGGGCTGCCTGGCTCACACAACACGCCGCCGCCGGTGGCCTCAAGGATTTCCGGAAAGGCGGCGACCCGGGGTTGCACCACCGGCACGCCGGCCGCCAACGCCTCCAGCACATACAATCCAAACGCCTCGCCGCAGTCCGCCGGCACGGAGAACACCGTCAGCCCCTGCAAGAACGCGATTTTCTCGGCACGGCTCAGGTTGGGAACAAACTGCGTTTCCCCGATGAACCCCGCCGCGGCCAGCCGTTTGCGCTGTTCTTTGACAAACGGTTCGTCGCCCGGTCCGCAGCCGCCGCCAATGTGTAGTTTGAGCCGGGGGACACGGTCGCGGCGTTTCAATTCGATGAAGGCCTCGACCAGGGTGTCGAGGCCCTTTTCGCGGCACATGCGGCCCAAGTAGCCGAGGACGGGGGCGGGCGGCCGCGCAACTGCCGAGCCATCGTCGCGCACCAGCGCGCCACCGCCGCCCGTCCAGCGGGGTTGGTCGTAGCCCTCGAGGTTTAATCCGTTGGGAATGACCCGCACGCGCGCCGGATCCAAGCCCAGCCGACGGGTCATCACCCCGGCGAAATAACGGCTCGGGGCAATGAACAGGTCCACGTCCGCGGCGCGCTCCCGTAGCAACCGCCAGGCCTCGTCGCGATGCGGGGCGGGCAGCGCGTCGAGAAAGCCGTCCTCGCCTTGGAGGGTGCAGACGATCCGGGTGGCGAGTTCGCTCCTGAGTCGGCGTGCGAGGCCGAGGAGCAGGGCGTTGGAAAGGGTGACGACGTCCGGGTGCGGCTGGCGTTTCAGCCAGCCGAGCAGTTCATCCAGTTCACGGGCCTGGTTGCCCTCCTCGCCCCGCAGCATGGAGAGCATGAGATCGCCCACGTCGGCGGCGCGGGTTTTCGCGGTCCGCCCCGCAGCGCGGCGGAGCAGGCCCTCGCTGGCCAGCAGACGCCGAACGAAGTGGGGCATGGCGCGGAACCACGGGAGTTTCTGGTCGAGGTAAACGCTGATGCCGCCAAAGAAGACCGGCGTGCCCGCGCTCTGGTTCTCCTCATCGAGGGTAAGCGGCAGGTAGAGCGGCACCATGGTCACCGCGTGTCCCTGCCGTCGCAGTTCCGCCACCAGTGCGTTGTCGCGGAGGCAGTTGCCGCAATACATGGCGCCTGCCCCGGGAGTGAGTTGGAGGAGGTTCATTGCCTGAAATGGCCGCCCTGCGGCGCATGGCGCACAGGGAAAGCCAGGCGGCTCCGGGTTTCAAGCCGCTTGCAATACGTTCGCGCGGCGGCGCTGCGGGCCGCCCAGGGGCAGATTCTCCGGCAAGGGGCAGAACTCGCCGATGGCCGACCACAACCGGCTGAAATCCTTGTTCACGTCCCCCGAGAGGCAGTCGGTAATGTCGTCCGCCAGCGCGGGGTATTTCATGATGACGTCCTTGAATGAGAAATTCGGGTTGTAGAAGGCATAGACGAGTTTGCGCATGTTCTCGATGCCCTGGCGCATGGCCGCGCCGTAGGTCGTGAAGCGTTCCGGCGAAAAGTCGCGCGTCACCAGGGCGTCATGCACGGTGTCGCCGGCGAGCACTCCACTTTTCAGGGCCAGCATCAGCCCGCTGCTGAAGACCGGGTCGAGGAAGCAGTAGGCATCTCCCACGAGGAGCAGTCCCTCCTGATAGCAGTGCCGCGAGTGATGGGTGTATTCGCTGGTCAGGTAGTAAGGCCCCACCTGCTGGCCCACGGAAAGGTGGTCCCGAATCCAGGCGTTCTCATGGACCTCGCGCTGGAAGATGGCCTGGGGTTGTTTGACCCCGCCGCGCGTTAGGTATTTGCCCTCCGCCACCACCCCCACGCTGACCATGTCATCGTGTTGGGGGATGTGCCAAAACCATCCCTTCTCGGGGAGCATCGCCACGGTGGTCTGGCCTTCGTCAATGCCCGGCTCGCGTTTCGAGCCGCGATAGTAGGTCCAGACTGCCACCTTGTTCAGATATGGATCTCGAGTGCGCCAGCCGTGACGCACCGCGCTGAAACTTTCCTTGCCCGAGGCATCCAGCGTGATGGGAGCGTGGAACTCGCGAATCGCCCCGTCCGCGGTTTCCGCACGCACGCCGATGACGCGGTCCGGCCGGGCGTCGTCGTAGAGCAGTTCGCGCACCGAGATTTCCTCGAGCACGGTGGCGCCGGTGGCGCGGGCGTGGTTGGCCAGCATCTCGTCAAACTCACTCCGCAGCACCTGCCACGTTTGCGCGACCGTGTCGCGATCGTAACGGGTGAAAAAATAGAACGGCTGGCTGGCGCTGCCGTCGGGCTGCACAAACCGCACGCTGAACTTTTTCTGGAAGTGCGAGGCCTTCATGCGCGGGATCAGCCCGAGCCGTTCGAGCGGCTGGAAGGTGAAGGGAATGAGCGACTCGCCCACATGGTAGCGGGGAAACTTTTCCCGTTCGAGCACGAGCACACGGTGGCCGTGCCCGGCGAGAATTGTCGCCGCGCTCGACCCCGCCGGCCCCGCGCCGATCACGAGGGCGTCCCAGTCGGAAGGAAGGTTTTGGGTCATGGCTGAAATGCGTGGCGGGACAGTTCACCCATTGCGCGCATTTCGCAAGCGCCCGCGCGCCGAAAATATCCAACTTGCCCCTTGCGAAGCGGGAAAGGAATCCGCTACGTTGGGCGTCCCGGAACGCGGGGTGGAGCAGCCCGGTAGCTCGTCAGGCTCATAACCTGAAGGTCATAGGTTCAAATCCTATCCCCGCAACCAATTTCCCCGGCCGCAGTGCTGCTGGTTTCCAGCCGTCTGCGGCCGTTTTTTGTTTCTTTGCCGCCCGAATTTGAAGCCTTTTCCGCATTCCCTTCAGCGGAAACCCGGCGGGCCGCGGGGGGGCTTACCAATTTCCGCCGCCAGCGGCACGATAGTCCGAGGGGGACATTCCCAGCGTTTTCCGGAACTGGCGTGTGAACGCGCTTTGATCCGAGTAGCCGCACTCCAGCGCGATAGTGGCAATGGCCTCATTTGTGTCGCGCAGTCGTTGCACGGCGGCCTCCATCCGCGTCTTCTGAATGAGCTGTCCGGCGGTGAGCGAAAAGATTTTCCGGATGCGCTGCTCGAACTGGTAGGCGGACAACCCCGCCCGCGCAGCCAGTTCCCCCACGCGCAGCGGCTCGGCGAAATGCGTCTGAAGGTGCCGCACCGCCGCCGCCACCGCCGAGTAGTCCGCCCCCCGCTCGTTGGCCGACTGCAAATCCCTCGAGATGCCCATCAGCCCCACGACACGGCCATGCCGTCCGCGCAGCGGCAGCTTGTTTGTCAGGCACCAGCCGCGTCCGCCGACGGCGTAGAAGTGCAACTCCAACTGATTGAGGATGGGCCGGCCCAGCCGCAGCACGCTCTCGTCCTGCGCGCGGTAGCTCGCCCCCAAGGGCGCGGGAAACACTTCATCCGCACGCCGCCCCAGCAACTCACGCTTGTGCGCCCGGCCGCAGCGTTCGACCAGCGTTTGATTCACCACCACATATTCCCCCCGCGCGTTCTTGAGGAAAAACACCAGGTCGGGCAGGCGGTCGAACAATGCCTCGCCGGTGAACGGTTCGGCAAGCTGGGCAAACAGTTCGTCCTGAAGCTGGATGGGCGTCATGGGCAGGCGCGGTTGTGCCAAAAAGTTAGCGGGCACTGCGTGAAGCGACAAGACGGGCCACCGGAGCAAAGGCAGGCTGTTCCAAAAGTCCATGCGCAAGGTCACCATCCTGGATTCGCACACGGGCGGCGAGCCGACGCGCGTCGTGTTCTCGGGCGGTCCCGACCTCGGTGCCGGTCCCCTCGCGGAGCGCCGCGACCGGTTTCAGCGCGAGTTCGACGCCTTCCGTTCCGCCGTCGTCAACGAACCCCGCGGTTCGGACGTGCTGGTGGGGGCGTTGCTCGTCGAGCCGCAGGACAAGAGTTGCGCGGCGGGCGTCATCTTCTTCAACAACGTCGGTTACCTCGGCATGTGCGGGCACGGCACCATCGGGCTGGTTGTCACGCTGGCCCACCTCGGCCGCATCCAGCCGGGCGAACACCGCATTGAAACCCCCGTCGGCATCATCACTGCCACCCTGCACCCGGATGGGCGGGTTTCCGTGGCCAACGTCCCAAGCTGGCGTGCGAGAACGGCCGTAACGGTGGAGGTGCCCGGGATCGGCCCGGTCACGGGCGACGTCGCGTGGGGCGGCAACTGGTTTTTCCTCGTCGAACAGCATGGCCAGCCGCTGACCCTGGGGAATGTCGAGGCGCTCACGGATTACTGCTGGCGCGTCCGGCAGGCGGTGAACGCGCAGGGCTTTCCCGAGGTGGACCACATCGAACTCTTCGGACCGCCCAGCACGGTCGGCGCGCACTCGCGCAACTTCGTCCAGTGCCCCGGCAAGGCCTACGACCGTTCCCCGTGCGGCACCGGCACCAGCGCCAAACTGGCCTGCCTCGCCGCCGACGGAAAGCTGGCCGAGGGCGACATCTGGATTCAGGAAAGCATCATCGGCAGCACGTTCGCAGGGCGTTACACCTGGCTGGACCGTGCAGCGGGCAGGGTGGCTCCCGTCATTGCGGGCACCGCCTTTGTCAACGCCGAGGCCACCCTGTTGCTGGATGAAAAAGATCCCTTCTGCTGGGGCATCCGCTCGTGAGTCATAACCCGGACATTATCATCGTCGGCGCGGGCATCGTGGGCGCGGCCTGCGCGCTTGAATGTGCCCGCGGCGGCCTGCGCACGCTCGTGCTCGAGCGCGGCGGCATCGGTGGTGGCACGACGGCGGCGGGCATGGGCCACATCGTGGTGATGGACGATTCCGAGGCGCAGTTCGCGCTGACCAACTGGTCACGCCAGTTGTGGCACGAACTGTGGTCCCAACTGCCGCCCGAGGTCGAGTTCGACGCCTGCGGCACGCTCTGGGTGGCGGCGGATGACGAGGAGATGGCGGAGGTGCATCGCAAACAGAAGTTTTACGAGCGGCGCGGCGTGCGCGTGGAGGTGCTTGACGGCACCGACGTGGCCAGGGCCGAGCCGAATCTCCGCCCCGGTCTGGCGGGCGGGTTGCGCGTCATGGACGATGCGGTGATTTATCCGCCCTGCGCCGCGCAATTCTTGCTGGAACGGGCGCGAGAGTCCGGCGCAGAACTTCGCACCGGCGTGGCCGTGAAAGCATTGCTGCCCGAGGGCGGCGTGGAATTGTCCGATGGCACCCGCCTCGCCGCCGGCCGCTCCGTCAGCGCCACCGGGCCGTGGGCGCCGGAACTGACTCCCGGCCTGCCCGTGCGCAAACGCAAGGGGCATCTGGTCATCACCGATCGCGCGCCGGGTTTCGTGCGCCACCAGCTCGTTGAACTCGGCTACCTCAAGAGCGCGCATTCGCTGGGCCGGGATTCGGTTGCCTTCAACATCCAGCCGCGTGTCACGGGGCAGATGTTGATCGGCTCCTCGCGGCAGTTCGACGCCGAGGACCACGCGGTGGACCAGCCAATCCTGAACCGCATGCTGCAACGCGCCCTCGAATATCTGCCAGGGCTGGGTGAACTCCCGGCCGTTCGCACGTGGACCGGTCATCGCGCTGCCACGCCGGACAAACTGCCCCTCATCGGCCCCAGCGTGGTGAGCGACCGCATCTGGCTCGCGACGGGCCACGAAGGCCTGGGCATCACCACCTCGCTCGGCACGGGTCGGCTGCTCGCGGACCTGCTGCTGAACCGGCCAACGGCGATTGCCGCCGCGCCCTTTGCACCGGCGCGCTTCGCGAAAGGAGACGCCCCGCATGAGTGACCGGATCCGGCTTCGCGTCAACGGGCAGATGGTTTCCGTCCCGGCGGGAACCATTGTGGCTGCGGCCATCGCTCTGGCCGGAGAGCCGCGCTTTCGCCGTTCCGTTGCGAATGAATCGCGCGGGCCGCTATGCGGGATGGGCATTTGCATGGAATGCCGGGTGACCATCAATGGTCGGGCGCACGGCCGCAGTTGCCAGACGTTGTGCGAGCCGGGAATGGAGGTGCGCACCGATGTCTGACCCCCGCCTCCAATTTGAAGTCGTGGTGGTTGGCGCCGGTCCGGCCGGGATCGCGGCGGCATGCGCGGCGGCGGAAGGCGGTCGGCGCGTGGCCCTCGTAGAGGACACGCCCTGGCTCGGCGGCCAAATCTGGCGCGGGGGACAGGCGCAGCCGAAGCACCCCGAGGCGCGGCGATGGCTCGCGCGGTTGCGCCAGTCCGCCGTGACCGTGCTGGACCGCACCAGCGTGGTGGCCGTGCCGCAACCGAACTGGCTTCTGGCCGAGCATTCGGACGGGGCGCGCGAGATAGGCTGGGAAAAATTGATTTTGGCCACCGGCGCGCGGGAGTTGTTCCTGCCCTTCCCGGGCTGGACGCTGCCGGGCGTCATCGGCCCCGGCGGCTTGCAGGCGCTGGTAAAAAACGGCTGGCCCATCGCGGGTCAACGCATCGTGGTGTGCGGCACCGGGCCGTTGCTGCTCGCGGTGGCGGATGGCTTGCAGCAGCACGGCGCCAAGATCGTTTCCGTCGCCGAACAGGCGCCGCTGGGGCGCATCGTGGAATTCGGCCTCCGGTTGCTGCGCCATCCGGCGAAGATCGCGCAGGGCCTCGGCATCAAGACGCGGCTGTGGGGCGTGCCTTTCCGTTGCGGCGTCTGGCCGGTGAAGGCCGAAGGCGACGCCCGGGTGCGCTGCGTGACCTTGACCGATGGCCGCCGGACGTGGACCGAAGACTGCGACGTGCTGGCCTGCAGCTTCCATCTGGTGCCCAACGTGGAACTGCCGCTCCTGCTCGGTTGCGCGCTGACGGAGGGGTTTGTGCGTGTGAACTCGTGGCAGGCCACGACCGTAGCGGATGTTTATTGCGCCGGCGAACCGACCGGCATCGGCGGTGCCGAGTGCGCGCTGACGGAAGGACAGATTGCGGGCTATGCCGCCGCTGGCCAGCCGGCCCGGGCCGAGGCGCTGTTTGCGCAGCGGAATGTCTGGCACGCCTTCCGTGCCGCGCTGGCCACGGCCTACACCCTGCGGGGAGAATTAAAGACCCTCGCCAAGGACGAGACGTTCCTCTGCCGCTGCGAAGACGTGCCGCTCGGTTGCGTGAAGCCCTTCCGCAACTGGCGGGAGGCCAAACTGCTCTCGCGTTGCGGCATGGGGGCGTGCCAGGGTCGCGTGTGTGGCGCGGCGGCCCAACACCTTTTGGGCTGGGGCATGGAATCGGTGCGGCCACCGGTGCTTCCCGCCCGCGTCAGGGCTTTGATCACGGCGAACCAACCAACGAAAGCATAACGACATGAAAATGAAATGGACGGGCGTCATCCCCGCAATGACCACGGCGTTCCGGGCTGACTACAGCGTGGACCACGTGTTCCTCGCGAAACACGCGCAATGGCTCGTGGATCACGGCTGCACCGGCGTCGTCGCGCTGGGATCCCTCGGCGAAAGCGCCACGCTGCGCTTTGACGAGAAGGTGGAGATCCTCAAGACGCTGGTGGACGCCCTTGGCGGACGGGCGCCGGTGGTGGCGGGCATCGCCTCCTTGAGCACGCTCGAGGCCGTGGACCTCGCCAAGGCCGCCGCGGACGCGGGTTGTGCCGGCCTGATGGTGTTGCCGCCCTACGTGTATTCCAGCGACTGGCGCGAGATGAAGGCGCATCTCCAGCCCGTCCTCCGCGCCACCCGGCTCTCGTGCATGCTCTACAACAACCCGGTGTCCTACAAAACGGATTTCCTGCCGGAACAAATTGCCGAGCTGGCGGACGCCCACGCCAACCTGCACGCGGTGAAAGAATCGAGTGCCGATGTGCGCCGCATCACGGCCTTGAAGGCCCGGTGCGGCGACCGCCTGGCGCTGTTCGTTGGTGTGGACGATCTGATCGTCGAGGGTGTCCGCGCGGGGGCCACGGGCTGGATCGCCGGCCTCGTAAATGCGTTCCCGCGCGAATCGGTGGCGCTTTACCGCTACGCCCTGCGCGGCGAGACGAAGAAAGCGGACACGCTTTACCGGTGGTTCCTGCCGCTCTTGCGGATGGACACGGTGCCCAAGTTCGTGCAACTCATCAAACTCGTGCAGCAGGAAGTCGGCATGGGCCATGAGCGCGTGCGCCCGCCGCGCTGCGTGCTGGTTGGCGCGGAGCGCCGGGCCGCCCTGGCCACGCTCCGGACGGCCTTGACAACCCGGCCCAAGGTCTGATGTCCAGCCACGGATGGACACGGGCAAGAACTGCGCGCCCAATCGTTTCCCGCCAGGGTTGATTCCTTTACCATGCAGCCCATGAAACTCGAGGGTCTCTCCATCATCGGACAGCGCCGCGCCGTCAAAGCGGGCCGCGCCAGACCGGCCATTCATCCTGCCACCGGCGCGGCCATCGGCCCGGAATTCTACTGGGCCACCCCTGCGGATGTCGAAACGGCCGCGCAGCTTGCGGCGGAGGCGTTTCTGAATTTGCGCCGCTGGAGCGGCCCGCAGCGTGAGGCGTTGTTGAAGCGCATCGCAGAACTGCTGGAGGCCAACGCGCCGGCCATCGTGGATCGCGCGGGCCAGGAGACGGCGCTGCCGGCGGCGCGATTGCAGGGGGAACTGGCGCGCACGTGCTTCCAGTTGCGCTTTTACGGCGCGGCGGCGGCCCACGGGCTGTTCGCGGGGGCGCGGATTGACCACGCCGACCCCGAGCGCAAGCCGCTTCCGAAGCCGGACCTGCGTTCGATGATGGTTCCGCTCGGGCCGGTGGTGGTGTTCAGCGCCAGCAACTTTCCGCTCGCCTTCTCGGTGGCCGGGGGCGACACCGCCTCCGCCCTCGCGGCGGGTTGTCCGGTCATCGTCAAACCTCATCAGGGCCACCTTGGAACCTCGGAAATGGTCGGACTGCTTGTCCAGCAGGCTGTGCGCGAGTGCGGTGCCCCGGAGGGCACGTTCTCCATGCTCTACGGCGAGGGACGCGACCTCGGTCTGGCGCTGGTGAAGCATCCGCTCGTGAAGGCGGTGGGCTTTACCGGCTCGCGTTCCGGCGGCCGCGCGTTGATGGACGCGGCGGCGGCGCGGCCTGAGCCGATTCCGGTCTATGCCGAAATGGGCAGCATCAACCCCGTATTCCTGATGACCGGCGCGCTCACCCAACGGGCGGAGGACATTGCCGTCGGCCTGCATGCCTCCGTCACGCTGGGCGTCGGCCAGTTCTGCACCAACCCCGGCCTCGTTTTTGTCGCGGCGGGTGAGGGGTCGCAAAAGTTCATCACCAAACTGGCAAACCTGATCGCCGCGACACCCCCGGGCACGATGCTCACGGCGGGCTTGTGCGCGGCTTATCGGGCAGGCGTGGAGAAGTTCGCGCAGGTGCCGGGCGTGCGCCGCGTAGCCCAGGCCGAGGCCGACCCCGGCCCCGGGAACACCCGGGCGGGTGCGGCGCTCCTGGTGACGGACGCGGGGACATTCCTGAGTCGGCACGACCTGATGGAAGAAGTGTTTGGCCCTTCGACGCTCGTGGTGGAGTGCGCCTCGCCCGCGGAAATGCTGGCGGCGGCCCGCCGGCTGGAGGGACAGTTGACGGCCACCCTGCACGCGACGCCGGAGGAACTGGTCGCGCATGCCGACCTGCTCGACCGGCTCGCTCACAAGGCCGGCCGGCTGGTCTTCAACGGTTTCCCCACCGGCGTGGAGGTGGCGCACGCCATGACGCACGGCGGCCCGTATCCGGCCACGGCCGATGGCCGTTCCACCTCGGTGGGCACGCGCGCCATCGAGCGGTTCCTGCGCCCGGTGAGCTGGCAGAACTTTCCCGATGCTGCGCTCCCGCCCGAACTGCGCGAGGCCAACCCCCTCGGCCTGACCCGCCTGGTGGATGGCGCCTTCCAAGGCTGACCCGAGAAACCGGCGGCCTGGCTTTGGAAAGCCGCTCGTAACCGGGGGGACGGAGATGTAAAGTCGGGCCAGAAAAGCTAGCCCGTCAGCGCCGGTTCGTGCGGGCGACCGGAACATCCAAACGCCGCGAGGCCGCAGCCCGGCTGGCTCGCTTGTCCCCGGGGTGAGCGCGAAAGTGCCGCGCCCCTATTTCCCGCAACACTGTTTGAACTTCTTGCCGCTGCCGCAGGGGCAGGGGTCGTTGCGGCCCACCTTGGGGCCGGTGCGGATGGGCTTGGCCTTTTCGAGTTGCTGCGCGGCTTCGCTGACGACGTCGCTGGCCTTGTTCTTGACGGGCGGCGCGCCGGTTCCGGTGCCGAAGGCGCTGCTGTCCTGATGCAAGGTTTGCTGGGGGGCGTTGCGCAGGAAGTTCTCGAAGGCCATCAGCGAGGAGGCGCTGCGGAAGATGTTGTGGCAGATGGCGGATTTGATGTTGACCATCAATTCGTCGAACATCTTGAACGCTTCGGCCTTGTATTCGATGAGCGGATCGCGCTGGCCGTGGGCGCGCAGGCCGATGCTGTAGCGGAGGCTGTCCATCTCGTAGAGGTGCTCCTGCCACAGCTTGTCAATCGCGGTGAGGATGGTGTAGCGCTCGACCGCCTGGAGCGCCTCGGGCTGCTCGAAGCTGATCTTGAGTTCATAGGCGCGGCGGACGGCGTCGGTGATGAAATTGCAGACGGCGAACTGCTGCGGGGTGAGGCCGTCGTAAAGGGAGCCGGGCACGGGGGCGTCCTTGGCGGCGGCGGCCGCCTTGAGGAATTCGCCTTCGGGGATGCCGAGGGGGAAGTTGAGGTTCACCCAGTCGGCCAGGGCGCGAATTTTCCAGTCGGCTCCCTCGGGGTTGGCGGTGGTGAACTCGGCCACCTTGGAAACGACCACCTCCTCCATGATGTCCATGAGCCGGTCGCGCACGTCGTCGCCGTGAATGACCTCATTGCGGAAGCCGTAGAGGACTTCGCGCTGCTTGTTCATCACGTCGTCGTATTCGAGGGTGCGCTTGCGGATCTGGAAGTTGTGTTGTTCGACGCGCTTCTGGGCCTGTTCGATGGAGCGGTTGAGGAGGGGATGTTCGAGTTCCTGGCCCTCTTCCAGCCCCATGCGCTCCATGTATTTGACGATCTTGCCCGAGCCGAAGAGGCGCATGAGGTCGTCCTCGAGCGAGATGAAGAAATGCGAGCTGCCGGGATCGCCCTGGCGCGAGCAGCGGCCGCGCAACTGGCGGTCAATGCGGCGGGACTCGTGGCGTTCGGTGGCGAGGACGTGGAGGCCGCCGAGTTCGGCGACGCCGGGGCCGAGTTTGATGTCGGTGCCGCGGCCGGCCATGTTGGTGGCAATGGTGACGGCACCGCGCTGGCCGGCGCGGGCGACGATCTCGGCCTCCTGCTGGTGGAACTTGGCGTTGAGGACGGAGTGGGGGATGCCGGCCTTTTGCAGCATGCGGGACAGGTGCTCGCTGACCTCGACGGAGATGGTGCCCACCAGGATGGGGCGGCCTTGGGCGTGAATTTCCTGAATCTCGCGGAGGACGGCGGCGTATTTCTCGCGCTTGGTCTTATAGACGGAGTCGTTGCGGTCCACGCGGATGCAGGGCTTGTTGGTGGGGATGACGAGCACGCCCAGCTTGTAAATGTCGAAAAACTCCTGCGCCTCGGTTTCCGCCGTGCCCGTCATGCCCGCGAGCTTGGCATACATGCGGAAGTAGTTCTGGATGGTGATGGTGGCGAGGGTCTGGGTTTCGCGCTCGATGGCGACACCCTCCTTGGCCTCGACGGCCTGGTGGAGGCCGTCGCTCCACCGGCGGCCGGTCATCAGGCGGCCCGTGTTCTCGTCCACGATGATGACCTTGTTGTCTTGGACGACGTATTGGACGTCCTTCTGGTAAAGGCAGTAGGCCTTGAGGAGCTGGCCGATGGCGTGGATTTTCTGGGCGCGCGCCTCGTATTCGGCCTGGAGCTTTTGTTTCAGCTCCATGCGCTTGCGGGGGTCGGTTTCCGGGCCGTTGTCAATGTTGTGAATCTCGGTGGCGAGGTCGGGCAGGACGAAGGCGTCGGGGTCGCCGGGGCTGATGGCGTTGCGGCCCTTTTCGGTGAGGTCGGCTTCGTTGCTCTTCTCGTCAATGGCGAAGAACAGTTCCTCCTTTTCGGCGTAGAGCTGGGTTTTGCGCTGGTCGGCGTGGAGGCGCAACTCGGCGGCGTTCATGAGGCGGACGTTCTCGGGTTCCTCGAGGAGCTGGGCGAGTTCGGCGCTGCGGGGCTGACCGCATTTGACGCGGAAGAGGAGCAGGCCCGCGTGCAGTTCGATTTCGTCGGCGTTTTCGGGGCGTTTGCCGTCCGGCGCGCGGAGTTTGGCGAGGAGGTTTTTGGCCTCCTGAATGAAGCGGGAGCAGAGGCGTTCCTGGTTGCGGACCAGGTTTTCGACCGCGGGCTTCCACCGCGTGTAAATCTCGTCGTAGCTATGGACGGCGGGGCCGCTGATGATGAGCGGGGTGCGCGCCTCATCAATCAAGATGGAGTCCACCTCGTCCACGATGGCGTAGTAATGGCCGCGCTGAACCTGTTCCTCCTTGCGGAGCGCCATGCCGTTGTCGCGCAGGTAGTCGAAGCCGAACTCGGCGTTCGTGCCGTAGGTAATGTCGCAGTAATACTGGGCGCGGCGGACCGGGGGCGGCTGGTCGTGCAGGATGCAACCGACGGTCAGGCCGAGGAACTTATAGACGGCCCCCATCCATTCGGAGTCGCGGGCGGCGAGGTAGTCGTTCACGGTGACGACGTGGACGCCGCGTCCGGTGAGGGCGTTGAGATAGACGGGAAGGGTGGCGACCAGGGTTTTGCCTTCGCCGGTGGCCATTTCGGCGATGCGGCCGCTGTGCAGCGCATAGCCGCCGATGAGCTGCACGTCGAAGGGGATCATGGCCCACGTGATTTCGTGGCCGCGAACCATGACCTTTTCCTGCCGGTCTGTGAGGCGTCGGCAGGCGTTTTTCACGACGGCAAACGCCTCGGGCAGGATTTCATCGAGGGCGGCCTGCAATTGGGCATTGTCCTGAATGGCGGAGAGGCGGGCCTTCCAGTCAGCAGTCTTCTGGCGCAACGCCTCGTCCGGGAGGGGCTGGAGTTCCTGCTCGAGCGCGTTGATGCGTTCCACCAAGGGGCGGAGGCGTTTGACCTCCCGGTCGTTCTTGGTGCCGAAGACTTTTTTGATGAGCATCCCAATCATAGTTCAGCCTGTAAAAACGGTCGCAAACAGGGCGGCGACGCTACGCCGAAAGGGGGGGACCGTCAAAACTATAACCGGACGGGAAAACGGGGCGGCGTGGCGGGCGTCGGCAGGGCATCGGGACGGCTTCAGCGCCGCGTGGCCGTGCCGACGGTTCGTCCCTGCGCGTCGCGCGCCGTCCAGCGGGTGCCTGCCGTTTGGAGAGAGCCGAGGGTGCGGCCGCTGGCGTCCCGCACGACGGTGCGTTGGCCGGAGCTGTCTGCCCGGCCCAGGGTTCGTCCGCTGGCATCCCGGTAGGTGATGAGCTGCGGTCCGATGGTGGTGGCCGTCCAGACCGTTCGGCCGGAGGCGTCCCGAAACACGGTGCGTTGGCCTTGGGTGGTGGCGGTGCCCAATGTGCGTCCGCTGGCGTCCCGGGCCACGGTGCCGGCACCGGTGGAACGGATCGTGGCGAATGTGCGGCCCCGGGCGTCTCGCAGGGTGATATTCCCCTTCTTGTCGGGTTGGGAAATCACCTGGCGCAACATCCAATCGGGCTGGGCAGGCGAGGCATCTCCGCCGGGCGCAGCTCGCAACGGGCTGGTGAGGGCCAGCAGCAAGCCGACGAGGGCCGGGAATGGAAATGCGCTGCGCATGCCGGGGAATTATTGGACGGCCAGCCGCCGGACGACATTCAGGCCGGGCGGCTGAACCAGACCCGGGCCTCCGGATTTTCCGCGGAACCCATGAAACCCACGAAATGCGGGACGCAATGAGCCGCTCGAGTTGCGCGTCGTGCGCATCCAACCCGGAAAGCCGCCGGGCCAGGAATGGTTGCCGCGACCGGCCACGCGGCTTGCAGGCACGTGGAACTCAGGTCAGCGCGGCAACCGGTTCTGCCAGCGGAAGGGTGATGCGGACGCGCGTGCCGCGGCCGGGCTGGGATTCGATGTGACATTGCCCGCCGATGCGGGCCAGGCGCTGGGCGATGTTTTTCAGTCCGTGGCCGGCGGCGCTGTTGTCCGTCGCGAAACCGCGACCGTTGTCCGCGATGGTGATCTGCAGCCCCTGGTGGTCCACCGCCAGGTGGAATTCCACGCCGGTGGCCTGGGCGTGCTGGACGATGTTGTGCAGCGTCTCTTTGACGGCCAGGAACAGTTCGTGGCGGGCCTGGCCCTCGAGGCGGGCAGCCGGGAGGGTGACGGGGATGCGGAACCGGCACGGGAGGCCGGCGTGGGCAAGGTATTCGCCGGCGTAGCCACTGAGGTAATCCGCGACGGATTGCAGCGAATTGGCCTCCGGATCCACGGCCCACACGATGACGTCGAGCGCGGCGACCAGTTTACGCGATTTCTCGGCGATGGACTGGAAGAGCATGGGGGATTGGGCGTCCGCGTTGGGGACGCGCAGGCCGCGGCTGGCGAGGGCGCGGATTTCGGTGAGGCTCGAGCCGAGGTCGTCATGCAGGTCGCGCGCGATGCGGGAGCGTTCGGCTTCGAGGGCGTGCTCGCGTTCGGCCCGTTCGCGGCGGGCATGTTCGCGTTCGAGTTGGGCGGTGCGCAGGGCGACCTGCCGGCGCAACTGGCTGATCCAGATGGCGGCGACGGCCAGCACGGCGACGAGCGAGGCGACGATGTAGAGCAGACGGCGCAACGTCCACCAGGGCGGGCGTTGCAAGAGCACAATCTCCGTCGGCGAGTGGAGCAGCAGTTCGAAGCCCGCCACGTCGCCGTCGCGTTCGCCGGTCAGCGCGGCGCAGACGCCGGTGACCTGCAAACGGCTGCCGAGGGGCAGGGTGCCGGGCAGGTTCTCCGGCGAGGTCAGCCGGGCGCGGAACGCGCGTAATCCCGCCTGCAGTTCCAGCACCCATTCGGCGCCCGCGCGGTGAAGGCCGATGAGCCGGGCCTCGGTTTCCACGCGCAGCGCATCGGCGGCTTTGCCGGCGGCCTCGACGGCCGCCCAGGGGACGGCCGGTGGCAGCGGGGCGGTGCCGGTTTTGCGCGCCAGCGCCTCATGCAGGCGGGGGGACGGGCCGCTGAGGTCGGGGATGCCCACCACCTCCACCAGGTCACCGGGGCCGAGCTGGGCGTCGGTGGCGAGGCGGAAACGCAGGCCGCGTTCGCCCTGCATGAGGAACAGTTCGCCGCCGCGCGCGTGGACGATCTGGCCGGAGATTTTCACCCGCTCGAATCCGCTGGCGTTGAGGTCGAAGAGCAGGAGGTCCGGAATGGTTTTTTCCGGGGCGTCAAACGGATCCGCCATGGGCAACTGGTCAATGGCAATGGTCGGATTGCGGAAACGGATTTCGCCGACGCGCACCTGGCGGGTGTCCGCATCCCACACGGCCAGCAGGCAGCCGCGGATGCGGACCAGCGTGTTCAGGAGCCTTCGCAGCGCCGCCTCGCCGGTGTCGTGCAGCACCACGCGGATCTTGCCGCCCTCGGTGAGGAGCGTGATGCGGTTGCCGGACGCCTCCGTGACGACGCCCCGCACTTCGGCGAATTGCGCGTCCAGGCTGCCGCTCAACAACTGGTTCCAGGTGGGCCGGACCGGCTCGGGCAACTGGCCGGAGCCGAGCACGCGCAGGGACCGCGCGGTGATGATCGGCGCGAAATCTCCGACCGCCGTGACGCCCTCGATTTCCGCGAAATCACCCGGCTCGAGCCCGTCGCGATACGACGGCTCGAAGCTGAAAAAAACGCCGCGGGTGGCGTCCTGCACGACGGCGCCGCCCCATTCGACCAGGCAGGTGATCACGCCGCGCACCACGACCGGATGCTGCAACGCCGCCTCCCGGGTGCTCAACTGTTGCACCTGGGCCGCCGTCGTCAGCACGGGCGGTGCGCTCGCGTCTTTCGCGACGGCGCGGGTGATCGCGGAGGTGACGCGCAGCCCGGGGGCAGGGGACAGCACGCCGAGCACCTCGAGCGGCTGGCCGACCGCAAACTCTCCGCTGACGGACGGCTCGATGAGCAGGCTGCCCGTGTCATCGCGGAGGGCGAAGCTGCCATTTGTGGCCGGGCCGTTCACCACGCCGCGCAGGTGAACAACGAGACCGGATGTGTTCGTCAGCTCGCGCGCCCGGGCCACGGAGAGGACCGGGTTGCGCTGCCACTGGTCCGGTGCCACCGCCAGCAGTTGGAGGTGTTCGGGCCGGATCACCGTCATTACGCCGGCTTCGCCGTCCGCATTCAGGCTGATGACACCCCGGTGGACCCCGGTGGCCCGGACGCGGGCGTTGAGCAGCAGGCCGGGCGGCAGGGTTTCGGCATCGGCCAGCCACAGGCGGGTGGTCCGGTGGTTGTCTCGGAGGAGGAGTTCGAGGCCATGCCGGGTCTTGCCGGCGAACGCCACGACTCCCTCGAGGGTGCGCCAGCCGGTTTGTTCCGGTGCCGGACCCGTGGCTTGCGCGGCCAGCAACGGGGCCGGGGGCGGAGGCCCCGCGCCGAGCCGGGTGAGGATCGGTTTCGCGGCGCCCACGTGCAGTTCGCTGCCGTCATCGGACGTCAGCGTGAAGGTGTATTCCCCGGCCTGCTCGATGCGCAGGAGGCCCCGAAACTGCATGGCCACGTCCTCTTCGGGGCGGCGCTGGCGGATGTCAAACTGGCTGACCACGCCGCGGAACACCGGCGGTTGCTGGTCAAGCCGGTCGAGCGAGGCCGGGGTGTCGTCATAGCAGAAAAACTCCAGCCCGTTCGCGCGGACGCCATTGGTGTCCGTTTCGAGAAAGAGGGCCTGCGCGGGAATCGGCTGCGGGGGCACGCCCGGCCCGGCGTAGCGGACTTCCAGTTCGGCGGGGTTTTCGACGTTGAAATAGTAGAGCCGGATCGGGTGCAGGCCGACCTCCAGATGGATGCGGCCCGTGGCCGTGGCGACGGAATGGACGCCACCGTTGTCCACGACCGGGGCGGTGGTCAGGGCCAGGCTCCAGCGACGGCGGACGACGGCGCCATGGGTGGCGATGAGGCGCAGTCGCTCGCCGGGTTGGAAAGTTTGCCCGCCAAGGTCCAGGGCCAACACTTCCGCGCCCGTGTCGTCGCGCAGCGCCAACAGACCGCGGGCGGGGTCCGTCGCGCAGACCTCGGCCTCGAGCCGCACGTCGCGGAGGGCACGTTCCTGCGATTGGACGGCGCGCCGCAGATCGCGCAGCGTGGTCACGGCCTCCGCTGCGCTGCTTGCGCCGACGTGAAGCAGCAGGAGGCCCAATCCCCACGGCAAGAGGCGGCGTGGCTGCCGACGAAGGGCAGAGCTGAATAGAACGGCAGCAAACATGCGGATGGGTGTGGCGGTTCCGGGATGGGCGGCAAATTGCGTTTTACACCCCTCGCCCAGCCATCGGACGAATGTCGTATAGTCGGGGGCGCAGGGGGTTGCTACCTTTTTCCATGTTCAGCCCGCAGTTTCACGCCATGCGCGAAAGGATTCCAGTCCTGTTGGCCTTGGGCCGGTTGCCGGCCAACGGGGATTGGCCACCCGCCGCGGAGTGCCCTGTGGGCTGGCGTAACCGCCCCACCCCAACCATGACCTCCATTTCCGCGCCCCACCGCCCCCGGGCATTTACGTTGATCGAACTGCTCGTGGTCATTGCCATCATCGCGATTCTCGCGGCCATGCTTTTGCCGGCGTTGAGCCGCGCCAAGTTCAAAGCCAAGGTCGCGAACTGCGTCTCCAACTACAAGCAGTGGGGCATCGCGGTGAATCTCTATGCCGGAGACGATGGCCGCGGGGCGTTCCCGTCATTCGACATTCCCGCCAGCGCGGGCAAGAACGTGTGGGATGTCTCGCTCGAGATGATCACCGGGATGGACGGCTACGGATTGACGGTGCCGATGTGGTTCTGCCCGGTGCGGCCCAACAACCTCCAGGAGGCCACCTCGAACTACCAGGCGCGCGTCACCGGCGGGCGGAACATCGCCAATCTCGAGGACCTGCGCGTGGCGGTGCAGTATTCGGGCACGACCTTCGGGGTGATTTACCACGATGTCTGGATTCCGCGATTTTCCGGGGCGCGCACGGAAGCCAACTCGTTCCCGCGCCAGTGGAACAGCGTGATGAACATTCCCAACATCAACGCCAACGAGGAATACCAGTGGCCCGGCAAACCGACCGACGTGGGCGCCGGTTTCGTGCCCATTCTCTCCGATCGCGTGATCGGCAGCGCCACCTCGCTCGCGGGCGCCGTCGAGGGGCATCCCTCCGGCAGCCAGCTTGCCGGCGTGAACCTGCTGTTTGCCGACGGCCACGTCGAGGGCCGCAACCCGGGGCGCATGAAGTGGCGGTGGAAAGGCACCTACTACACTTACTACTGAGCCGCCGCCCGGTCCCGCATCCGCTTTGTTTTTTCACAACGCAACCGCAAAAACTCAAAACCAAACTCATCCATGAAAACCCGCCCCACCTTGCGGCTCACGCTGGCCCTCGGGCTGGCTGCCGCCGGCCCTGTTGCCGCGCAAACCCTGTTCACCGTGAACGCCTTCAACACGGCGGACGAGGTCACCAACAACAACGGCCAGCCCTGGCAAAACTGGTTCGGCACCGCGTTCTACCAGGTGCTCTGGTCCTCCTCGGACGCCAGCAACAATCCCGCTTCCGGCTCCCTCCGTATCGAGGCGTTTTATCCCGACTCGGGGATTGGCGGTTGCTGCGGTCCGCAGTTCGTGGTGATGAACGCCTATGACGGCATCAACCCGCCGCTGGCCGGGAATGGCAACGCCAACAACGTGCCGGTGGCCACCAACATCTCCTTCGATGTGCGCTTCGACCCGCTGACCGACCCCAACGGCAGCGCCAACTGGCCCACCATCGAGGTCGGCACGCGCGGCAGCACGTTCAACCAATACACCTTTGGCACGTTTACGCTGCCGGTGACGCAGACCAATTGGACGCGCGTCAACATCCCCATCGCCCCCAGTGCCAACTGGACCAACATCTCGCAGGTCTTTTTCAAGCACTGGAGCGGCAGCCGCACCAACTGGCTCGTCATGTATGTGGACAACATCCAGTTCACGCTGGCGGACGTGACGATCCCGCCCCCGCAGATGGCGATCGAGAAGGCCGCCCCGGCGCTCCGTATCTTTTCCGGCCCCAGCCAGTATCAACGCACCCAGGTTGGCACGGTAGATGAAAACCAATCGTGGGTCGGCGGCTCATATCCGGTGACTTATTCGTTCACGCTGGGTAACTACGCCAAAACGCCGCCGCTGGATGAGTTCCACGTCTTCTTCCTCCCGCTGAACTACATCGGCGGCGGGACCGTGGACCAATACAGCGACTACTCCACCGCCTCGAACAGTCTCCGTCTGCAGATCACCGGTCTGGCGGCGGACCAGTCGCCCGTGGCCTACCAGCTTGCGTGGAAAACCAATCTGGTGAATTCCAATCCCAACAACGTCCTCTTCACCGAAACCAATGCCACCGCGTCGGGTGCCTGGACCATCACCTTCACCAGCGCCACCAGCGGCACCGTTACCGCCCCCGGCGGCGCGCCGGTGCCGTTCACCATTCCGGCGGACGCGGCGGCACAGTTCGCCAACCCGCTGGTTGTGCTTTATGGCGTGCAACCCAATCCCACAACCGCCATTGGCCAGTTCGTGGACCTGCTCGCGGTCTCGCACACCGGCGTCGCGTCGCCGGGCGTGGCCATTAACGCCAATTTCACCACCGGCGCGGCGGTGAACACCAATGTCTGGCGCACGGCCAGTGTCTCACAGGACGCGGCGAACCTCGTGGTGGCCGGCCCGGCGCAGCCGTGGTGGCTGCACTGGAATTATCCCGACACCGGCTTCGAGCTGGCGACCAAGGCGGACCTCGCCAACACCAACGTGCCCTTCAAATCACCCGCTTACTACACCGGTTACGACGCCAACCAGCCCGTCGTGAAACGCACGCTGGGCGCCCGCGTCAGCGCACTGGTGCCCGCCGCCGGCCTGCCCACCGCCAGCGGTCTCTCCAATGGCGTGCCGGCTGGCACGGCGTTCTTCCGGTTGCAGAAACCCGGTCCCGCGGAATAACCCCGAACTCCACAACCGCTCGAACCAAAAACTTATGAAGACCTCGATCCCGCAATCTCCCTCTCCGCGGCTGGCCGCGCTGCTGGCCGCCGTCCTGTTCGCCCCGGGCGTCACACTGGCCACCACGGTCATTGGCAGTTGGCAGGGCAGTTCTGCCGAAGGCTGGATTGACTGGGGCAACAATTTGTCCATCACCGACCCCGCCAACAGCACGAAATACAGTTTCGTGGCCGGGGCGGTGACCGGTTACGGCCAGAGCCTGCAAATCAACCAGCCCGGCTGGAACCAGAGCCTGGCGATCCGGCTCCAGGACCACGGCTACGTGAGCGACTTCATGAACAACACACTGCTGTCGTTCACCTTCTCCGTGCCCGCGCACACCACCGGCGGCTACTCGCAGCTCTGGGAATTGACCATTAATGCCCAAGGTTCCGGCTGGTCCCCGCAACCCTTTGACTCGCGCTGGTCTGCCACCGGCTCCACCGGCAACAACCTCGGCACCCAGCCGAACTTTTACTTTTGGGATGGCAGTCCGGCCCGGTCGCAGACTGTCACGCTCGATTACTCCGCCCTCTTCGGCACGATTGATCCCAGCCCCGGCTGGGTCGAGTTGATCTTCACGTTCAACAACGGTGGGGGCGCGCCGAGCCAGTTCTTCATCAACGAAGTCATGCTGCATGGCGGGCCGATTCCCGAACCCTCCGCCTTTGCCCTCGCGCTGCTCGGCGGCGCGGGACTGCTGATCGCCCGGCGGCGGCGCTAACGCCCACCGCATCATGCCGTCGTTCTTCCCAGGCCCGTCCGCCTTGGACGGGCCTTTTTTGTCTGTCCGCGGCACGGGGCGGGTTCCGGCGCTGGTAGGGCTGCTGATCCTCCTGATGGGCGGGCCGGCCGGAGCGCAAAACCTCGCCACCAACCCCGGCTTCGAGACCGGCAACACGACCGGCTGGTTTGCCTTTGGTCCGCCCACCATTTCCGCGCAGACCGGGCAGGTTCGCTCCGGTAACTACGCCGCGCTGGTGCAGAACCGCTCCAGCACCTGGAACGGCATCGCCCAGTCCCTGCTGGGGGTGCTGACGCCGGGCCAGACCTGCGACGTTTCCGTCTGGGTCCGGCTCGTGTCCGGCGGCCCGCAGACCATGCAACTGACCCTGCAGCAGGTGGACGGCGCGGGCACCACCTACACGCCCATCGCTTCCGCTTCCGTTACCGCGACCAACTGGGCGCTGTTGGCCGGGCAGTTCACCCTCACGGTGTCCGGCTCGCTGACCACACTCGTGCTTTATGCCGAAATGCCCTCCAGCGCGACAGCGTCGTTTTATCTGGATGACCTGTCGGTGGTGCCCGTGGCTTCCGGCACGGTCACCGGCCAATGCACCGTGAACTGGACCAACCAGTTCCAACGCATTGACGGCTTCGGCGCGTCCTCCGCATGGCGGAGCACCTGGACGACGGGGCAGGCGGACCTGTTTTTCTCCACCAACAACGGCATCGGGCTGTCCCTGCTGCGCACGCGCATCACGCCCACCGGCACGACCGTCGAAACCACCATCGCGCAGATGGCGCAGGCGCGCGGGGCCAGGGTGTGGAGCGCGCCGTGGAGTCCGCCGACGCCGCTCAAGTCCACCAACGCCAACGGCGTCATCAGCGTCAATGGCGGTGCCTTCGTGGGCACCCCGGCCAATTACGAGACCTACGCGCGTCACCTCGCCGGCTACGTTGCCACCCAGAAATTCACGCACGGCGTCAACCTTTACGCGATTTCCATCCAGAACGAGCCAAACCACAACACCACCAACTACGAATCGTGCGTCTGGACCGGCCAGCAGTTCCGCGAGTTCATCCCCTACTTGTCCGCCGCGCTCGTCGCCAGCAACGTCGCCGACACCAAGATCATGCTCCCGGAAAGCATCCACTGGGCGACCACCAGCCTGCACACTCCGGCAATGAACGACCCTGCCGTCGCCCCGCTCGTCGGCATCATTGCCAACCACAACTACGACGGGCCGAACTTCGAGACGGGTGCCACCACGCCGCCTGCCGCTCTCAATAATTACGGCAAGTCGCTCTGGCAGACGGAGGTTTGCACGGGCGATCCCTACGATGGCGGCATCAGCAACGCCGTCTATTGGGCCGGGCGCATTCATCAGTTCATGACCGTGGCGCAGGCGCATGCCTGGCACTACTGGTGGCTCGTGCCGACCGGTTGGGACAATCAGGGACTGACCGATCCCTCGGTCAATCCCGCCAAGCGCATGTATGCCCTCGGCCAGTTCAGCCGGTTCGTCCGGCCCGGGTTCCACCGCATCGGGGTGGGCAGCCAGACCGGCCCGCTGCAAATCAGCGCCTACAAGGAACCCACCAATGGCGCACTCGCCATCGTCGTCATCAACCCCACCGCCAACCATGTTGTTCAGACGTTTCACCTCTCTGGCTTCGGTCTTGCCAGCGTGACGCCCTGGATCACCTCGGCCTCCCAGTCGCTAGCCAGCCAGCCGGCCGTGCCCGTCATGGGAACCGCCTTCACCAACACCATCCCGCCGCTGAGCATCGTCACCTTCGTCGGTCAGGCGCAGCCCGCCAACGTCGCGCCCACCTTGGCGCCCATGGCGGACGTGGCGGTTGGTGCGGGTGTGCCTTTGAGCCTCACCAACCTGGCCACGGATGCCAACGTTCCTCCGCAGATCCTCACCTTTTCTCTCCTCACCGCCCCGGCGGGCGCGGCGTTGAATGCAACCAACGGCGTCTTCACCTGGCGTCCCTCCGTCACGCAGGCCGGCACTACCAACCTTGTCACGGTCAAGGTTGCCGATGACGGCGTGCCGCCGGAGAGCGCCACCAATAGTTTCACCATCGTCGTTCACCCCCTCACGCCGGCGGTCATCAGTGCCATCAACCTCGCCGGCGGCCAGCCCGTGCTGACGGTCGAGGGCACCCAGGGGCCGGATTACACCGTGCTGGCTTCGACGAACCTCGTGAGCTGGTTGCCGTTGTTCACCACCAACGCGCCGGTTGTTCCGGTGACGCTGACCGTGCCGGTGAGTGCAACCAACCGCGCGGAGTTTTTCCGCGTGGAGATGGGACCGTGAACGAGGAGCGCAGGAAAAACCAAAGAGTCGAATGAACGGTCGCGGAACATTTTTCCGGAGGGCGGGGGCGGTGGTGCTGTTGACGGCGTTGACCGCGGCTCCCGCCGTCGCCGCCGAGGGGGCCTTCGCCACGGGCCGTTATCCGAATCTGTTTCTGACGGGCGAGCGGACGCCGGAAATGGTGCGGGCGCGGATCGCGAAGGCGTTCGAGCAGTTGTTTTACGGGGACCCGGCGACGCAGGCCGTGTATTACCCGGCGGGCAGCAACGCCCATGGACCGTTGGCGTTCATCCTGGACGTTCACAACAACGATGTCCGTTCCGAGGGTCTTTCCTACGGCATGATGATCGCCGTGCAACTGGACCGGCGCGCCGAGTTCGACGCGCTCTGGAACTGGGCACGGTCTTTCACCTACCACACCAACGCCGCGCATCCCGCGCGTGGTTACTTCGCCTGGTCCGTGACCACCAACGGCGTGCCGCTGGACGAAATGCCCGCGCCGGATGGCGAGGAGTATTTTGCCACGGCGCTGCTGTTCGCGGCGGGCCGCTGGGGCGGTGGCAGCGGCATCTACGATTACCGCGCCGAGGCGCACCGCATTCTCACTGACCTGCGCCATCGCGAGCCGGTCACCGGCGAGACGCGCAAGGGACGGCAAACCGGCCTGGCCATCTTTCACGCGGAGCACAAGATGGTTCGCTTCACGCCGGACGCCGCGCACAGCGAGCACACCGACCCGTCCTATCACCTGCCCGCGTTCTACGAGGTTTGGGCGCGCTGGGGGCCGGAGCCGGACCGGGAATTCTGGCGCGCCGCCGCTGCCGTCAGCCGCGAATTCTTCCATCGCTGCGCCCATCCGGAGACGGGCCTGACACCGGAATACGCAAATTTTGACGGGACGCCGTGGGCCGCTCCGTGGCATCCGGGCGCGACCAATTTCCTGGCCGACGCCTGGCGCACGGCCATGAACTGGGCGGTGGACTGGTCCTGGTGGCGCGCGGACCCGGGCCAGCGCGAGTTGAGCGACCGGTTGCAGGGCTTCTTTGCCGCGCGGGGCCTGCGCGACCATCCCAGCCGCTTCACTTTGTGCGGTCAACCCCTGGGCAGCGGGCGTTCGGCGGGATTGGTGGCCATGAACGCGACCGCCAGCCTGGCCGCCACGCATCCCCGGGCGCGGGAGTTCGTCGAGGAATTGTGGAATCTGCCGGTGCCCGCGGGACGGTTTCGCTACTACGACGGGATGCTCTACCTGCTGGCTCTCTTGCACTGCGGCGGCGAGTTCAAAATCTGGCCCCCGCCTCCCCTGCAGGCTTCGGCAGCGAATGAAATGGGCGCGATGACGCCCGTTGGGTCAGGCCAAATGACCGAGGCGAACCTGCATCCACACTCCCGCGCACCAGCCTCTCCGTAGTGGAACCGGCTCAATGTCGCCGACCGGCGAAAAACTTCTTCACCCACCGTGCGCAAAAAGCCGTGCCACGCCGGGGGGCTGCGCTGGCTTGCCCATCACGGCGCGTCCGTGCGAAACGGCACCGCCGGCAGGCCCGCGCCGTTGGAAAGCGTCGCGAGCGGATTGGCCTGCCAGGCGTAGCGGGCGTGCTTGGGCTCGGAAACTTCCGGGGCGGACACGACCACCGTGTCGCCTTCAATCCGCGCCTCTGCCCAGAACCAACGGCCCTCCGCACCCGCCACGGAAAACTCGCCCAGCCGCGCGCCCTTCACCACCAAACCGCCGTCCGTGTGCGCGAAATGCAGTCTCAACGCGCCGGGCAGCGGCTCCGCCCGCGTGAACACCGGCCCCGAGCAGGCCACGTCGCGACCGTAATGCTGTGCCAACGCGAGCAACGCAAGCCGTTCGCCAACGGGCTGTTTGTCGCGCGGATGGATGTCGTCCGCGTCGCCCACGTCAATGGCCACCGCCAGTCCGGCGTTCGGCACGGTGCGCGCCGTGAACGCCTGCGCCTCGCGCAGTTCGGCCCAGGCATCGTCCCCCGGCGATTCCCGGCGCGGGGTGAATGCGGCGAGGCTCACGAGGTAAAACGGCACCTCCCCATGCCCGAAGGCCCGCCGCCAGTCCGCGATCATCGCGGGCAGCAGCCGCCGGTATTGGGCGGCGCGGCCCACGTTGGATTCGCCCTGATACCACAGCGCGCCGGCCAGCGCGAAACCGCGCAACGGCGCGATCATGCCTTGATAAAGCACGGCGGGCATGGTCGGCCAGTTCTCGAAACCGACGGGCAACGGGTGCGGCGGGCGGGCATCCACGCTGACCCGGCCTTTCCATTCGCCCGCCAGCGGAATCACTGTTCCGTCGCCCAGCGTGATCCGCAATTCGCCGGGCGCGGAGCGAAAGCCGCCGTCCGGCCGGGTCTTGAACACGCGGACGGCCACGAGATTGGTGCCGGGCCGCAGCGCCGTTGCCGGGATGACATAGTCGCGCGGATTCTCCACCCACGCGCTGGCGCCGACCCAATGGCCGTTGAGCCAGACCGTGTCCATGCGCTCGACCACCCCCAAACGGAGGCGCGCCGGACCGGGCGGCAACGGATCGGGGAGCACCACCGGCTTGCGGAACCACGCGACCGCCGGCGTGTCGGGCACGCCCAGTTCCCGGAAGCCGCCGGGCAACAGGACCGGCGTCCAATCCGCGTCGGGATGCGCCGGGGCAAACCAGCCCGCTCCGCGCTGGCCTGTGTCGTATTCGTCATACCAGTGCGTGATGAAATTGCCATGCGGCGGCGCGCGGCGGGCGTGCAGGCGTTCGACCTCGCGCAGGCCGTCGGTGAACTCGCCCAGCGCGCGCAGGGTTTCCGCGCTGGTCCACGATTCGACCGGCGTGCCGCCCCAGCAGTTCTTGATCAGGCCGATCGGGATGTTCGTTTCGCGCTGGATGCGGCGCGCGTAGTAGTAGCCCACCGCCGAAACCCCGCCGTCCGCCATCGCCGCCGCCGGCGTGCAGACCCGCCACTGGCCGTCCACCGTTTCGGCGTGCGCGTAGGCGGGTTGCGGTTTCACCGTGAACAACCGCAGGTTGGGATGATCGGCCGCTGCCACCGCCGCCTCGCCGTCGCGGGCGCGGTGCAACGGCCATTCCATGTTCGACTGCCCGCCGCACAGCCAAACGTCGCCCACGGCGAGATTGGTCAGG
This sequence comes from Limisphaerales bacterium, assembly GCA_046290825.1. Taxonomy (GTDB): domain Bacteria; phylum Verrucomicrobiota; class Verrucomicrobiia; order Limisphaerales; family DSYF01; genus JBKBTZ01. The sequence continues at coordinate 35,517 of JBKBTZ010000015.1, forward strand.
AGGAGGTTGGTGTGCGCGGTGCGGAGTTCGAGGGTGAGCGACTCGGTGGGAAAGGGCGGCAGGAACCCCGCAGTCCAGCGGCCGTCCGGTCCGGCCGTGGCGGTCACCGACTGGCCCGCGCATTCGAGCCGCACAGCCTCTCCCGGCGTGGTCCAGCCCCACAGCCAGTTCGTCCGGCTGCGCTGCAAAACCATGTGATGACCGAACAGCGGACTGAGGAAGGGGCGGGCGTTGGTCGCGGAATTGTCACTCTGCGCGGGTAGCGCCAGCAGCAGCGCCAGCCCCGTCGCGGCAAGGGGGCGCGCGGTGGGGGAACGTTTCGTTGTCATCATGGTTGGGGAAGAGCTTCCTTGGCTTCCGGCCGTAACAGGCGGATTTCATGCAACCGCGGCGTGCGCCCCTCGGCGACGCCGAAGCGCACCGTCAAGTTGCCGTTGGTGGCGGCTTCCATGGCGGCGACCGGGATCGTCCATTGTCGTTCCACCCAGCCCGGCGCTGCCTCCGTGCTGCTCGACGGCTCGCCGGCGGGCTGGCCATTCAAGGTCACTTCGAGTGGACGCTGGCGGTCTGCTTCCGCCAGAACCACGGCGAGGACGGGCTGCGTCTGGCCACGCGGGTTCAGGCTGTATTGCACCCAACGCCCGCGCCGCCAATGCCGGCCATCGGTCTCGCCCGCTTCGATGCGGTCGCCGGTGAACTCGTGCTCCACCTCGGATTGCTGCTGGCCCGCAGCCACCCAGTCGAGCGTGCGGGCCTCGCGTTCGGCGCGGGCGCGTTCCGCGGCGGCGAGGCGTTCGCGGCGTTCGGCCAGGGCGGCGGGCGACGTCAGTTCCCAATACATCTGGTAACGCTGGTCGTGCAGCCGGAAGAACGGCACCAGTGGCAGGCCATCCGCTTGCGCGGGTTCGACCACGTTGCGCAGCCGGAAATGGAGCGGCCCCGCCGCCGGGTCGGGCGTCACCTGCCGTGCCACCTCGTCCGCCGCGCACAACAATACCGGGGCTTGCTCGAGCGGCACGAGCGGGCCACGCGCAATGTGTCCCATCCGCGAATCATCCGCGCGCAGGCCGACGAGGTCGTTGGTGCCGGCGGGCGCCACCAGCACGACCGGGCCATGCAACAGCGCCACCCAGTCCGAGCCGTCGGGGAGGCGCTCGACCGTGGTGCGCATCGGCAATTCGATTTCGAGCACATCCCCCGCGCGCCATTCCCGGCGGAGGACGGCGTAGCGGGCGGGCTGGGAAGCGAGCGGCAACGGTTCACCGTTCAAGCGCGCCGCCAAGGCTCCATCAGCCACCCATCCGGGATGGCGGAGGTGAACGGTGAACGTGCGCGGCTGTTCGAGGTCGAAACGCAACCGCGTGCGCGGGGCGTCAGGGAAGGTGGTTTCCTGCCGCAGTTTCAGGCCCAAGCGCGCATCCGCCAGCGTCGACGGGAGGAACAGGTTGACGAACAGGCCATCCGGAGCCGCGGCGTAAATGAACGCGCCGTAGAGGCCGGGGTTTTCGATCCCCGTGCCGACGCAACACCAGAAACACTGGTCGGGCCGCGAATACACGCGGTAGTGCGCCGGGCGGATGGGGGTGAAATACACGAAGCCCGGCTCGCGCGGATGCAGGGAGGAGAGGATGTGGTTGAACAGCGCGCGCTCGTAAAAATCCGCGAGCCGTGCGGCGGGCTGTTGAACGAACAGGTGCGTGGTCAGGCGGAGCAGGTTGTGCGTGTTGCACGTCTCGGGGCCTTCGCGATGCTCGAGCATCCGGCGGAAATCACGCGGATCGTTGAAATGCTCGGCCACGCTGTTGCCGCCGAACGCCACGCTGCGGCGCGTCACGACGTTGTCCCAGAAAAACTCCGCGCCACCCCGGGCTGCCTCATCGCCGGTGAGCTGTGCGATCCGGGCGAGACCATTGACCTTGGGAATCTGCGTGTTGGCGTGCAGGCCGGTCAGGCGGTCCTCCCGCCGGATCAGCGGATCCAGCACGGCCCGATGATTGAGCCGGCGCGCGGCGGCGAGATACCTGGCTTCGCCGGTCATCGCGTAAAGGTCCGCCAGCACCTCGTTCATGCCGCCGTGCTCGGCGCGGAGCATGTCCTGCACCTGTTCGTCGGTCAGCGGTTCGAGCAGTTTCACGCACCAGTCGCCGAGGCGGACGAGGAGTTCGCGCGCCTGCGGTTCGCCGGCCAGAAGCGCCGCGTCGCGCAGCCCGGCGAAGGTTTTGTGGACGTTATACCAGGGCACCCAGCGGCCATTGAGGCCGAAGTTGTGCGCCTGGATGCGCCCGGCAGCGACGTCCTCCCACAGCTTGCGGCCGTTGGGCACCCCGCCGATGTAGCCGTCGCCCCCCGCCGCCTGACAGCGGGCCAGTTCGGCCAGACAGTGGCGCAGGCGGCGACGCAACTCGCCATCGGCCGTGTCCGCGTCGGCGGCGATCATACCGCTGAGGGCCGAGAGGTAATGACCGGCGGTGTGACCGTCGAGGCCGGTGGATTCCCAGTTGCCGTAGGGACGCGCCCGGGGTTCCAGCCCGGCCTCGCGCAGAAACGGTGCGAGCAGCCGGTCGGGATCGAGGGCGAGGAGGTATTGGCGGTTGGCGGCCACGGCGTCGGTAAACGGCCCCTCGAGGAGGCGCACCGCGTCCAGCGGATAAAGCCGGGCGGGGGCATTGGTGGGGGTCGCTTGTCCCGCCGCCGTCAGCGCGGGCAGCAGGCTCAGGAGGAGCAACGGCAGTTTCATGCGGGGTAGTTTGGGGTCGGCAAAAACCAGCGTCGAGTTCAGGTGAAAAGTCTCATGGTCCGGCAGGCCGGGCACGCAAGGAGACGTGCGCGGTGGCCAGGCCGTCCGCCCGGGCGGTGAGCGTGATGCGGCCTGGGGCGGTGGGGCGCACGATGGCCAGACACAAGCCGTTGAAGGCGCGACGGCTGGCGGAGGGGAACGGGTCGAAATCCGTGGGGTCGCCGTTGTCGGTGGCGACGATCTCCGCTGGACCGGTCACGCTAAAGTGGAGCCGATGCTCTGCGTGGGGAGCAATGCGTCCGGCGGTGTCCGTGACGCGGGCAGCGACGAACCAGAGGTCATCGCCGTTGGCACGGAGGTTCGTCTGTTCCGGCATGAGCTGGATTCGGGTGGCGGGGCCGGCGGTGATTTGTTCGGCCACGGCCCAGCGGCGGCCATTGCGATAGGTGATGACGCGGAGGGTGCCGGGTTCATAGACCGCGTCGTCCCACCGGAGGCGGTATTCAAACGGTCCTTTGCGTTTCCGACCCAGCGAGCGGCCGTTGAGGAAAAGTTCGGCTTCGTCGCCGGAGGTGAAGACGTGGACGGGCGTCACCTGGCCCTCGCGCCCGGGCCATGTCCAGTGCGGCAGGAGATGAGCCTGCGGGAGTTCGGGCCGCCAACGGGACTGGTAAAGATAGTAGCGGTCCTTGGGAAAGCCGGCGAGATCCACGATGCCGAAGTAGGAACTGCGCGCGCCGTAGTAGGGGGTGGGTTCGCCGAGGTAATCCCAGCCGGACCAGACGAATTCGCCGGCTACAAAGGGGTGGCGGTCCTGCGCGGCAAACACCTTGTCCGGCGCGGAGCCAAAGTCGGCGGCGTAAAGCTCGTAGGCGCTGACCCATTGGCGCTGCGGGTCACCGCCCTGACCGTCGCGCACCGGCGCGCTGATGCCGTTGTGAACCGGGAACAGGTAGGTGCCGCGGGAACTGAGGGTGGCGGCACTTTCGCTGCTGAGAATGACCTTGTCCGGGAAGGCGGCGCGGAAGGCGGCGTATTGGGGCGGGGTGCGGATGCCCGTGAGATGCGCGTGCGCCGGGGTGTCGCGGATGCCCTCGCCCTGGTAGTTCAGGCTGATCACGTCGAACTCGGCGGGGAACGGCATGTCGGGCTTGGCATAATTCATCGCGGCGGTGACGGGGCGGGTGGGGTCCTCCTCGCGGGTGATTTGGACGAGGCGGCGGGCCACGCGCGCGCCTTCGGTCGCGGTGTATTGTTCCCCGACCTCGTTGCCAACGCTCCAAAGGACGACAGAGGGATGGTTGCGATCACGGCGGAGAAAGGCACGGAGGTCCGGCTCGGACCATTCGGGGAAGATCAGATGAAAATCGAGGGGCGTTTTCTTGCGCTCCCAAGAGTCAAAAATTTCGTTGATGACGAGGAAACCCATTTCATCCGCCAATTCGAGGAAACCGGAGGCGGGCGGGTTGTGGGCGGTGCGGAGCGCGTTGACGCCCAGGTCGCGGAGGCGCTCGAGTTGGCGGCGGGCGGCACTGCGGTTCCAGGCGGCCCCGAGCGCGCCGAGGTCATGATGGAGATTCACCCCCTGCAGGCGGATGCGCTCGCCATTGACCCGCACACCCTGGTCGGCCCCCCAGCGCACCTCGCGAATGCCGAATCGGGTCGCACAACGATCCAGCGTGCGGCCTTTGTGCGTGATGGTGGTGACGGCGAGATAAAGGTTGGGTTGCTGGGTGGGTGGCGGCCCCCAAAGGCGGGGCCGGGAAAGGAATGTTTCCCCAAACACCTCCGCGCGCGTGTCGGCAGACAGAACGAGGTTCGTCGGCGCGACCTGGGCTACGGGATGGCGGGCCGGTTCGCCGCGTGTGGGCCATGGGAAAAGGTCCGTGGCAACAGTGACCTCGAGGGGGGTGGTTGTGGTGTTTTCGACAGTCACGCGGACATTCACGGTGGCGCGTTCACGGCTGACTTCGGGCGTGGTGAGAAAGATTCCCCACTGGCCGACGTGAACCGGTTCGGTCTTGACCAGCCAGACGTTGCGGTAGAGGCCGCCGCCCGGATACCAGCGCGCGGAATCGGGCGGGTTGTCGAGGCGGATGGCAATTTGATTGGTCCCACCTGGCACCAGCAACGGCGTAAGATCCGCCTGCCAAGAGGCGTATCCGTAGGGCCAGCCCCCGGCGAGGCGGCCGTTGCACCAGACGAGGGCGTAGGACATGGCCCCTTCGATTTCGAGGACAATGCGGCGGCCCGCGTCACTGCCGGGGATGTCCAGGGCGCGCCGATACCAAGCGACGCCGGGACTGGGCAGCCGACCCATGCCCCCGCCGACGCCCTCGCCCCAGCCCTGATGAAATGGGCCGGCGATGGCCCAGTCGTGCGGCACGCGGACCGGTATCCAACCGGTGTCATCGTAACCGGGCAACGTGCAGGGCAAATGCTCGAACGGCGGCGGTGCGGTCGGCTGGGGATGCTGTCGGGCCGGGGCGGCGATGAACGGGTTGGCGGCTGGAAGAATCCACGGTTTCAAAACCGGCGCGGCAGCCGGTTGTCCGGCACCCTCGGGCGCGGTGGGTTCGGCGTCGGCGGGCCGGTCGTCGCGACGGTCCTTCACTTCGGGGCGAATGTCGTAGGCGAGGCCGGGTGGAACCCCGGCGGGATCGCCGCGATGGAAGCGCCAGCCGTCGGCGAGCGGAAGGCGTTCGCGCGGGGCGGAATGAGCGATGACAGTGGTGGCAAGCAGGAGCACCGTCCCCACTGGCTTCGCGGCGCGCGACCAGCAAAAAAGCCGCAGAACACGGTGGCGTTCCGCCGGAGCGATCCGGCGTCGGTGCGGTTCCACGAGGGCGCAGGGGGTCATGGTTGAAACAGCTTGAGGTCCACGGCCTCGGCCAGGGCGCGGTAGCCGGCGGGGTTGAGGTGGAGCCAGTCGTTGGCGTTGGGGCCGGGGTGGAATTCCGCGCGGAAACGGCGCGGGTTGTCCGGGTCGCGGATGGCGGCGTCAAAATCCACACAGGCGGCGAACAACGTGTTGGTGCGCGCCCAGGTGTTCACGAACTGGCGCAGTTCCTCGCGCAGGTCGCTGTCATACTGGCTGCCACCGAACGGGGTGATCGTGGCCAGGAGGGGCCGCAAGCCCCGTGCCCGCGCGCGCTGGGCAAGCTGGGTCCACGCGCGGATCACATTGGTGGCGGTGGCCGGGGTGGCCAACGCGGTCAACATCATCGACGGCTTCAACGGGCTGGCGGCGGCGACGTCCATGCTGATGTTCATGGCCTTCGGCTACGTGGCGTGGGTCCTGGGCGACATGTTCATTGTC
>JBKBTZ010000158.1:0-7023 GCA_046290825.1 Limisphaerales bacterium
GGCCAGTGGCCCGTTCCACCCTGACCTCTCCTGTATCAATCCCGCACGAAATGAAGCCGGATCATCCGGGGAGCCGCGGCAGGATCTTCGAAGCAGCAAGCGACGGCATCGCGCACCATGGCGCGTAGTTCCGCCAGGGTGTCCGCCTGCGTATTGATGCCGTAGCCCAGTGCGGAGGCGCAATAACCGCCCTCTTTCGCCTCGGTGACCTCGAAGATGATCTCAGAACTCATGCTGGACAATAATGGCGGGGGGGTGACGGGCCTCTCGAAGCGGGATTCTTCTTTGCCGCGGCTGCGGAGAACGGGACGGTGCGCAACGGAGTGACGCGCCCTACCGGACGGATGAAAACCGAAAGCCGAGGGAAAGGCGAATATCGAACCGCGAACGGGGGCGGCGCGCAACGGCGGGCAGAGAACTGCCCGACCTACCTTGCAGTTGCGGCGCAAGCCGCGCGATGCCCTTGGTGTCCCTTGGCAGTTGAACTGCGGTTTTTTAGGCCAACGTGACGGCCAGCTCCGACGGCGAACCCTTCCGGCACATTCGACGCGGGCGTCATCAGATGGGCTTGCAGCCATCCGCGTCACGCCCCGAGGGACCGTTCGCCAGCTTGCGTTCCAGCAGGCGGAGGGAGAGCAGCAGTTCGGCGTAGGTGCGTTGCAAGACGTAATACCAGCCCGGCCAGCCGTCGAGGATCAGTCCCTTGGCCAACAGCGTGTAGAAGAAGACCAGAAAAGGCGCGATGACGATGCAGCGACGCAGCCGGTCTTGCAATCTTAGCTCATTCACCGGCGTGGCGAGCAGCTTCTCCACTTCCAGGCGCGCGTAGCGGTCTTGAGCCCACAGCCAGTGCGACAGCGGTTTCCGGTCATCGTGATGGATGATGCCGCGCAGCCAGTCTGTCTTTCCGGAAACGCGCAACTGCTGCGTATGGCCATCCTGCTCATAGCGACAGCAGCTCTTGCGGAACAGTGCTGCGCGTGGTGGATAGAGCGTCGCCCGCAAGGGGTGCCCGTTCACGCAATAGGCGAACCGGACATGATAGGCTGCGACGCTGGCGACAGGCTGAAACGACCGCAACTCCGCCTCCAGTTCCGGCGTGAGCACATAATCCGCATCCAGCGACAACACCCAGTCTGTTTTGCACTGATCCAGGCCGAAGTTCCATTGGGCCGTGTGGTTGTCAAAATGGCGCACGACAATTCGCACATTTGTGAACTCGCCAGCGATAGCCGCCGTGTCATCCGTGCTGCCGCTATCTACCACCACGATCTCCTTAGCCCACGTCAAACGCTCCAGCGTCCGCCGCAGGTTCGGCGCTTCGTTGAACGTCAGGATCAGAGGTGTGATGGCGGAGTTCATGGGCTACGTGACCAACGGATTTCGAACCACTGACTCGTAAAGTTGGACCAACCCTTTCCCCATCGCCTCCAGTGAGTATCGGCTTTCCGCCAGAAGTCGCGCGTTGGCGCTCAATCTGGCCCGCCCAACGTCATCGTTGAGCAGGGAGCGCAGTGCCTCGGCAACGGCATTCGGTTGGGGTGCCACCACCATGCCCGCCTCGTGGGCGCGCAGCTCGCCTGCGATTGCCACCCCGGGGGTGGTTACCACCGGCAGGCCGGCTGCCAGTGCCTCAACCACCGCAATACCGAAATTTTCCGAGTGCGAGGGCAGCACAAACGCCCGGGCCGCTGCCAGTGCCGCCCGTTTTTCCTCGCCTGCGAGGAATCCGGCCCAGACCACTTGGTCCTCCACGCCAAGTTGCGCCGCCTGTGCTTGCAGTCGGCGTAAATACCCGGGCTCACCGTCACCCGCCACGACCAGCATCATGTCCTTGTGGACGCCTTTCAACCGGGCGACCGCGGACAGCAGCAAATCCACCCCCTTCTTGGGATCAACTCGCGAGAGAAACAGGAGGACCGCCTTCCCCGCCAGTTGAGGGAAACGGGAAATGAACACCTGTGGCCCGGGCAGTTCTTCAAATTGCGTCAAGTCCAGCCCGAGCGGGATGACGACGCCCCGGGTTTTGACGCCCGCCTCTTCCGCCTCATCGCGTTCCGCCGGGGAGGTGTAATGCATGGCGGCGGCACCGCGCAAAACCGGCCCCTCGATGAACCGCAATGACAGCGCCTTGAGCCACGGGCGGCGATGTTCCCTGCCCCAGCGGTTGAGCACTCCGAGCGGACGAATGATGTAGGGCACGCCGGCCCGCCGCGCTGCCCGAGCGGCACAGACGCTGGTGTGGGAAAAAAGCGCGTGAATGTGGACCACATCGTATTCCCGGACATGCCGCCGCAGCCACCGACAAAGGGGGAACGAGACTTTGTAGAACTCCGTCTGCCGGGCAAAATAACGAATCACCCATCCGTCCCGCAGCACCGGCTGCTCCAGCGGAACCGGTATCCGGCTCCCCGGTCCGTTGTCATCCGTGGTTGCCACCTCCACCTGAACCCCCAACTGATTTAGAGCGTTGGCCATCAGCGGCAGCGCAAAACTTGGCCCCCCATGAACGGGAGCCAGCGAAGGAATCACATGGAGAACGCGCATCGAAAACGAAACTGAAACTGGCCAGATTGACACCAACGTTGTGCCAAGGCCTACCGACGACCGTCTCACCCGGCTAGGGACGCTTCCACGGCCGAATGAAATCGTGCCACCCCGGATTCCAGCGAGTGACCTTGGGCCGTTTCCCTTGCCCGCGCCTGCATTTGCAACAGGACCGCTTCCGGTAGGGTGGCCACCGCTGCCAGCGCCTCGGCCAGCGGGCGCAGTTGCCCCGCCGAAATTCGCCAACCGTTCACCCCCGGCTGTATCAAGTCCCGCACCGCCCCCATGCGGTCGGTGCCAATGACGGGCAACCCCGCCGCCAGCGCCTCCGGCACCACCAGTGCCCAGCCATCGTGCCGCGACGGCGCGCCCAGCACGTCCGCCCGGGCGTAGAATTCCGGCAGCCGTTCCCAATCCTGAAAGCCCACGAACTCCACCTGGTTTCGCACGTTCGCCAAGGCGGCTTCCATCGTGGGCCGCAATTCCCCCTCGCCCATCACCAGCAGCCGCAGGTTCGGGTGCGCCGGAGCCACTTGGGCAAACGCCGCGGCCAGCAGGTCCACCCCTTTGCGGGGAATCAGGGAGCCGGAGTAAAGCACGGTGCGCGAAGTCTCGCCCCTCACCCCGGCCCTCTCCCCATCCGATGGGGAGAGGGGGGCCGACTCGTTCCCCGTAGCTTCAGCGGAGAGGGGCCGCCGGGCACCCGCAAACCGCGACAGGTCGGAAAAATACGGCACGTTGCAATACACCCGATCCGGTCCGAACTCCCGCCGGTAGCGTTCCAGGGCGAATTCGCCGATGCCCCAGATGGCCGCGCGCGACCGGTGCAAGGCGCGCAATTTCCAACGCCGGTAAAGCGCCCCCAGTGCCGCCCAGCGGGTCACGCCGGGACGCTCGCCCCAGAAACACCACGCCCGCCCGGTGGCCACCCGCTCCGCCAGCAGGGCGGTGGCAAAAGGGTTCTGGTAGTAGGCCAACACCGCCAGGTCCGCCTCGCGAATCCACGCACGGGCCGCCGCCAGCCGCTCCGTTTGGCCGTCCAAAATCAGGTGGGGATGCGGAATTTCCGGCACCCGCCATTGACGATCCGGCGTGCGCGAGTGGAGATAGACCACCCGCAAGTTCACCTGTCCTGCCCGCGCGATGGCATCCATGAACTCCACCTGGTAGGGCGAAGCCTGGTTGGTGACCACGACGACCGAGGGGGTGCTCATCTTAACAATCACCGTTGAACCACGAATGGACGCCAATGAACACGGATTCGTGGGAAAATCAGAAATGGGGAAAGCAAAAAGCGGAAATTCAAGGCCCAAAGGTAGGGCGTAACACGCAAAACTCGAAATCCGCGGCGTGGACGGGCGGGTTAAGATTACGAGTAGGATCAGGATTAGAGCATTTCCATAAATTTTGTAGCGAGCCTGACAGGTGGGGCCCCTCACCCCTTCCCGCTCCCCATCGGATGGGGAGAGGGTGCCCGAAGGGCGGGTGAGGGGCGGCGAGCGATTGTAGCGCTACAACATTCATGGAAACGCTCTAAGCCTGAACCATGCAGTTCGTTTGGGTGGAACGGCCAACCTGGCCGTTCTGGGCGGCAACTTGCCGCCTGGCCGTGCGCCCACCACTCCAGACCATGCCCTGACCACTTCCTGTGCCTGACTGCCGAGCGAGTCGCCCGGCAGAACGGGCCAGTGGCCCGTTCCACCCCGACATTGAACTGAAGCGTTTCGGCTTCGGGTCTAGCAAAGCCGTGGCGGCCAGCCTCCGTGCGCGTCGTAGAGCCGGGCTTCCCAGGCCTCCATCTGACGGGGCGCAACGTCTGCACCTCATTTCGTTCCGCTTTTCGTGTGGTTGGTGTGTTTCGTGGTTCCTCCGACGGCAGGGACCCGGCCCACCGTAGCGGCGCGTTGCGGCAGACCGCCGCCGTCGGAACCGAACTGGAGTTTCCGGCGCTCTGCCAAGGCGCCGCTACACCCATTCACGGCGTCGCCCGGGCGGGGCGGGCGGCAACGCGGCGTGTCGCCGCCCCACCGCCAAAGAACCGATACACCCACGTCAGCGCGATCCACGCGAGGATGACGTAGCTGATCAGCACCAGGTCCAGCATGGAGCGGAAGCCCGCGAACAACGCCATCATCGTGGCGCAGTAGATGACCAGTTCGCCCACCTTCATGTTCTCCATGAGCAACCGGGCCGCCGAGCGCGCGACCAACCCGTAGAGCAGTCCCCCCAGCGCCACCACCCAGAATCCCCCCGCCACCCACAACTCGCCCACGATGGAACTCGAATAGGAAACTCCTTGGCTACCCACGGCTTGGGCAAGGTTAAATCCCGGGTCAGTGGGTTTGCCGGGCCAGAACACGCGGGGGATTGGTCGCACCAGAACGTAAAAAAAGTATTGGAAGTGCGTGTGCTCATGCAGGGCGGGCACGATATGGATGCTCTGCGCCAGTCGGAGGAAGTTGTCGTCCACCCGGACCTTCACCTCCGACTGCGGCACCACCTCGCCAGTATCCACCTGCTCCTGGGCAAACATTTCCCGGAAGCCCACATTCCGGTAGTCGAGCATCTTCTCCATGAACAACAGCAGGCCGCCCGCGGCGAGCGTGGACAACAAAATGCCCCGCAATCCCAGCCGCCGTTCCGTGAGCACCCAAACAATAATTGCCATGCCACAGGCCACCCCGATGGTTCGACGTCCGCCCGCCTGCGCCAGAAAGAGAACCTGGGTCGCCGCCAGCATCGCCACCCACACTGTCCGTCCCGTGAGCCATCCCGTCTTCCGGCCCAGCAACACGAACAACGTCGGCAACAAGTAGCCGAAGTATTGCAGCACATCCCGGAAGGCCTCGGTGCCGCCCGCGAAGCCGCGCGTCCACGGGGCCGACCAGCGATTCTCGCCCAGGTAGTGGATCATGGTCAGGGGATTGAACCCGCAGGGCTGGGCAAACTTGAACATGCCCAGGGCAAACGCGCCCAGCGCCAGCCCGAACAGCACGCCAGGACTGGCGTCCAACTGCCCCGCCGACCGCACCACCCCGGGCACCGGCAGCGGACGGAACAAACTGGCCAGCCAGACGCCGCCCACAAACAAACCAATGCACAGAAAACTGAGCCGCGCCTCCCGGGGCGTCACCCCATCCAGTTCATACGTCCCTTGCAACAGGTCCAGCAACAGCCAGTAAATCGGGGCCAGCGTCAGCAGATGTTCCCCGCACAGCAGCGACTTGGGATCGCGAATGGCCGCCCACAGCGGGGCCAGGGCCAGCCCGCATGTCATCGCGATGGCGGATTTCAGCAGTGCCCATTGCGGCTGCGGGTCCTCCGGCACCCATTGCATGGCCAGCCAGGTGCCCACGGCCGTGGCCACCACCGCCAACAGCGGATGGCGCGTGCGGCCCGGTTCCAACCGGGACAGGGTCTGCCGACGGCGAAGGGTTGGGGCGGCTGGATTCATTGATGACCCACGAAACACACGAATCACACGAACGGGCAAACAATTTCCAGAGCGGAATGCGGCAAAGCGATAAAGGTCAGGTCCAAACCGCGGTCGCGAACCTGGCCAGCGTAGCGGGGCGTCGGCAGACCGCCGCCAACCAGCTTGTTCCCGTAAGGCGAAGTTTCCCCGGCCAACGCCGGGGGGAATGGTTCAAGCGCGACTCGGGCATTTCCCTCTCACTTCCGCCCCCTTGATTCCGGCTTTCGTGTCCTTCGTGCCATTCGTGGGCTACTCAAAACACCGAAAGCAGTTGATCTCCGACCGACCGCAGACTGAACCGCTCCTCCACTCGCGAATTGGCCGCGAGGCGCGTCAGCAATCCCGGCTCCTCGATACACCGCCGCACGGCGCTGGAGATGGCCGTGGCGGAAACCTCCGGCAACAACAGCCCATTGACGCCGTCCGCCACCACCGCGCCGCAGTGCCGCGACGCGATAACCGGCAACCCGTGCGCCTGCGCCTCCAGTTGCACCAGGCCGAAGCCATCGCAAAAGCTCGGAAACACCAGCGCGTTGGCCGCCCGGTAGAACTCGCCCACCTGCCCGCGCGGAACCGCCCCCGCCCACCGCACGGACGGTAACGACCGCAGCGGGGCCGGCACGTCACATCCCACCGTCCCGAGGATGGTCAGTTCGACCGGTTGGGTGGCGAGTTCTCGCATTGCTTCCAGCAAGGGGATGATGCCCTTCAAATAAGTGACCTGCCCGACAAACAGGAGCCGCAGCGGACGCGTCGCGTCGAACCGCACCGGAAAATCGGGTTGTAATGCTTGGGAGGCGGCTGCCGGTTCGTATGCCAGCGGAATCACCCGCACTTTCTCCCGCGAAACGCCGGCCCGACTCAGACATTCCCTGGACCATTCCGAATTCACCACGATGCGATCCGCCAGCTCACATTCCTCGCGCCAAAGTTCCCAGTATTGTGGCGGTGGACCGCCCCTCACCCGGCGTCCCGCCACCCTCTCCCCATCGGATGGGGAG
>JBKBTZ010000159.1:0-2097 GCA_046290825.1 Limisphaerales bacterium
CCCCCTCTTCCTTCCTTGCGGTGCCCAGCAGCAGGCCCACGTTGTCCCCGGCCTCGCCGCGGTCGAGGAGTGTGCCGCCGCCCGCCAAGCGCACCTGGGTCTTGAGCGTGTCCTTGAGGCCGGTGGTGGCTTTCTCAATGACCCGCGCGCAAGGCTCTTCCAGTCCGTCAATGTGCAGGCGGAAGTTTGCGGGCAGCCATTGTTTCTGCTTCTTGGCGTCCATTCGCACGCCGAAGTCCACCCCTTGGCTCTGCCTGCCGACCGTGAAGTTCATGGAGATGCGGTTGGGCATGCCGCCGTCAATCTTCATGCCGGTCAGTGGCGCGGCGTTGAAGGGATCGAAATCGGCCGGCAAATCGCATGCGCCCACGCAGACCGCTTCGTAGAGGCCGAGGCTGGCGTTCCAATACGCGCCGCGATAGAGCCAGTCGAGGCCGGCCGGCGATTGATGCACCGGCAGGCCATTGCCGTCCACCAACGGATTGCCGTCGGCATCAAGGAAGCGCGGCTGGCCGAAGTCGTCGTAGTCGTAGCGTTCCAGCACAACGCCTGCCGCGTCGGTGAGGGCCAGCGCGTTGCCCAATTCGTCGCACAAGACGTAAACCGGCGTGCCGCCGGCAGGGATCACAATCCGCCCGGTGGAAGCGTAGGCGGCGGAAGCAGCCCCGCCCCCTGCCTGGGGCAGCGTGGTATGTAGCGTTCCGTCGCGCCATTCCTCAACGACGCAATCGGCCTCGGGATGGTGAATGTAGCGGGTGACCTGCGGGGCCAGTGGCGGTTCGGGATGGTAGGTGCGGGTGATGCGCCGGCCCAGCGCGTCGTAGGTGTAGGTGAACAACGTGGCGTAGGCGCCGTTGGTCAGGTGCTCGACGCGCACGAGCCGGTCAGCGTAGTCGTAAGTGAACCAGAACTCGTCCGTGAGGGTGCGGGTGCGGACGCGGTTGCCGTTGGGGTCATAGAGATAATCGCCAAACGGTGAGGCGGTGTATTGGTTCCTTTGGAAGTCGGCCGGCTCGGGCAGTGTCGCATCCATGACGTAGGGCTGCGTGACGCCGTTTTCGACGGTGAACTGACGGTTGCCGTTGGCGTCGAGTTGATAGGTGCGACTGGTTTCCCAGACGGGGCCGCGGAAGGTGTCGCTCTGTGTGAGGCGGTCCAGCGCATCGGCCACCCACAGGTTGGTTTGCAGGGGTGCGCCAGGCCCGAACGGCACAAGCTGCGCGCGGCGGGTCTTGTTCTGACTGCGGTCGTAGGCGTAGCCGCGCTGGTCAACGACGGTGCCACCTCCGGCAAACTGGTGATTGACGCGCGCGACCTGTTGCCAGCCGAAGTCGCCCGCCGCATTGGGCGGGGTGAGCGTGCCGTTCCAGTGAAGGCGGGTGTGGATGCCGTTGGGCCGGGTGACGCGGCCCAGACGGCCCGGCCCTTCGTAGGCGAGGGTGGCCAGGGTGACGGGCGCGCCGCCGCCCTGGTAGCCGAGGCTCACGGGCCGGTTCAGCGCGTCATAGGTGGCGCTCAATATGCGGGTCGAGGGGAGCGTGAGTGAGAGCGGGTTGCCCAGCGAATCGCACGTTTGGCTGAGGGTGAAGCCGTCCTGCGTGGCGGTGCGGCAGTTGCCGAGCGAGTCCCAGGCGAACGTGCAACGGGAGACGTTGTTGCTGGCCAGCACGAGCCGGCCGCGCCCGTCCCAGGCGAACTGCTCGAAGGTGAGGTCGGGCGCCACGCCGGGGCCGGGGACAATCGTGCGGCGGATGAGCCGGTCGAGCGCGTCGTAATCGTTGGTGATGACGGTGCCGTTGGCGTCTTGATAGACGCGGTTTGCGGGTTCGACTTTATACCCATAGATGCCGGGAATAATGCCCGCGCGGCTGAGGTGGAAAGGGAACCCGCCGGTGCCGTCAAAGTAAAAGGTGTGGGCGGTGCCGTCGGCGTTGGTGATGGCGATGCAGCGGTCCAGCGAATCGTAGGCGTAATGAGTGACGTTGCTGTTGCCGTCGGTGAACGTGACCAGTCGCGTGTCCTGGTAATCGCACCGGGCGGAGGCCAGGAGCGTGCCGCCGCAAACCCCGGCGTAGTGGCGCGCGGCCAGCAGCCGAC
>JBKBTZ010000159.1:2107-6962 GCA_046290825.1 Limisphaerales bacterium
CGAAGCAGGATTCGTTTTCGCGCGGGTCGGTGACGCGGATGACCTGGTCGCGCGAGTTGTAGGCGAACTGGGTGGCGTTGCCCACGTTGTCCGTTTCGGTAAGCAGCCGGTCGCAGGCGTCGAAGGTCCGGGTCAGCAGGAACACCTGCTCCGGCCCGCCGAGGTCCGAACGGTCCAACTGGCGGACGAGGGTGATGTTGCCGTTGGCGTCGCAGGTGAACTCGACGCGGTTGGTGGCGGGGTCGGTGATGGCGACGCAGCGCCCGGCGGTATCGTAGGTGTAACGGGTGGTGCGGCCGAGGTCGTCGGTCTCGCGGATGAGCTGGCCGTTGGGCGCGTAAACGAAGGTGTGGGCGGCTTCGCCGTCGCCGATGGGCTGTTGGGTAACGAGGTCGAAGAAACTGTCGCGCCAGTGGACGCAGCGGCTGAGGGCGTCGTATTCGTAGCGGGTTTCGGCGAGGAGGATGTTGTTGGTGCCGCCGGGCACGTCGTTGGTTTCGCCGAAGTGGCGGACGCGGACGAGATTGCCGGCGCGGTCGTAGGAGAAGAGCGTGACGTTGCCGGCGGGGTCGGTGACGCGCACGGGCTGGCGGAAGCGGGCCATTTCAATGCGGTCCACCCGGATGGTGATGATGCCCCCGCCGATGCGGGTGTGGGCGGCCAGGTCGCCCTTCGCGTCGTAATCCCAGCGGTTGGTGGCGTCGAGGCCGGTGCCGGGGGCGGCGACCAGTGTGTGCGTCCGGCCGCGTTCATCGTAGGTGCAGACGACCTGGTTGTGCGGGTCCTCGCCGCTGACGGCGCGCGGGCCTTCGAGGCGGATGAGATTGTTGTTGGCGTCCCAGGTGAGGCGGTTGGTCAGGAAGATGGTGCCCGTGCCCGGCGAGTGGGAGATTTCGTCGCAGACCAGGACGGGCCGATCCTGCTCGTCAAAGGTGGCGAAGCGGGTCCACCACGGGTTGATGGAGTCGAGCGCGCCGCTGGCGTCACGGTTTTCGTGGTCCACCTGCACCAGGTTGTCATTGGCGTCGTAGAAGAAGCGGGTGTTGATGCGCTGGCCGCCGCCGGCGGGCGGCGATTGCGTCTGCACGACCTGATCCAGCGCGTTGTAGGTCCAGAGCGTGTCGTGGCCGCGAGGGTTGACGCAACGGGTGAGGTTGCCGCGGGCGTCGTATTCAAAAGTGGTGGTGAGATTCAGTCCGCCGTCGTCGCCCACGGCGGTGGCGAGGTAACCGGCCATCGGCCCGTTGGTGTAGTAGTTGAAGGCGTCCTGGCGGCGGCGGCCTTCAGCGTCGGCGGGGTGGACGCAGAGGGTCAGGCGGCCGCGGGCGTCGTAGTCGTAGTCGCAATAGACAATCGCGCCACTTTTACGGTCGGTGGTGCTGGTCTGGAGGAGGTTGCCGCGGTCATCATAGGTGGCGGTGGTCACGTTGCCGCGCGGGTCGGTGACGCGGGTGAAGTGGAAATCCTGCAAGTGGACCTTGCCCACGCCACCGCCGCCGCCACTGAGGCGGAAACTTCCGTCGGCGTTTTTGGTCTTGATGGTGTGATCCGCAGCGGCGAGGCGGGTGCTGGAGGTTTGCGAGTTCATGGTCACGCTGCCGCCACGGGTGGTGGTATTTCCGCCGGAGCGAAGGCCCGGGTCCGGCGATCCAAACCGCGGATCGTGCTCGAAGCGCCAGACGCGCTCGGTGATGTCCGGCAGGCCGTCCTCGTCGAGGTCGCCCGTGGCCACGGAGAGTTCCCGAAGCACGCGCAGGTCCCCCTTCTTGCGCGGGTTCGCGGCGGGGTCGAAGTCGCGTTCGTAATCGCAGCGGATTTCGTCGCCGTCGGGCCAGAGGTAGCGGGTCAGGAGGGAATCGCGGTTCCACTCGAAGGCGGTTTCGTAGTAATCCGGGTCGGTGTCGCGCAGTTTGCCGGTGGGGCGGTTCTCGGTGGCGGTGACCGGCGCGTTGGTGGCGGAGCGGCCGGTGAACTCGCGCACGATCACGGGGCGGTTGAGCGAGTCGCAGAAGGTCTCGCACACATTTCCAACACCGTCACGGACGATGGCGCGCACCACGGCGTAGCGATTGCCGGGGTTGGCGATGACCATGCCGCGGCGGATGTCCTTCCGGTCTCCGCCGCGCTGAACGGACGCGACGGCGTCGAAATCCAGTTCTGCCGGGTCGGTGTTGGTGTGATAGGTGACCTCGAGCCGGGTCTGGTTTTTGGGGTCGGTGAGGGTGAGCAGGTTGTGATTCAGGGCGGACTGGGCCTGGCCGCGCGTGTAGGTGTAGCGGGTGGTTTTGCCGAGCGGGAAATCATTGCCCGTGGGCGTGTTGGTGACGGCGGGGGTGGTGACACAGGCGAGGTCACCGGCGCTGCCGCCGGGGCTGCCGTTGGTGTGGTAGGCGTAGGTCCAGACGCGGCCGTCGAAATCGGTCAGTTGGTGAAGGAAACCGTCCGGAGTGTAGGTCAGTTGGTAAGGACGGCCCAGCGTGTCGGTGATGGTGACGAGCTGGCTGGCCGGGTTGTAGGTGAACTGGAGCGCGTTGCCGTTGGCGTCGGCAATGCGGGCGATGCGGCCGCCGCCGGGATGGACGGTGAAGGGGTGAAACTCCCAGACGCCCTTGCCGGGAAATTCCAAGAGGAACTGGCCGTTGGTCGGGTTCCAGCGGCCGTGCCAGAAGAACTCGTCGCGGGAAAAGGTCCCGTCCGGCTGCCGCCGCAGCACGTCGCGGCGCCCGGTGCCGTCGCAGACGGCGATGTCGTCCCCTTCGGCCTCGATGGTGAGATTGTAGGAATGATCCCAATGATGGCCCATGGACGTGGTGCGGCCGGTGCGCGAGCGGTAGGTGCGGACGAAGGCGAAGTCGAGACCGACGCCCGGCACGACAACGTCGCAAACCTGAAGTTGCAGCTCACCGGTGGCCGGCACCAGGCGCAGGCCGTCGTCACCCACGTCCTCGCCGTCAGCGCGGAGGATGATGTTTTTGTAATTGCAGCGACCGGGCCGGCGGACGCCGGCAATCTCATCTTCATCGGCACTGTCATCGTCCCCACCGAGACCACCGCCGCCGAGGGCCAGTCGTTTGCCCTTGTTCACACTCCCGGCCAGTTCAGCGCCGGCTTTGAAGCGGACCACCTTTTTCGCGTGCTCCGGGCTGGCGGGCGGTTCGGTGGGCGGTTCGGTCAGGCGTTGGTGCGTGCCCGGGAGCGCCGGGACAAAGCGCACCCCGTCCACCAAGCGGGCCACCACGACACCGTCCACCACCCACTCGACATCCGCCTCATCGGTGGCGCCGTCCAGGTTGTCGAGCAGGGCGCGATAGACCGAGCCGGCCAGTTCGGTGATGACCGGGAGCAGGACGCCGGCAACGCGGACCTGGCCGTTGGTGGGCAGGCTCCGGCCCAGGATGTGAATCTCCTCGCCGTCGGCGCCGGTGAGGATGGCCGGTTCCACGCGCAGCAATTCAGGCCCGGCGGCGCGCAGGCGGAAGTAACTTTCGCGTTCCTCGGGCGCGGGCAGCTCGAGGCGCAATTGATTGCCGGTTGCCAGCACCGGCTCGAACACCCGCCAGGTCTGTGTGGGCGAAAGCGAGGGGCGGGTCTCAACCAGCCATCGTTCCCCGGGTGAAAGGGTTGGCGAACTGAGAAGCCGGAAAACCGGCGGGGAATACGGGTCGGGCGACGGCATCGGTTGCAGGGAGAGGCTGACGGCGGCCCGGGCGGCCCCGGCGAAACACAGCAGCAGAGCCAGGGCGGTTAACCAGACTGAAGCGTTGTGGGGGAGGAGGCGAGTGATGGCCGGGGGGATGAGCCGGGTTTTCATGGGTGGGTGGGGAAAAGGTTCTCTGACTGAGAAATTAGGTAAAAACTTACCCTGAACCTGTCAACACCAAGACCTTATGACCTGATTCTGTGAACGAGCCGGTTGGATGTCGGCAAAAAGAACCCGGGGGAAGCCCGCCGAGGATCGGGCGGTGCGCCTGTCGTCACTCGCGGCGCCGCCGTTGGTTTTGAGGCGAATGGCGGAATTGGGCTTGGGTCACGGGGGGAGAAAGTCTGAGCGCGGCGGGTTGTTCGTAGGTGGCTGCGGACGGGGCCGTCCGCGCGCCGGAGGCAAAGGAGCGCGGATGTCCTCATCCGCAGCGATGTGGGCGGTCGTGAGGCGTGGTATTGGCGGCCGGCTCGAATCGCGAGTCGTCAACTGCGGCTGGCGCAGGCCCGCCGGTCGCGTTATGGATGGGGCATGGCAGCCACGATGCACTGTTGGAAATGCGGCACGGAATGGACGTTCGCCCGGTCGCCGGGCCGGAGCGAGACCTGCGTCAAATGCCAGGCGGACCTCAAGGTGTGTCGCAACTGCGTGAGCTATGATCGCGCGGTAGCCTATCAATGCCGCGACCGCCGGGCGGATCCGGTGGCGGACAAGGAGGCGGCCAACTATTGCGAGTATTTCGAGATGGCGCGGCGGGAGTATGTGCCGGTGACCGAGGGGCGGTCCCGCGAGGCGCAGGCCAAGGAGGCGCTGAAACGGCTGCTGGGGTGAGAGACCGGCTTTTTCCGGGGGCACATCTCAGTATTTTGCCAGGGGGTGTAAGCCGGAAACAGGTCGCCGGTATGGGGGGAACGGCCAACTTGGCCGTTCTGGGCGGCAACTTGCCGCCTAGTCGTGCGCGCGGCCGCCACCCACCATTCCGTGGCCGCCTCGGGCGCTCGTCTGCCGGGCGGGTCGCCCGGCAGAACGGGCCAGTGGCCCGTTCCACCCAGCAGGGAACGAAATCGTTCCGGGTAAGTCGGGGTCATGACCACCACCTTGTGCCTTCCATCCTGCCATAAACTGAGATGCGCCCTTTTTCCGGCGCGTTCCGGC
>JBKBTZ010000160.1:0-6905 GCA_046290825.1 Limisphaerales bacterium
GACGCGATAGAAGCGGACGGGAGCCTCCGGTGAGACCGCGTCGAGCCAGGTCAGTTCATTGGTTCCGGCGGTCTGCATGCCGAGCGTCGTCCAGGCGCCCACAAGCGTTTCGTCCCGGCGCAGCAGTTCGTAACCGGGTCCTGGAACGACGCGGCAGACAAGTAGAAAGCCGCCGTTGGTCACCGTGGCAGACGTGATGCCAAAGAAGGATTCGGGATCGAGCGGATCGGTGCCGGCAGCGAACTCGTGCGCGTTGTTCGCCCCATCGCCGTCGGCGTCGTCCTCGGCGCGCGAGAGGCCCGGCTGGCCGATGGCATGATCGAAATATCCCAGCCGCCACCAGTCGGGGAGGCCATCGGTGTCCGAGAACACGTCGGCAATTTTGCGCGCCTGGATGCCGGAGGCGCGGGCGTTGTCCACGAGCGGGGTGAAGTGCAACTCCAGCCGGGCGTCGGCCACGGTGTTGGTGAACTTGAGCGTGAGCGGCAGGTTGCGTCCCCCGGCGGTGGCGAGGAGGTCGAAATCGGTCAACGCGGGCTGGCCGCCGATGGTGAGGTTGAAGCGGCGCTGGCCGGGCAGGGTCCACCAGGTTTCGGCTTCGAGCAGCGTGGTTTCGTAAAGGCCGGGCGGACAGTCGAAACGGTAGAAAAACCCGCCCGGGCCGGTGCTGTAACGCTCGCGCTGGTAAAGCGGCTGGGCGACGGCGCAGACACTGGTGATGGTGTTGCCCACGAAGCCCGCAGCCCCGCCGGCGAAACCGAACGCGCCGTTGGTGTGCGGGCGATCCCAGACCCAGAGCGCGCCGTCGCAGTTCGTGAGGGTGACGGCGCTGCCGGGCGCGATCCGCTGGATGTAATCGCCCGGCACGTTGAAGAAGCGGACGGTGCGGGTGCGGACGGGCGAGAGGTTCCCCGCCGGGTCGGCGGCGCGAAAACTCAGAGTGCGGGTGCCGTTGAGGAAGTTCGCGGTGTTCAACGTGAAGCTCCAGTTCGTGGTGCCGGTGGCGGGCTGCCAGTCGCGATTGTCCACCCGCGCCTCGACACGGACGACGGCGACGTTGTCGGTGGCCACGCCGCTGAAGGTCCAGACGCCGGTGGCAGTCGCGCCGTTGGTGGAGGGATCGAGAATGGCGAGGATGGGGGGGCTGCCGTCCGTGAACGCAGCGGTGCGGAACCGGGCCTCGAAACCGGCGTGGAAACGGGTGGTGGTGTCCCGGGCCTGCGCGGTGTCGGCAAGGCGGACGTGCAGCAGTGTGGAACCGGGCCAGTTGGTGAGGGGCGTGAACGTCACGGCATCGAGGGCGGGCGACCAGGCGAACTCGCCGCCCACGGCGGGCGTCGTGCCGAACGCGGCCTGCACGGAATTGGTGTCCATCGGCTGGCTGAATTGCAGCGTGAGCGGCGCGAGCGGATTGACGTTGGTGGCGTCGTGCGCCGGGGTGATGGCGGTGACGACGGGGTCGAGCGGCACCATCTGCGTCTGCGCGACGAACACCTTGGCGCTGGTGCCGGGCACGTTGAACGCGGTGGTCACGGAGCCGGGCTGAACGACGAGGGTTTCGTTGGTGGCCAGCAGATTTACCAGCACGGTGCCCGGCGGATACTGCGTGGGCCGGCCGGGCAGCGTCTGGGTGGTGGCGGCGGTATTGAGCGCGACGAACACCTCCTGCGTGCCGCCCAGCCGCCGCGCGTAGGCAAAGAGGCCGGGGCCGAGCGGGTCGTTCCAGAGGTTCACGTGCGTGCCCTGGCGCAGCGCGGGGTAAAGGCGGCGGAAGTTGTTCAGCCGGGCGATGTGCTGGAACAGCGGGTGGACCATGTTGAAGTTGTCGCCGAGCGAGGGGCCTTGTTCGTAGCCGCCGGCGAACATGTCCTCGCGGTTCTGCGGGTCCGTGCCGCCGTTGAAGGCCTGTTCGGTCCCCTGATAGAAACTCGGAATGCCGCGCGCGGTCAGCAGGAACGTGAGCGCGAGGGCAAGGCGGTTGGTGTTGCCGTTGGCCTTCGAGGAATGGAGGAAGCGCGGGACGTCGTGATTGTCGAGGAAGGTCACAAGCTGGTCGCGCGCGGCGGGGTCGTAATTCGCGGCCAGGGCGTTGTAGCGATCCTCAATCTGTTTGGTCGGCGCGGTGGCGGTGGCGAAGACGTTGTTGGCGATGAAATGAAGCGGGAAGTCGGCGACGGAATCGAACTTGAACGGGCCGCCGCCCATCGTCCCGGTGTAGCTGCCGCACTTGGCGTCCGAGCCGTCGAACACTTCGCCGAACAGGAAGAAATCCGGTTTGCCGTTGGTGGCGGCGAAGCTGCGGATGCGCGGGCACCAGTCCTGCCAGAAGCCCATCTCGACGTGCTTCACGGTGTCCACACGGAAGCCGTCGAAGCCCACGGTCTGGATCCAGTGGTTATAGACGTTGGCCATGTTGGTGCGGAGGTAGGGCAGCGTGGTGCGGAAGTCGTCGAGGCCGCTGAGTTCGCCCTGCTCAACCTGCTGGAGATTGCCGTAATCCTGGATGGCGCCGTAGTTGTGGAACAGGTTGGTGAGACGCGGGAAGGCGGCGTTGGTGTTGAACGGCGGGGCGTATTGGCGGGCGGGGTTGGCGTAGCTGAGGTTGTAGCCGTTGGTGTTGAAGGCGGTGTTGCCGCTGATGTTGTTGAGCGTGCCGCCGTGGTTGACCACGACGTCCTGGATGACGAGCAGGCCGCGCGCGTGGGCGGCGTTGACCATGCTTTGCAGGTCGGCCAGCGAACCCCAATGCGGGTCCACGGAGTAGAAATCGCGCCCGGCGTAACCGTGGTATTCGCCGTTGCCGTTCAGCACGATGGGCGAAAGCCAGATGGCGGTCGCGCCGAGGGCCTGGATGTAATCGAGCTTCTGCTCGATGCCGCGGAAGTCGCCGCCGTGGACGCCGGTGCCGCTGGTCGCGTTGAAGGAGCCGGAGGCGTTGTTGTTGGCGGGGTCGCCGTCGAAGAAGCGGTCGGTGAAAATCTGGTAGATCACCTGGTCGCGCCAGAGGGCGTTGCCCTGGGCAAAGAGCGGCGGGGCGAGGGCGAGCAGGAGCAGGACAAGGGGGCAAAGCCGACGGTTGACGCGGCGGCCCCCGGCCGAAGCGCAGGGTTTCCGGCGGTCGCGAGGGCGACGCTCCCCTTCCGCCCGAAATCGCGCGTCAGCGGCCATGCTTGTGGACGAGTTCGCGGACGCGGCGGTTGAAGGCGTCGCTGGCCAGCAGTTGTTCGAGCGTCAGGTGCATGCGGTAACGCCAGTAGTGTTTCGGATTGGCGGGCACGTTGATGCGCTCGGCGTCGGGGTCCGGGTGCCGGAGCGATTCGTCCATGCCCAGCCAGTCCTGCAGTTGGAAAATGCTCCACATCGCGGGCGAGGCAAGGTGATGTTCGACGATGAGTTCGTTCAGGCGGCCGGAACAGTCGGCGGGCGCCGCGCCGGGCAGGCTGAGTTCCTCGTTGTAGAAACGCTGCGTGAGCGCGGCATCCTCGCGCCACCAGCCGCGAATCGTGCTCATGTCATGGGTCGAGGGCGTCACGACGCTGAGATAGGGAGCCTCGGACGGACGCGAGAAAGCGCGGCTTGGGTCCTTGGGCATGCGCTGAATTTCGAGGCTGAGGAGGCCGAGGCTCTTCATCACGTCGGGCACGCAGGCAGGCACGAGGCCGAGATCCTCGCCGCAGATGAGCATGTCGGTGACGCGCTTGAGGGCGGGCAGTTTGCCGAGGGCCTCACCGCGCCAGAATTCATCCTGCCGGCGGAAGAAGTAATCCACATACAGCTCGCGGAGTTTGCCCTGGGTGGCGGGGTCCAGCGCGCGGAAGGAGGCGGTGCGGTCGAGGAAGAAGCGGCAGTGAAACTCGCGCCCCTCCGCGCCGGGCGCGTCGAGCAGGAGCACGTTGCTGATAAGGTCGTAAAGGCCGTCGCGGATCCGGGCGTGGCGTTCGTCGTGCGCAAGGGTGGTGAAATACGCCTCGACCTGCCGCTGTGTGGCGAACTCCGGTTTGAGGGCGTATTGCCCCGGGCCGCCGGGCTGGAGGAACTGTTCCCGCACAAGGGCCGCGTCCGCGCCGAACCGGTCGTTCAGGATCGTGTCCGTGATGAACGGCCGGGTGAAGCGGGCGTAATCGAAGGGGATGCCGCGCGCGGTGAACTCCTCCAGTTTCACCGGCAAGGCCGGAACAAAGTGCCCGAGGATGCCCTCAACCGCGTGCGTCGGAATCGTCCAGATGCGGAAGAAGCCGAGGATGTGGTCAATCCGGAGGGCGTCAAAGTATTCGCCCATCTGCGCGAACCGCTGCCGCCACCAGGCAAAGCCGTCGCGGGCCATGCGCGGCCAGTGGTAAGTGGGGAAGCCCCAGTTCTGGCCCTTGTCGGCGAACGGATCGGGCGGCGCGCCGGCCTGGGCATCGAGGTGATACAATTCCGGCTGCTGCCAGGTGTCCGCGCCGTGACGATACACGCCGATGGGGAGGTCGCCCTTGAGGATGACGCCGTGTTGATGCGCGTAGGCCACGGCCTCGCGAAGCTGGCGATGGAGGTTCCATTGGACGAAGCAGTGAAAATGCATTTCGTCCTGTGCCCGCGAGGGTTTGCGAAGCAGTTTCTCCACCTCGACGGGCAGGAAGCTCTGATGCGCCGGCCAGTGGCTGAAATCGGCGGTGCCGTATTCGTCGCGCCAGAAACAAAAGGCGGCGTAGGGCAGCAGCCAGTGGCGGTTGGCGGCGAGGAAGGTGCGGAAGTCGGGCTTGCGGAGGACGGACTTTTTCTGGCCGGCAAAGAGCAGGCGCAGCGCCTGCCATTTGGCGTGCATGACCAGTTCGTAATCCACCTGCGGCCGGCTGTTCAACTGCCGGCGCGAGGATTCGAGCCGGCGCAGCAGACGGCGCTGCGCGGGCACGGCCACCCGGTCGAGGTTCAGGTAGAGCGGATGCAACGCGAACGCCGAAATGGCCGCGTAAGGATACGAGTCGGTCCAGGTGTGCGTGGCCGTGGTGTCATTGACCGGCAGGATTTGAATGAGCTTCAAGCCCGTCGCGCGGCACCAATCCACCAGCCGCATCAGGTCGGGAAACTCCCCCACGCCGAACCCGCCCTGACTGCGCAGACTGAAGACGGGAATGGCCACGCCCGCGCCGCGCCAGGTGTCGGTGGGCAGGCGCAGGAAACCGTCGTTGAGCAACACGCGGCCATCGGGCGGCGCGCTTTCGGTCAGGACACGGTTGGGGCCGGCTTCCCACGCGACGAAGGTGTTCCGCTCGCAGTCGAACACGCCGTATTTGTATTCCACCGGCAACGGCTCCCGGGCGAGTTCCACGGTGACCGAGAAAAAATCCTCGCCCGGCACGCGCCGCAGCAGGACGGGCTGGGTGGTGCTCCAGTGGTCCAACGCCGCCGCCCCGCCGACGAGACAGACGGTCTGATGCGGCGCCAGCAGCGGGGCCTTGACCTTGAACGTGTGCGAGCGGCGGGGCGGCGGTTCCGTGTGAAGCTGGGCCTCGCCCACCGGGAGCAGCACGCGCCGGAAGGGCGCGGTGTAAAAGGCGTTTTCCGGAAAGCCCGCGTCATTCCAGGCATCCACCACGGAAACGAAGTCCTCATCCAGCCAGGCCGGCTCGATCCGGCGGTCGCGGCCCCAGTCCATCGTCACACTGCCGTCCGCCTCCCGGAGCAGGTAGTGGTAGATCACCGGCGTGGGGAGGCTGGCTTCGGCGAACTCGAGCGTGACCTGCCAGAATTCGGGGTTGAGGTAGCTCAGGGGCACGGCCCGCGCGGGATCACCGCCGCCCAGCAACGGATGGTCGCCCGTGACGAACAGCGCCTGGCCGGGCCGGGTCGAGTAACGAAGTTTCAGGGTCACGCGCATGGCCGACGGGGAAAATCAGTCAAAATCATTTCGTCGAAGCTAGACCAATTCCCCCGCCGAAACTCCCCGCATGAAGATGCGGACCAGCGGCCCGGCGTCCGGCCCGACAAACACCTCGATGCCGCCCGGTTCGGTGCCCCACGTCATGTCCGCGCGCAGAAACCGCAGGTCGTCCGCCGTGAGGGGGAAGGTCACGGTCTGCGCCTCACCGGGGGCGAGCTGGATTTTGCGGAAGTTCCGAAGCTCGCGCACCGGGCGCGTCACGCTGGCCGGGCGTTGGCGGAGGTAAAGTTGCACCACTTCCGCGCCGGGCCGTTCGCCCGTGTTGGTGACCGTGACCGACGCCGTCAACGTGCCGCCCGGGATCAGGCGATCCGCGCTCAGGGTGACCGGCGAATACGCCATGCGGGTGTAGCCCAGCCCGTAACCGAACGGGAAGAGCGGGTCGTTGGCGCAGTCGAAGTAGGTCGAGCGGTAATCGGCCCGCGGGTTGGCCGGGTCAAAAGGCCGGCCGGTGTTTTTGTGGTTGTAGAAAATGGGCACCTGCCCCGCGTGCCGGGGAAACGTCACCGGCAGCCGCCCGCCCGGCTCGACAACGCCAAACAGCGCGTCCGCCACGGCGCGCCCGCCCTCGGTGCCCGGAAACCAGGCCAGCAGCCATGCATCGGCGAAAGGCAGTTCCTCCGCCAGCGCCAGCGGGCGGCCGGCGAGCAGGACGACGACCGTGGGTTTACCCACGGCCTGAACCGCGCGCAGCAAATCGGCCTGAACGCCGGGCAGGTCCAGGCGTGTGCGGCTGCGGGCCTCGCCGCTCATGTCCCAGCTTTCGCCGAGCACGAGGACGACGGCATCCGCCTGTTCCGCCGCGGCCACGGCGGCGGGAAAGCCCGCGCGGCTGGCGCCCGCCACGTCGCAACCGGGCGCGTGCAGGATGCCGTTGGTGCCGTTGCGGCGGCGCAGGGTCTCGAGGATGGACTCCGCCCGCGTGGCATCGCCCGCGCCGCACCACGAGCCGAGCAGGTCGCGCCGCGCGGCGGCCAGCGGC
>JBKBTZ010000161.1:0-6883 GCA_046290825.1 Limisphaerales bacterium
ACCGCCATCCTCACCGCGCCTTGCGCCTCATCCTCAACTCCCGCCCAGTTCTATGAGCCTGCCAGCCAAACGCCCTGCCCGCTCCCCGCAGCGCCGCCGCGCACGCGTTGGTTGTCGCCCCGGTGGTGAACACATCGTCCACCAGCACCACTCGCGCCCCCCGCAACGGAGCGCCGGGCGGCACGGCAAAGGCGCGCCGGACATTGGCGGCGCGCTCGGCGCGAGAGAGCAGGGTTTGGGTGCGCGTCGCCTCGACCCGCCGCAGCCAGTTGGTGGACACCGGCAGGCCGGTTGCGTGGCCGAGGTGCCGCGCCAGGCGGACGGATTGATTGAATTCCCGTTCCCGTTCCTTCAGGGGATGCAACGGGACGGGGACAATGGCCGTCCAATCTCCCGTTCGCAGTTCCGCTCCGGCGGCGGTGATCAACAGCCCCGCCAGAAACGGCTCGAACCACAGCGCGCGGTTGTATTTGTAGCGGTGGATGGCTTCCAAGACGACCTCCCTGGCCACCACCGCCGAGCGCGCCGCTGTGAAATGGAGTTCCACGCCGTGGCAGTTCGCGCAGGTGAACGCCGTGCTGATGGCCCCGTCAAACGGCAGGCCGCACCGCTCGCAAAACGGCGGTTTCACAAACCGCACCCGCTGGAAGCAGTTTGCGCACACATACCCGTCGGTCGCCGTCGCTCGCTCCGCGGCGCACAACTGGCAGACCGGTGGGTAAAAAAGGTTGAGCGCGGCTTCCCACCAGGAGTTTGTTCTCGCGGAGAACCACATGAGGCCCGAGGGTAAAAACGGCTTCCCGTCTCGCACAAGCGGAACCCGGGCCGCCGCGAATGCCGTGCGCAAACAGGCATTGCGGGACGCTATGCGGCAGAGGCGAAGCCGTATCGGCTTTTTCACGGGCTGACGGCTTGAACCGGTCGCCCTCATCCCGCCAGACTGCGGACATGACTGCCATCCGCCCCATCATCCGGGTCGCCCGGGAAGCGGACCTGCCGCGCATCGCCGCGTTGGCGGGCGAAATCTGGCGGCAGTATTACCCCGGCATCATCAGCCACGAGCAGATCGAATACATGCTCGGCTGGATGTATGCACCGGAGCGATTGCGCCGGGAATTGTGCGAAGAAGGGGTTGAGTTCCGCCTCCTCCGCGCGGGTCGAACGGCGGTGGGATTCGCCGCTTTTGGGCCTGCCGGGCAGCCGACCGAGTTCAAACTGCACAAGCTTTATCTCGCCCCCGAGTTTCACGGTCGCGGCTGGGGCAGTCGGTTGCTTCGCCATTGTTTGACCGGGGCGCGGCGCGCGGGCGGAAGGCGGATGATTCTCGCCGTCAACAAACGCAACTCCCGCGCTGTGCAGTTCTATCAGCAACACGGTTTCGTCATCGTGAACGCCGTGGTCAGTGACATCGGTGGCGGGTTCGTCATGGACGATTTCATCCTGGCCCGCGCGCTCGGAAAGTGACGCGCCGCCCGGATTGTGTTAAATCCCGCGCATGGCCTGGCGCATCCACGACAGCGTAATTCGCGGCGAACTCGACAACCGCGTGAAGGGCTATGTGCATGGAAAGCTCTGGCTCGCGGGCCTGGACGAGCCGGTGATCCTGAAGCTAACCGGCAATTGCCACGCGGACCTCGCCGGCTGCCGGCTCGAATTCCGGAATCGTCTCACCCCCGTGCCCCTGCGCCGCGATGCCCGGCTTGCGACCGTGCAGGAGGGTTCGGCGGGCGACATCACCGCGTCCCGCAAAGTGCGCGTGTTTGACGTCCCGCTGGCCGACGCCATGGAGCAATTGCGCCGCGGGGAACAACCGCCCGAGCACCTCGCCAACTGCCTCTATGTCGAATGGTTCAGCGAACTTAACGGACGGGTGGTTATCGAGAGCACCGACTTCGACCTTGTCGTTTCGCCGCCCGAATGGCGCCTGACGCCCGCCGAAGAACAGGCCCGGGCGAGTCAGGCTGCCGCCGGCATGGAGGCGTTCCTGCGCCGGCTCACCGAGGCGATTGAGCGGCATGAACGCGCCCACCCGGATCACGGCGAGGAATGGGATGAGCATGATTACGAGCAGTTCCTCAGGGAATGCGACGCGCGGACCGAAAAATACGCCGAGCTTCTGGAAAAATACGGCGACTCGGAGGAGGCCGAAGCCATCATCGCTCGCGAGATGGGCTGGGACCAGGAACCCGAAACGGGGGAGGAGGACGAAGAGGCCGCGCTCGACGTCGAGGACCTCAACCGCCTCTGCGAAGATGCCCTGAACGAGCCGCGGCCCGGGCCGGACCCGCATCGGGAGGGGATTGACTGGATTCGCACCGCCAACGGCGACCTGCGGCACCCCCTCCAGCACCGGGCCTTCGAGGCGTCCATCGCCTTTCGGCATCGCTGCCAGGACCTGGGGTTGGAACCGGGCGAAGATGACGACCTGTTGCAGGCCACCACCGAATTCCAGATTTGCAGCGTGAAGCTGGGCGGCGCCCTGAACAGCATCGCGCGGGGGCGTCACTTCACCGACCCGGCCTTCACCGTTGCCAATCTCAAACGCGCGCTCCATCACCTGCACCTGGCCCAGGCCGGCCTGGAAAACGTCGCTCTGAAACAGCGGCTCCCCGTCCCGCTCCTCGAATCCACCCGCCGCGAGATGTTCGAAATCCGCGAGGGCATTCTTGGCCTGATGGACGAGTTCCGTGGGCGGGGGTAGGCGCCCGGGCGGCCCCGCAGGTGCGCGGATGGCAAATTGACGCCGCCAGCCAGGCTCCCTAGCTTGCGCTGATGATTGTCGCCCCCTCATTGCTGGCCGCGAACTACGGCCGGCTGGCGAAGGAGACCGAGCGCATCAGCCGCTCCGGCGCGGACTGGCTGCACCTCGACATCATGGACGGGCATTTCGTGCCGAACATCTCGTTCGGTCCCGGCGTGGTGAAAGCGCTCCGGCCCCTCACCCGGTTGTTCTTCGACGTGCATCTCATGTGCTCAAAGCCGGAAATCCTGCTCGAGCCATTCCGGGAGGCCGGCGCCAACCAGATCACGGTGCATGTTGAATTGGGGGAACAGGTCGTCACACAACTGCTCTGGAAAATCAAATCGCTCGGCCTGAAAGCCGGACTGGCGGTCAACCCGCCCACTGCCATCCCCCTCCTGCAGCCGCATCTCGAGCAAATTGACCTGCTGCTGGTAATGACCGTGAACCCCGGCTTTGGCGGCCAGGCCTTCATTCACGAGACGCTTCCCAAGATTCAACAGGCAGCCGAATGGCGGCGCGCCCGCAATCTGGGCTACCGCATTCAGGTGGACGGGGGCATCAACGAATCCACCGCTGCCGAATGCGCCAGCGCCGGGGCCGACACCTTCGTTGCCGGCACCGCCCTGCTCTCCCGCCCGAATCTTACCGCCGCCGTTCGCCGATTGCGGCAGGCGGCCCTGCGGGCGCGGGGGGACCAGTTGCCAGCCAGCCGCCCCATCCCCGCCCTCAACCTGGTATGAGCGCGCCCGTGCAGTTTGGCACCGACGGCTGGCGCGCCGTCATCGCCGACACGTTCACGTTTGCAAACGTGGCCCGCGTTGCGCAGGCGGCGGCCGATTACTGGTCCGCCCATCCCCCGCCGGGCACCCGCCGCAAAATCGTCATCGGCTACGACCGGCGCTTTCTTTCGGATCAATTTGCCGCGCGCGCGGCGGAGGTGTTTGCCGGGAACGAGTTTAATGTGGTCCTGACGCCGGTGCCCACGCCGACCCCTTCAGTCTCGTTGGCGGTGAAACAATTTCGCGCCGCCGGTGGAGTGGTCATCACCGCCAGCCACAATCCCCCCCACTTCAACGGTTTCAAGCTCAAAGCCCACTACGGCGGGCCGGCCATGCCAGAGCTGTGTCAGGCCGTCGAATCGTTTCTGGACCGCCATCCCGTGCGTCGGTTGACGCTCGTTGAGGCGAAACGTCAGCGGCGTGTTCTCTTTTGCGATGTCCGACCGGCGCATTATACCGCCCTCCGGCGCTTGGTGGATTTCGACCTGCTCCGGCGGACGCGGCTCAAGTTTGCGCACGAGGCACTGTTTGGCGTGGGAGCGGGGTGTTTCGAGCCGCTACTCGAGGGCACCCGCTGCCGCGTAACGACCCTGAACGGCGCGCATGATCCCCTCTTCGGCGGCATCAATCCCGAGCCGGTGCGCGCAAACTATCGCCTGAGCGCGGGCTGGCTGCGACGGCACCCGCACAATCTTTGCCTCGTGACCGACGGTGACGCGGATCGCGTTGGCGCGATGACCGGACGCGGCGGTTACGTCTCGACGCATGAGGTCATTGCCCTGTTGCTGCGGCATTACGTGAAAAACCGGGGGGAACGGGGCCGCGTCATCAAAGCCCTGACCACCACCTCCATGCTGGACAAAATGTGCGCCGCCTACGGCTTGCCCCTGGAAGAGGTGCCCGTTGGCTTCAAACACATCTGCGGCGCGATGGTCCAGGGTGGCGTGATGCTGGGGGGCGAGGAAAGCGGCGGCATCGGCTTCGCTGGCCACATTCCCGAGCGCGACGGCCTCGCCGCCGGCCTGCTGCTCCTGGAAATGCTGGCCATGGAACGGCAGCCGCTCGAACGGCTGATCGCCGCCCTCCACCGCGAATTCGGCCCCCATCATTACGACCGCAACGACCTCGTCTTCCCCGTCGAGGAACGCGCCGCGCTGATGCAGCGGCTGGCCGCCCGCCCGCCCGACCGGTTGCTGCGGTCGCCCGTGGTCCGGGTGGATACCTACGACGGCGTGAAGTTCACCGCCGCCGACAGTTCGTGGCTCATGCTCCGGGGTTCGGGCACCGAGCCGGTGCTGCGTGTTTATGCGGAGGCAGCCAGTCCCGCCCGCGCCGCCGCCTTGTTGCGCCTGGGACGGCGGCTGGCCGGCCAGAGTTGAGGAGCTTGCGGTCCGTCCGGCTTCCGGAATGGGAAGGCTTCCGCGGACCTTTATCGCCCCAAAAACTGCCGGATCATTTCCGGGCCATTCTCGATGAACACCAGGGCGACGCCCATCAATGAACCGCCCGCAATGATGCCCGAGGCCACCGGAAAGGTGAATTCTTTCGCCGTGGCGGGCCATTTGCGTTCGATGCTCCATCCGATGATTGCCCCCAGGAAGAACAGCACGCTGTAATACCACTGGAACACCCACGCCAACCCGAATGCCGCCGCGGAAGGCAGCCACGCGGCGCGGCGGGGAAAAAGTTTGGGCAGCACACTCAGAACAATGCCCAGAACGCCACCCCAAACGATGGACCACTTCTTCACCGGCTCGAGGGCGGCGATGCCCTGACTCAGCGCCTGGGCCACGGCGCTCCAGGTTTGCGCCGCCGGCGCGGGAAATTTTTCTCCGCCCAACGCCGACGCGTCCGGCACCAGCAGCCGGAACGTGGACACCGTGACAATCGTGCCGATGAAGATGCCTGAAAACTGCGCGAGGAACTGCTTACGGGGATTGGCCCCGAGCAGATAGCCGCTTTTAAGGTCCGTCAGCAAATCCGCCGCAGAACCAGCCGCGCCGGCGGTGATGTTGGCGGCCATGAGGTTGACGTTAATGTTGCCGGGGCTGACCGCGCCAAACGTGAGCTGGGTGACCTTGCCCATTGCGCCAATGGGAGTCGTGTCCGTTTCGCCCGTCACCCGGCACGCCACCACCGCCAGCAGAAACGACAGTCCCACCGCCAGCGCACTCTCCCAATAGGGCATCCCGAAGGACCGCTGCGCCAGCCATGCCAGCGCCACCAGCGAAACCAACTGCCCGATCACAAACCACGACATCGGCGTCTCGATGCTCTCAGGAGAATTCTTCGCCGGTGCCCGCCGCGAGAACACTGCACCCAGCCCGTGAAACGCCCGCGCGGTGGTGCGCCACTGCAGAGCCAGCGACAGCAGCCCCGACGTCACCATGCAGGCCGTGCCGCCCCACAGCGTCCACTGCACGGTCTCGCGAAACCCGCCCGCCTCGGAAATCAAACCTTTGGCCTGCAACACCGGCACAAACACCGCCCAGCACAGCGTTCCGCTCACCAGCATTGTCGCGCACACGCGCAGCCCCGTCAGCGCGCCGGCCGCCACGAAAATCATGTCCCACGAAAAAATGAGCGAGCGCCCGGCAAACAGCTTGTAGGTGCCCGTGCCGAGAATGAGTTCATGCAGCTTTTGCAGCAACGACGCGCTCGAAAACTGCGCCGCCGTCTTCCCCAGCAACGCGAGGCCCTCCGCCCAGAACTTGTCCGCCGCCGCGATGACGCCCGCGATGCCCAGCGCCCGCGCCGCGCGCAAGCCCTTGCCGGCGTGCGAGTGCAGGGCTTGGAGGGTCTCCGCCGCCGCAATGCCGCTGGGGAAGCGCAGTTGCTCGATGTTGATCATTTGGCGTTTCATCGGCACCGCCATCGTCACACCGAGCACCGCGAGGAAGAACACCCAGCCCAGTGTCAACCCGAACGGCAGCGGCTGACCGTTCAGGATGATGTAGGCCGCAAACGCCGAGATGAGGGTCCCGCCGGTGGAGTAACCGGCCGCGCTGGCCGCCGACTGCATGCAGTTATTCTCCAGCACCGTCATTGGCGTGCGGGCCAGCCCCACCTTCATCAGGCTGGTCCAGATCGCGTAGGACAAAATGCATGCCGTGATCGCCACCCCAAACCCCCACCCCGCCTTGAGGCCGATATAAAGGTTCGTCAGCGACAACACCGCCCCAAGCACCATTCCGATGACCAGCGCCCGCACCGTCAACTGCTTCATTACGTCCCCGCGCCCTTGGTAAACCTGCTCGAACCACTGCCGCTCAATTTCTTCAGACGTGCCCTTGAAACCCTCCAGCGGCAGGTGAAAAGAGGAGTGATTCTCCGGCCCGGCTGCGTTCGCGCCCGCGGGCGC
>JBKBTZ010000162.1:0-6714 GCA_046290825.1 Limisphaerales bacterium
GAGGCGTTGATGACCGCGTGGACGCTGTGCTGAAAGGCCTGCAACGGGGTGAAGGTCTGGAAGCTGTTGCCAAACAGGATGAACACGGCGTGCCGGCGCTGCGACATGGGCATCTCGGCCACGGCCTTGAGCGTGAGGTTCTCGGAAATGTCGTTGGCGGCGAAGGTTTCCTCGATGACGACCACCTGATAACGGACCTGGGAGAAGCGGACGAGGAAATCGCCGTGCGTGGCGGCGGTGTGGACCTTGTAGCCCAGTTCCTCGAGGGCGGCGCGGGCGGCCTCGAGCCAGTCGGGGGTGGAAAAGGCCAGCAGCGCGGGCTTGTCGCTGGTGCCGATGAATTCAAAGGGCTGTGACATGGCGGGAGGGGGGAAAACGTTATTTCACGCGCAGCAGCGGGGTGACCACCGGCGGGGCGGCGGGCGCGGTGCTGGTGACGGTTTTCATGCGGAGCGAACCGGCGCCTTCCAGCCCGTCGCCGCGCTGTTTCTTGAGCTTGTCAAGGTTGCGGGTGAGCACCCCGCGCTTGGTGGCGTAGAGCAGGGCGGTTTCCTCGGTGATGAGGCCGGCCTCGTAGGCCTCGTAGCAGGACTGGTCGAAGGTCTTCCAGCCGAAGGGCGCGCTGGCCTCGATGATTTCGTAGAACGATTTGCCCTCGGATTCGCCCAGGCGGATGGATTCCTGGACGCGGAGGTTCGAGCCCATGATTTCCAGCAGGGCAGTCCGGCCGCCGCCGATTTTCGGGGCGAGGCGCTGGCTGACGACCCAGCGGAGGCTGTCGGCCAGGCGTTCGCGGATCTGTTCCTGTTCCTCCGGCTCGAACATGCCGAGGATGCGGTTGATCGTCTGCCCCGCGTCGGTCGTGTGCAGCGTGCTCAACACGAGGTGGCCGGTTTCCGCCGCGCTCAGGGCGATCTTGATGGTCTCGCGGTCGCGGATTTCGCCGACCAGGATCACCTTGGGCGCCTGGCGCAGGGCGGCGCGGAGGCCATTGGCGAAATTGTCGAAGTCGGACCCCAGTTCGCGCTGGTTGAAGGTGGCGACGCGGTGGGGATGCACGAACTCGACCGGGTCTTCGAGCGTGATGACGTGGACGGGGCGGGTGTTGTTGATCTCGTCGAGCACGGCGGCGAGCGTGGTGGATTTGCCGGAGCCGGTGGCGCCCGTGACGAGGATGAGGCCGGTCTTTTCGCGGGCGAGGTTCTTGAGAATGGGCGGGTGCTTCAGTTCGTCCAGCGTGGGAATCTGGGTGTTGAGCTTGCGGAGGACGATGGACAGGTTGCCGCGTTGGGAGAAGATGTTGATGCGAAAGCGGGCCTTGTCGGAGAGCGAATAGGCGGCGTCGCACGAACCGTGGGCGATGAGGTCGAAGAGATTCCACGGGTTGTCGCCGACGAGATTGAGGGCGACCATTTCGGTCTGGAAGGGGGTCAGGCGCTCGAGCGGCGGATCGCAGGCGACGGGTTTCAGTTCGCCGGCGGCCTCGACCTGGAGGGGGCGATTGACGGTGAACAGCAGGTCGGACACCTCGGGTTGTGAGGCGAGCATCGTGCTGAGAATGTGGTCCAGTTCAGGGCGGCGCATGGTTCAATCCTCGTCTTCGGGCGGCTGGGTCAGGAACGGGCGGAATTTCTTCTTGTCGAGCGCCTTTTCGTAGGCCTCCTCGGGACTGATGCGCTTCATGCGGAGGTGTTCCATGATGGCGTCGTCGAGCGGCTGGTTGCCGAGCTTCTTGCCAACCTGGATCATGCCGGGAATCTGGTGCGTCTTGCCCTCGCGGACGAGGTTGGCGACGGCGGTGTTGAAGACGAGAATCTCGAGCGCCGCGCACCGGCCCTTTTTGTCCACGCGCTTGAACAGGTTCTGTGCGATGACGCCCTTGAGCGCCTCGGAGAGCGTGGTGCGGATTTTGTTCTGCTGGTCGGCGGGGAAGACATCAATGATGCGGTCCACGGTCTTGGCGGCGCTGGGCGTGTGCAGCGTGCCGAACACGAGGTGGCCCGTGCTGGCGGCGACAAGGGCGAGTTCGATGGTTTCGAGATCGCGCATCTCACCGACGAGAATGATGTCCGGGTCCTCGCGGAGCGCGCCGCGCAGGGCGGAGGCGAAGGACCTGGTGTGGACCCCGACTTCGCGATGGTTGACGAGGCAGCTTTTGCTCTCGTGGACGAACTCGATGGGGTCCTCGACGGTGATGATGTGGTCCTTCCGGTTCTTGTTCGCGTAGTCCACCATGGCGGCGAGGGTGGTGGATTTGCCGGAACCCGTCGGTCCGGTGACGACCACCAGCCCGCGGTGCAGCATGGCGAATTTTTTCAGCACGGCGGGGAGCGGGGCGTCGAATTTCTCAAAATCCTCGAACGACAGCACCTTCGAGGGAATCTGGCGGAACACGGCGGCAATGCCGTTCTTCTGGTTGAAGAAGTTGACGCGGAAGCGGGAGAGGCCGGGGATTTCGTAGCCGAAGTCCACATCGCCGGTTTCCTCGAAGGTCTTGATTTTGTATTCGGGGGCGATTTCGTAGAGCATCTGCTTGAGCGAGTCGTTCTCGAGCGGGGGGTAGTCCACGCGCTGCATCTCGCCGTTGATGCGGAGGATGGGCGGGTTGCCCGACGACATGTGCAGGTCCGAGGCTTTTTGCTCGAACATCAGGTTGAAGAAGGCGTCAATTTTGGCCATAGCTCAGCTCAAGTTGCCTGTCCCATAGCTAATTCCTTACCAGCCGCCCCGGCATGAACGCCCTGCGCCGCAAAATCCACGCCGAAGCCGCTGCCTGCGGGGGAATCCGCTTTGACCGCTTCATGGAACTGGCGCTGTATTGTCCCGAATGTGGATTCTACGAGCGGGATGAGGACAGCGTGGGACGCGGGGGCGACTTCCACACCAGTGTCAGCGTGGGGCCGCTGTTGGGAGAACTGCTCGCCTTTCAGGCCCGGCGCTGGTGGCGGGCCAGTGGGACGGCGCGGCTGCGGCTGGTCGAGGCCGGGGCACACGGCGGACAGCTCGCCGCGGACCTGCTGAACTGGTGGCAGGCCCGGCATCCCGCGGAGGTCGAGCGGGTCCATTACGCGCTCCTCGAACCCTCTCCGCGCCGGGAAACGTGGCAACGGCGGCGGCTCGCGGGTTTCGGACCACGGATCGAATGGTGGCGGGACTGGTCGGCGACGGCGAGGGACGAATTCACCGTGATCTTCTCCAACGAACTGCTCGATGCGCTGCCGCTGCGGCGCTTCGGCTGGGATGCCGCCGGCGGACGCTGGTTCGAATGGGGCGTCGGGGGCGGACCGGAGCGGTTTGACTGGGTGCGCCGGCCGCTGGCGGAATCTGCGTCGGACCTGGACCTGCCCATGGCGCCGGAACTCCTCGCCGTGCTGCCCGACGGATTCACGGTGGAACGGAACCTCGCTGCTGAGGCATGGTGGTCCCGCGCCGCTGCGTGGCTCCACCGGGGCCGGTTGGTCACGCTGGACTACGGCGATTGGCCCGAAACTCCGCTGCAACCGGAACGCCCGGGCGGCACGTTGCGGGCCTACCGTCGCCATCAGGCGGTGGAAGATGTGCTCGCCGACCCGGGCGAACAGGATGTGACCGCGCATGTGGATTTCCGCCGGATCGCGGCGGCGGGCGAACGGGCGGGGCTGGTCACGGAGGAGTTCATGCCCCAAGGCCGCTGGCTGTCGCGGCTGGGCGCGGCCGCAATGTCGGCAGGCGACGAGTTTGGCGATTGGACACCCGCCCACACCCGCCAGTTTCAAACGCTCACGCATCCCGATCACTTTGGCCGCCGATTCCAGGTGCTGGTGCAGGCGCGGTAGTGGGCCGACGGGTTTTGCGGGGAAGATGGCGGCGCTCTGCCGAGGCGCCGCTACGTTCGGCGGTAGCGCAGGTTTCCCAACCTGCCGTATCGCCGATTTCCCCGTCGGCAGGACGCTCAGAACTTCGGCAAGGTTTGGTGAAGGGTGAGCGCGGTGGGTTGGTGGGAGTTGCTGCGGACGGGGCCGTCCGCGCGCCGGTGGAACGGAGCGCGGATGTCCTCATCCGCAGCCGCGCGGCTGATCGTGGAGTGTTCGAGTCGAAGGCCAGCGGCTCTCTGCCAACCGGCGGAAGATTCCGGGCGCGGCTACTTTTTCGGGCGGTGGGGGCGCTCAGAACTTCGCCAAGGTTCCGTGAGCAGTGAACGCGGTGGGTTGGCGGTCGTTGCTGCGGACGGGCCGTCCGCGCGCCGGCGGCGGGGCCTTCCGCGAAATCTTGCCGCACCCCCGCTTGACTTGGCGGACGGGCGGAGCAAGATGCGCGCGCCATGCCGGAAATGAAGCGTCGCAAGAAGTCCAAAACCGCAGATCCCCGGGAACTGGATGTGGAAATCTCCTTCCTCGAAGGCCTCGTCCGCCGCGATCCGGAATACGTTGAGGCGCTGCACCTGTTGGGCGATGACTACACGCGCCGGGGCCGCATCGCCGACGGGTTGCAGGTGGACCGGCGGCTGACCGAACTGGAGCCGCGCAATCCGATGGCCTTCTACAATCTCGCGTGCAGTCTTTCGCTCGCGGGCCAGTTGGAGGAGGCGGCGCGGGCGATGGAAACCGCGCTCGACCTCGGTTACCGCGATTTCAAATGGCTGGCGCGGGATCCGGACCTGAAGGCGCTCCGCAAGCATCCGCAGTTCGAGCGGTTGCGCGAGAAGATGCGCCGCCTCTGTGTGGACGTGGACTGACCCGTCCGCAAAATTCGCGAATGGCCCGATGCGCCCGGCCCGGCCCAACCCCAAACGGAAAAGCTGACGCATGGCCCTCGCGTTTCGTGATTTCTTCCCCACCGCCCAGCGCCGGGGCGTCTTGTCGAGCGAGTATGAATCGTTCGGGGCCGTAGTGACGCGCGCCAATGAGTGGATTGCCCGTTCCGGCGTGCAGGTGTTGAACGTGGAAACGCTGGTGCTGCCCAACGTCGGCAACGAGGCGGAGGCCCAGCACACCAACATCCGCACCAGCGGCGAAATGAGCAGCTACTGGCGGCAAATGCTGCGGGTCTGGTATGAGGCGCCGCCCACCGGCCCGGACGCGCCGCCGCCTTCGCCATGAACTGCCTCCTGGCCCTCGATCAAAGCACGTCGGCGACCAAGGCCGTGCTGTTCGACATGCGGGGGCGGGTGCTCGACCGGGCAACACGCCCGCACCGGCAACGGTATCCGCAGCCGGGCTGGGTGGAGCATGACGCGGCCGAAATCTGGGAAAACGTGCTGGCCGTCATTGGCGAGGTGGCGCGGCGGAATCGCGGGCGACTGGGGCGGCTGGCGGCCCTCAGCGTAACCAACCAGCGCGAGACGGTGGTGGTCTTTGACCGGCACACCGGCGAACCCCTGCACCCGGCCCTGGTCTGGCAGGACCGGCGGGGCGATGCGTTGTGCGCGCAGTTGACCAAGGAGGGGCACGCGCCACGGGTCCGGCGGCGGACGGGGTTGAAGGTGGACACTTACTTTTCGGGGTCCAAGCTGCGCTGGCTGGTGGAGAACCGGCCCGACCTTGCCGCCAAGCTGAACCGCGGGGAGGCGGTCATCGGCACGATGGACGCCTATCTCGTTCATCGTCTCACCGGCGGCGCAGTGTTCGCGACGGATGTGACGAACGCGAGCCGGACCCTGTTGTTCGACATCCGGCGACTGCGGTGGGACGCGGAGTTGTGCCGGCTGTTCCGCGTGCCGCTGCGGGCGCTGCCCGAGGTGCGCGAGAGCGCGGCGCATTTTGGCGAGACGGAGGCGGGCGGGCGGTTGCCGCGCCGGGTGCCGATTGTGGGGGTGATGGGGGATTCGCAGGCGTCGCTGTTTGCCCAGCGTTGTTTTGCGGCGGGGACGGCCAAGGCCACGTTTGGCACAGGGACGAGCGTGCTGCTCAACATCGGGCATCGGCCACGGATTTCCCGGAAAGGCGCGGTGACGGCTTTGGCGTGGGTGTGGCGGGGGCGGCCCACGTATGCCTTCGAGGGATTGATCAATTTTTCGGCCGCCACCCTCGAGTGGTTGAAAAATCAACTCGGGCTGGTGCGCGATGCGGCGGAGGCGGAGGCGCTGGCCCGGAAGGTGACGGACAGCGGGGGTGTTTACCTGGTCCCGGCCTTTGCGGGATTAAGCGCGCCGTATTGGGTGCCGGAGGCGCGGGCGGCCATCCTGGGGATGACGGCTTACACGCGGCGGGAACACGTGGCCCGCGCCGCGATCGAGTCCATCGCCTACCAGATTCGCGACGTGCTCGACATGATGCGCGACGACGGCGAGGTCCGGCTGCGGCGGTTGCACGCCGATGGCGGCCCGACGCGGAACGATCTGCTGATGCAGTTCACGGCGGATCTCACGCGCCTGGAACTGCGGGTGGCGGAGGTGGCGGAAAGCTCGGCCTGGGGCGCGGCGATGCAGGGGCTGCTGGGGCTGGGGTTGGCGGGTTCCCTGGCGGACCTGGAGCGGCTGCCGGCGGAGACGCGGGTGTTCCGTCCGCGCATGAAGGCGGCGGCAGCAGCGCGGCAATTGGCGGGCTGGCGGGCGGCGGTGCGGCGGGTGTTGTGAGGCGTGGCCGCCGGCTCACGCGGCGTAACGGCGCAGGTATTTCAGCCCGACGGCGAAATCGGTGGGCAGGGGAGCAGTCAGGGTCAGCGGCTCGCCGGTGGCAGGGTGGCGGAGGACAAATTCGGCCGCATGAATTGCGGGTCGGCCAATCAGCGGTTTCT
>JBKBTZ010000163.1:0-6581 GCA_046290825.1 Limisphaerales bacterium
GGGTGCATTGGCGGTGGAACGCCCCGGCCTTCGTGCGCCAGACGCTGGTGGAATGGGCGGGGCAAACCGTGGTTTATTGCCCTTGGGCCAAGGCGTATTACGAACAACAGCGGGCAAGACGGGTCGGCCACTGGGCGATCCTGCGCGCCCTGGCGTTCAAATGGCTGCGCATCTTGTGGCGCTGCTGGCAAAAATCCGAAGCCTACGATCCGGAAAAATATCTCCGGCAACTCGAACAACGCCGCTCGCCCATTGCCGCGATGGCCCGCCAGTTCGCCAAACAAATGGCCGCTTGAACTAAAATTATGTTGCGCGGTTGTCCTCAGATGTTGGCTAAAGCCACGCTTGAACCGGTCGCCCCGGAAGTTCGCTGCCCGGGATGCCCCGTTTCCTTCTCCAGGCGAATCCCGAACGATCTCCCATCGCTGGAGCGGCGCGCGGGGAAAACCGCTTGCCAAGCCGCGAAGCCGACGGGCATTTTCACGCATGGCAGGCACGCCCAAACCGCATCCGCTCGATTCCCAGTTCTATCTCCCCGCCGACGACTTTTTTCCCGCCCAGGCGGGCACCGCGCTGACCTACGATGACGTCACCCTCGCGACGCTGTATTCGGAGGTGCTGCCGCGTGACACGCAGTTGAACACCGTCCTCGCCGACGGCCTCGAACTGAGCATTCCGATCCTCTCCTCGGACATGGATACCGTGACGGAGTCGCGCATGGCCATTGCCATGGCGCTGAACGGCGGCCTGGGGCTGATCCATTACAACATGACCGAGGCGGACCAGTTGCGCGAGGTCAGCCGCG
Organism: Limisphaerales bacterium; assembly: GCA_046290825.1. Classification (GTDB taxonomy): domain Bacteria; phylum Verrucomicrobiota; class Verrucomicrobiia; order Limisphaerales; family DSYF01; genus JBKBTZ01. The sequence continues at coordinate 806 of JBKBTZ010000163.1, forward strand.
TCAAGAACCACATCCACGGCCTGATCCAGGAACCCATCAAGGTCACGCCCGACCAGCGCATCGGCGACGTGCTCGAGCTGGTGGAAAAGAAGCGGTTCGATTTCCGCACGTTTCCGGTGGTGGACGCCGAAGGCAGGCTGATGGGGCTGCTGTCCGGCCATGTGGTGAAGCATCGTTACGCGGCGCGCCTGGTGTCCGAGGCCATGACGCCCCGGGCGCAGGTCCACACGATCAACAAAAAGGAACTGGGCGCGAACCCCGTGGCCCGCGCGGACAAGTTTTTCACCGATCATCCCGGCATCCACAAGCTGCTGGTGGTGGACGACAAGGACCACCTGCGCGGCCTGTTCACCATGAGCGACGTCGAGCGCATTTCGCAGGAGCGGAAGGCCCAGTTCAAGCCGGCGCGCGATGCGCATTTCCGGCTGGTCTGCGGCGCCGCGGTCAGCGCCACCCGCAACGCCTTCGGCGAACTGGACCGCGAACGCATCCTCCGCCACGTCGGCGCGCTGGTGGAGCGCGGAGTGGATGCCGTGGCGGTCTCGACCGCCCACGGCTTCAGCAAGGGCGTGGGCGAGACGGTGAAACTCATCCGCGCCGAGTTCAAAAAGCTGCCGGTCATTGCCGGCAACGTCACCAGCGCGGCGGGCGTCGAGTTCCTGGCCGACGCGGGCGCGAACGTCATCAAGGTGGGGCAAGGCCCCGGCTCGATCTGCACGACGCGCATCGTGGCGGGCGTGGGGATTCCGCAGTTGACGGCGCTTTACGTCTGCAGCCGCGCGGCGGCGAAGAAGGGCGTCACGTTGATTGCCGACGGCGGCATCACCAAGTCGGGCGACATTGTGAAGGCGCTGACGCTGGCGGACGCGGTGTTGTGCGGCAGCCTGCTCGCCGGCTGCGTGGAGGCGCCGGGCCAGACGCTTGAAATCGGCGGCAAGCTTTACAAACAATATCGCGGCATGGGCAGCTTGGCGGCCATGCAGGCCGGGTCGGCGGCGCGCTACGGTCACGAAAAGGCGGACACCACGCGCAAGGTGGCTGCCGAAGGCATCGAGGCACTCAAGGAGGTGGCCGGGCCGGTGGACCAGGTGCTCGCGCAACTGATTGGCGGCATTCAAAGCGGCATGGGCTACCTCGGCGCCGCGAATCTCGCCCAGTTGCGGACCCGGGCGCGCTTCATCCGCGTCAGCCCCGCCGGGATGAAGGAGGCCGCGCCGCATGACGTGGTGGAATTGAAGCCGGGGCATTGAGGGATTGGGGGCCGAAACCGCGCCGCTGATGAGCCTGCCCTCTGGTTCCCCGCCTGCGCACGATCCGTATGCGGTGCTGCGCATCGCCAATTTCCGCCGCTACCTCGGCGGGCGGTTCATCGCGTCGTTCGGCCAGCAGATGCTGACGGTGGCGGTGGGCTGGGAGCTTTACGAGCGCACTGGCTCGGCGCTGCACCTCGGTTACGTCGGCCTCTCGCAGATGCTGCCGATGATCCTCTGCACGCTGCCGGCCGGGCACGTGGCCGACAATTTCAACCGCCAGCGCATCGTCATGCTGATGACGCTGGTCGTGGCGCTGGCCAGCGTGGCCTTGACCTGCCTTTCCGCGTTGCACGCGCCGCTGTTCTGGACCTACGCCTGCCTGGTCGTCTCCGGCTGCGCGCGGACGTTCCTGTGGCCGGCGAGCGCGTCGCTGGTGCCAAACCTGGTGCCGCGCGCGATATTTCCCAAGGCGGTCGCCTGGTCCACCGGCAGCTTTCATCTCTCGGCGGTGGCCGGGCCGGCGGCGGCGGGCGGCCTGCTGGCGTTGACGCACCATGCGGCGGTGATTTACGCGCTCAACGTGCTCGCCGCGCTGACCTGCTTTGTGATGGTCAGTTTGATCCGCTACGAACCTCCGCCCCTCACGCGGCAGCCCTTGAATCTCCGGAGCCTGTTTGAGGGGTTCAACTTCGTGTTCCACCAGCGCATCATCCTGGCCACTATCACGCTGGACTTGTTCGCGGTGCTGCTGGGCGGGGCGACGGCGCTGCTGCCGTTGTTCGCGAAGGACATTCTCGGCGTGGGGCCGGGCGGGCTGGGCCTGCTCGAGGCGGCGCTGCCGCTCGGGGCGATTCTCTGCTCGGCGGTCATCGCGCACCGGGCGCCCATGGAACGCGCGGGGCGGGCACTGATGTGGTCGGTGATCGCCTTTGGCGTGGCGACGATGGTGTTCGGCCTCTCCCGCTCGTTCGGCCTGTCACTGGCGATGCTGTTTGCATGCGGCGTGGTGGACAACGTGAGCGTCATCATCCGGCACACGCTGGTGCAGGTGCTGACGCCGGACGAAAAGCGCGGGCGGGTGTCGGCGGTGAACAGCCTGTTCATCGGCACCTCGAACGAGTTCGGCGGGTTCCGCGCGGGGTTCATGGCGAACCTGCTCGGGCCGGTCATCGGGAACTCGGTGGCCACCGGCGCGATGCTGGCGGTGACGCTCGGGGGCGCGGGCACCATCCTGGCCGTGCTGGTGGTCGCCTGGATCTGGCCGGAACTGCGCCGCTTCAAACGCCTGGATGGGACGGGGTAATGATCCGGCAGCCGCCGGAAACACCCACCGGCTGCCGCGTCATTGCGGCAACACGATCAGTGCCGCCAGCGGACAATCGGGCAGCGCGCGCAGCGCCTGAGCCACCAGCAGCGCGGTGCGCTGCGCGCCGGCCCGGGTGGTGTGGGTGTGGTCGGTCGGCGGGAAGAATTCCTCCGCCACGCGGGCCGCGCCGAGCCGCTCGTATTCCGCAGCCACGATTTCATTGAGGTCAATGAAGGGGGCACCGGTTTCGCGGGCCACGGCGGCGGCCCATTTCCCATAGTCCGCGTCCGCGCGCAGCACGCGGCCGTTCTCCCAGCGATTGCGTGGCACGGGCGAGATCAGGATGGGCGTGGCTCCCCTGGCCCGGGCTTCAGTCACATACTGGCGGAGATACGCGCCGTAGGTCCGCACCGTTTCGGTCACGCCGGAGGTCTGGTTGGTAATCACGCGGGTCTCCGGGCCGGTGCCGTGCAAGGAGGCACGGGCACGGCCCTCGTCCAGCGGACCGCCGTCGTTGTGGCCGAACTGAATCAGCACAAAATCCCCGGGCTGCAGTTCCGCGAGGACCTGGCTCCAGCGGCCCTCGGTGAGGAAGGTCCGGCTGCTGCGCCCACCCAGCGCGCGGTTCTCAACGCGCACCCCCGCCGGGAAAAAGTCCCCCAGGAACTGGCCCCAGCCGTAAAGGCCACCTTCACCCTGCCCGGATCCGTTGCGCACGGTTGAATCGCCAATGAGAAACAACCTCGGCGTCCGGCGGACCGGTTCGCCGTCGCCGTTCGCGCCGCCCAGCCCGAGCATCACAGCGTCGTTCTGGGCGCCCGGCGCCGGGTCCGCGTCTTTCTCCTTCACCTCCGCCAGGCGGATTTCGGGCCGTTCCACGCGCACCGCGTTCACGAGCCGGAGCTCTCGGCCGTCGCCGGTGGCCAAAACCACGTCGCGCATGGTCCAGTCGGCGACATTGGCAAGGCTGCCCGCCTGCGCGGCCTCGATGCGGACGCGCTCCAGACGCACATCGCGCAGGGGTTTCTCCGGATAGGCGTTGGCGTAAATGGCCTGTCGCGCGCCGTGCGCCGTGAGGTTGGAGATGACGATGTTGCGAAATTCGGGAATGCCCCGTTCGGGCGGCTCGACGCGGCGCGTGAGCGTGGTCCAGTGCGGCGGCATGGTGGCCGGATCCACGTCCGCCGGAAGCGTGGGGTAGCTGTAGGAGGGATACCAGTTCAGCTCCATGTGGATGGGGTTGGCGACGCCGGCCATCTCGATGTCCCGCAGCACAATGTTCTCGACGACCCCGCCGCGGACGCGCGCGGACTTGAAGCGAATGCCGTTGTGCGTGCCGTAGGCCTTGAGGCCGCTGACCTCGACGTTGCGGATGCCGCCGGAAGTTTCGCTGCCAATGGTCAGCATCCCGTGCCCGGCGCGGGTCACGCAGTCGCGGATGATGACGTTCTCGGTCGGGCGGTTCACGCGCAGGCCGTCCCAGTCGCGCCCGGCCTTGAGACAGATGTTGTCGTCGTTGCAATCAATGTCGCAGTTCTGCACCAGCACGTCGCGCGACGAGTCAATATCAATGCCGTCCGAACTGGGGCCAAAGCCGCCAATGTTGGCGCGGATGGTGACGCCGTCCACCGTGACCCGCTCGCTGTAGGTCACGGTGAGGCTCCAGAAGCCGGAACGGTGGATTGTGACGTCGCGGATGGTGATGTCCCGCGCGTCAAAGACGGCCAACGCCCGGACCCGCTTGCAATCATAGTCCACCGCCCAGCGCAAATCGCGGGCGCGGTAGTCCCGGAGCATGCCGCCCTTGCCGTCTGTGCCCCAGAACTTGCGCCACCAATACTCGCCGTTGCCGTCAATCACGCCTCGCCCTGTGATGGTGACGTTGGTCTGCTGATAGACGTTCACCAGCGCGGACGGCCAGGGCATCTCAATCCCGGCAACACGCGTCGGCCGGTCGGGATACAGCGCGTCATCCTGAATGGCCCGCAACTCGGCGCCCGGCTCGAAATGCAGGCGGACGTTGGATTTGAGAAACAGCGCCCCGCTCCAGTAAAGGCCCGGCCCGAGCACCACCCGCCCGCCACCCGCCGCTGCCGCCGCGTCAATCGCCGCCTGAATGGCGGCGGTGTTGGTGGCAACCCCGTCGGCGCGCGCGCCGAAATCCTCAACGCGGAAATCGGCCGCCCGCGCCGGGCCGAAGCCCAACATCGTTGCCAGCGCCAGCCGCCCAATCGCCCGCCCAAAATGGAAACCGAGTCCATTCATCTTGATGGCCGCGAAGATAGCAGCGGAGTCGAGGGCCGGTTATCGCCAAAACTGGTGGCTCGCAGGGCGGGAACCGGAACTTAACTTGACGAAAGCAGGCCGGCGCGGGAAAGGAGAGCAACATGCGCCGTTCACCCCGTATGCCGATGCCCCTGTCCCGCTCGATAGCCCTGCCGCTGGCCGGGCTGCTGCTCGCCGCCACCACGGGCTGCTCGAGTTTCGAGCGTTCTTGGCGGGCCGCCGCCAGCATACCGTCCTCCGCCCATTCCTTGGCCGGGCGTTGGGAGGGTTCGTGGCGCAGCGACGTCAATGGACATCAGGGCCGGCTGCGCTGCCTGATCACGCCGCAAACAGGCGACGTTTTCGAGGCGCGCTTCCACGCAACGTATTTGAAGGTGCTGCGCTTCGGCTACACCGTGCCGCTGACGGCGCGATTCACCAACGACGCCTGGCATTTTCACGGCGAGGCGGACCTCGGCAAAATGGCCGGGGGCGTCTTCCATTACGCCGGCACCGCAACCAGCCAGCGCTTTCACTCCACCTACCGCTCGCGGTCCGACCACGGCACCTTCGAAATGCAACGGCCCGCGTCCATCTTGCCGCCTAGGAAGCCGTGAGCCACACCCTCAGCGGTAACCGGGCACCCCGCTTTCCAACCTGCTTTCCCGCGGTCACCAACCGCCCTCCACCAAAGCCTCCCGTCCGCCCGAATTGCGAGCCCCCCATGCAACAAATGGCCCGGCGCTGTTGCTTCGGCCAAAGTCAATCCAGCCCAACGTCTCTGCCACGGGGAAGCAGCCGGCGCACAGCCCTTTGGACTGCGGCGGCCCCGCCGCCGCTTTCCCCAAACCACCGTAGCGGCGGTCGGCAGACCGCCGGTGACTTTTCGGGCGGCAGGCAGGCGGCAGGCTTTTCGGTCGGAATGGCGGTAATCGGCCAAGGCCCCGCCCCG
>JBKBTZ010000164.1:0-6561 GCA_046290825.1 Limisphaerales bacterium
GCCGCTGGCGTATCAATGGTTCAAGGATGGCCTGGCGCTGGCGGAGGGCGGGCCGCTCACCGGCACGACGAGTGCGGTGCTCACGCTCCATTCGGCGCAACTGGCGGACGCCGGCGCCTACCACGCGGTGGTCAGCAACAGCTTCGGCACGGCCACCAGCGCGGTCGCGACGCTCACGGTGGGCGATCCGATTCTCGTCAGTGCGCCGGTGTCGCGCACCGTGAACCTCGGGGAAACCGCCACGTTCACGACCGTGGTGCGCGGTTCGCCGCCGCTGGCCTATCAGTGGTTCCGGGACGGGGTGCCGGTGCCCGGCGCAGAACAGGAATCGTTCAGCGTGACGAACGCGCAAGCGGCCGATTCCGGGAGCCGCTGGCACGTGGTGGTGACCAACACCAGCGGGGCCTTGACCACCAGCCCGGTGTATCTGGTCGTCAACACCGCCCTCGCGGACCCGACGTTCAATCCCGGGGCGCAGCCGTCTTCCGTGCGCGCGCTGGCCATGCAGGCCGATGGCCGGATCCTCGTCGGCGGGGAATTCAATACGCTGGGCGGGGTAACGCGATATGGCTTGGGACGATTGCTGACGGGCGGCGCAGTGGACCCGGATTTCGAGGCAACCGTCCATTCCTTCTTGGGAAGCGGGTCGTTGCAGTTCTGGGTTCCCTTCCATCGGCCCGACTGCATTTTGGTCCAGCCGGATGGCAAAATTCTCGTGGGCGGCTTTTTCACCAACATCGCCGGAGTGGCCCGGCAAGGTCTGGCGCGGCTTGAAGCCGACGGTTCCGCGGACCTCACGTTCGACGCCGGCCAACCCTGGTCTGTATCCGCGCTGGCGCGGCAGCCGGATGGGAAAATTCTGGTGGGCGGAAATTTCTCGACGCTGGGGTTTGGTGCCGCCACCAACCTTGGTCGCATCCTGCCCAACGGCAGCCTCGACACCAACTTCTCCGCGCAGGTCAACGGCCCGGTTCACACGCTGGCCCTGCGGCCGGACGGCAAAATCCTGGCCGGCGGAGCGTTCACCGAGGTGAACGGCGTGGCCCGCACCAACCTGGCGCTGCTGCACTCCGATGGCACGCTGGACGAAACGTTCGATCCCCAACCGGGCGGACAGGTGTTGAGCCTGGCCCTGACCCCGGAGGGAAAAATTCTCGCGGGCGGCACGTTCACCAACGTCGGCTCCCTGGCGCGCACCAACCTCGTCCGCCTCCACCCCGGCGGAATGGTGGACGAAAGCTTCACCAGCGGCACCGACGGCGCGGTCAATGTCATCCTGCTCCAGAGCAACGGACGCATCGTGCTGGCCGGCAGTTTCTCCACCGTGAACGGAGTGCCGCGCGTGGGCCTTGCCCGGCTGGAGCCGGAGGGAACGCTGGACCCCGCGTTTGCGCCGCAGACGGGCAACACCTCCGTTTTTGCAGCGGCGCTCCAGCCGGATGGGCATCTGCTCGTGGGCGGCAATTTCCTCACCGTGGCCGGGCAGAACCGGACCCGCATCGCCCGCGTGCTGAATCCCGACGCCGCCCCGCAAAGCCTCAGCCAGACCGGCCAGACCCTGCAGTGGCAGCGCAGCGGCGCGGCCCCGGATTTTCTCCGCGCCGAGGCGGAGGCGGTGACGCCCAACGGCACCCTCTCGTTGGGTGAAATGGAACGCCTGGCCGGAGGCTGGCAGATCTCGCATCCCGCCATTGGCAGCAACTGGACGGTGCGGCTGCGTGGCGTGCTGCCCGGCGGCTATCGCAACGGCTCGGCCGGTCTCGCGGAAACAAGCTGGGGGCGGCCGACCTTCCTCGCCCACCCCGCCAGCCAGACCAACCAAAACGGGGTGCCCACCACGTTCCGCGCGCGGACTTTGGGGACGGAGCCAATGACCTACCGCTGGTTCAAAGACGGCCTGCCCCTGACCAACGATGCCCGCGTCACCGGCGCGAATCTGGCGGCCCTGGTTGTCAACACCACCGTGCCGACCGACGCGGGCCATTACTGGATGGTTGCCAGCAATATGTTCGGCATGGCGACCAGCCAGGTGGCGGTGCTGACGGTGGCCGGCGCGGGGCTGGCGGCCGTGAATGGGCCGGTGCGAGCGCTGGCCGTGCAACCGGATGGCCAACTGCTGGTCGGCGGCCAGTTCACCCAGGTCGGCAGCCTGGCGTGCACCAACCTGGCCCGGTTGCGCCGGGATGGCTCGGTGGACACCGCGTTCAGCGCCTGGGCCGATTGGAACGTGCAGGCGATTGCCGTGCAGCCGGACGGGCGGATCCTGGTGGGCGGCATGTTCACCAACCTGGGCGGCCAATATCGGCTGCGCCTCGGGCGGTTATGGCGGGACGGCTCCGTGGATACCGGCTTCGTGGCGCATGCCGCGTCCATGTCAAACCCGAGCGCGGCGGCCATTCATGCCCTGCTGATCGAACCAACGGACAGCATCGTCGTGGGCGGCGAATTCAACTTTTTGGCCGGCCAAAGCCGCCTGCGCATCGGACGCTTGACGTCGGGCGGCCAGGTGTTCACCGGACTGGGGCAATACAATGGCCCCAGCGGCAATTCGCTCTCGCCGACCGGCCTTCCGGTGTATGCGCTGGCCCTCCAACCCGGCGTCGGAGTCCTGGTGGGCGGGGCCTTCACCGCTCTCGCCTCCAGTCCCTCCCGCGCGTATCTGGCCCGCTACGACTTCTCGGGAAACGTGGATGACTCGTTTGACGCCCAGATCGGCGGGCCGGTGCATGCCCTCCTGCGGCAGCCCGATGGAAAGATTCTCGTGGGCGGCGCGTTCACCAACATCGCCGGCCAGATGCGGCAGCGACTGGCCCGCCTCCACGCCAATGGCACGCTGGACCCGGGCTTTGTGGCCCACGCGGATGGCGTGGTCAGCACCCTCGCGCTCCAAACCGACGGCCGCATCTGGGTGGGCGGCGCGTTCACCAACATTGCGGGCCGACTGCAACGGTTCCTGGCCCGATTGCATCCGGACGGCAGCTTCGACGACTCGTTCGCCCCCGCGCTCAACGGCGGCCTCACCGCGCTGGCGCTCGAGGCGGATGGCCGACTGATTGCGGGCGGGCAATTCTCCGCCATCAACGGCCTCGATCGTCCGCCGCTCGTCCGGTTGTCCCTGCCGGAAGCCGCCGAACCCGCCGTGCAGTTCAACGGCCCTGCCCTGCACTGGCAGCGCGCGCCGTCCGCCGCGCAGTTCCACCACGCCACGCTCGAGGGCTGGATTGGCGGCCAATGGCAGACGCTCGCCAGCCTGACGCCGACCACCAACGGCTGGCGGCTGGACAACGCGCCGTTCACCGCGGGAATCCTGTTGCGGCTGCGCGGCCACACCAGCAGCGGCGCAGGCAACGGCTCCGGCTCGTTTGAGGACGCGCTGGCCGGGCCGCCATTCCTGCTCACCCAACCCATCAGCCGCACCAACGCGCCGCTCACCGACGCCTGGTTCAGCGTCACTGCCCTCGGCGGCGAGCCGCTGGCGTATCAGTGGCAGAAGGGCGGCGACACTCTGCCCGACGCGGGTCCCGTCAGCGGCGCCACCTCGCCCACGCTCTGGCTGGCGGGCGTGCTGCCGCCGGACGCGGGCGCCTTCCGCGTCATCGTCTCCAATCCGTGGGGCGCCGTGACCAGCGCGGTGGCGACGTTGAGCGTGCCGGTGCCCCCGCCGCAATTGACGGCGTGGCTGGGCACGAACGGGCTGCGCATCGAGTTCACCGGTGTGCCGCAGCAGGACTACCTCCTGCAAACCACCACCAATCTCGCGCCGCCCGTGGTCTGGGAAAATGTGACCCTGCTGCCCGCCGACGGGCTGGGACAGTGGAGCCTCACGCTGACCAACCTTCCCAGCGAACCACAGCGGTTCTATCGCGTGAGCGCCCCCTGAAGCACGGACTCCCGGCAAACGCCGACGCCCCCAACCCTTCTCCCGCCGGGCAAAAAGCAAACCGCGGCACCCGGGGCGGGCGCGCTCGCCAATCCAACGGCATCGGCCCGCTCAGGGCGTCCGGTTCACCTGCACCGTGTATTCACCCGGCGGCAGGCGCAATACCACACGACCCGCCTGCGACGGCAGGAGTTGTGTGGCGGGCAAATCCCTGGCGGAGCTTCCATTCACGGTGATGCGTTGCGGGTCGGCCGTGGGCGCGTGGAATTCCGCCGCCGCTCCGAGCGGCACGGTGAGGTTCGCGGTCCACAGTTTGCCGGCGGGCTGCCGCACCGCGAGCCGCACCGGCCCCACAGGCGTGGGCAACGTGACGGCGGCGTGTTCCAGGGGCCCAAGTTGCGGCCGCACGCGGAAGGTTTTGAAGCCGGGCGTCAGTGGCTCGATGCCCATGAGCTTGCGGGGAATCAGGTTGGCCGGCGCGGCACCCCAGGCGTGGTTCCAGTCGAGGTTCGGCTTGAACTTCGCGTCCCACGCCTCGAGCGCGACGGTCGAGCCGACGCCGTAAATCATGTGCGCCCAGCTTCGTTCGTGCGTGGCCGTCAGCAGCTCGAGCGCGTAATCCGCCTCGCCCGCGTCGTAGAGCGCGTCGAGCAGAAACTGCGCGCCATACACGCTGCACGCCATGCCGCGCGATTTGAGGAACGCGACGACCGACGCGCGCCGTTCCTCCGGCACCAGTCCGAACGCCAGCGGGAACAGGTTCGCGTGGAGGGCGGCATTGGTGCTGCGCGCGCCGGTCCGGGAGTCCAGTCCGTCCACATACACACCGCGGGCGGCGTCCCAGAGCCGTTCATTGACCGCCGCACGCGTCTGCGCGGCCAGCCGGTCGAACTCCGCCGCGTCCGCCGCGCGGTCCGTGGCGCGGGCGATCTCCGCCATCAACCGCACCGCCTCGTAATGAAACGCCGTCACCACCGTTTTCACGTCCGGGCGCATGTCGTAACCGTCTCGTTCGCCGGCGGGCCAGTCCACGATGTCCCGGGGTTCGCCGTCGTTGAAACCGCGGAACAGGCCGTCCGCCGTGCGCCGTTCCAACATGCAGCGGCCCTTGAGCGTATCGTAATGTTTGCGGAGCAGCGCGTCGTCGCCGGACCACAGATAGTCCAGCCAGCCGATGAGCACGGATTGCAGCCGCCATTCCGTGGGCCAGGTGGGCTGCGCGAGCAGGTATTCGTGGGTGCGGCGGGCCATTTCGTGGTGCAGGTCCACGCAGTAATGCGCGAGTTGATTGATCAGCGCGTCGGCCTCGTAAGGTTTGCGTTCGCGGTCACCATCCACATACAGCCCGGTGAAGGAGGTGGCCTTGATGGTGTGTTTGCACATGTCCCACACGTCGTTCAGCACCCAGCTCGACGAATGGAAGGCGGAGGCCGCGTCATGGAAGGGCACGTGCGTGGCCAGCAGCCGGACCTGGCCGGCGGTGAACGGCTCGGGCACGTTGACGACCTCGAGGTAGCGGAACGGCATCACCCGGCCCATGGCCTCGGGCAACTCCACCCAGCCGCTGCGCATCCAGCCGGGCGGCGCCCACGTCGGCTCGATCCGATAACGCCGCGCCGCGTCCGCGAGCGTCAGCGTGTGCTCCTGATACCGCACCGTGCCGCCGGGTTTCGGATGCACCGTCGTGGCATCCAGCCGCGCCTCGCCGAGTTTGACGGTGACGCGCCGCTCCGCAGGACCGCCGGGAAATTCCAAGAGCGCCGTGCCGAACCACGCCTTGCCAAAATCCACGAAGTAATGCCCCTCGGCCTTGCGGATCACCTGCATGGGCGCGATCTCCGTCTGCACCAGAGGCGCGGCGGGCGGACGATTCGGGGCTGCCGCCAGCGGCGGAACCGCGGCGAACAGGGCGAGGGCGACGAGACCGGGCAGGCGCGGCATGGGCGTCATGCGGCACATCTAACACTTCGAGCGGCCCGCCCGCAATGCGCCAACCCTGCCCCATTCGGGTGAGCGGCATCCCCAGAAACTCCGTGTGGTGGTGGTCGGAAAACCGCCGGAAACATTTTGGTGAACCACGAAACACACGAAGGACACGAAAAAGGCATCAAGGCAGAACTGCCCGAACTGGTGGCCCTGCTTTGCCCGGACCATTCCACTGTGTGATGTGCCCGGGACACAATTTCGCTGGTTTGGTTCCGTCCCCGGGCTAAGGTGCCCGCGTGATCAACGCAATGCTTCGTCGCCTGCCGACCGTTCTCTGGCTCACCGCGCTCGGATGGGCCGGGACGATGCAGCCGGTGGCGGCCCAAACCTCGGTCGGTGGCGCGGCGGGTTTGAACGCGGCACTGCTGCGGTTGCTGGGTCCGCACACGGCCTTTTCCGCCGACCTCGAAGTGCGGGTGTTCGACGCGAAATCCAACCTCACGCTGCACGCCCCAATGCGGTTTCATCGCCTGGACGGGAAACTGCGGGGCGACCTTGAGCTGGCCCGGCTCAAAGCCAAGGACCTGCCCGCACTCGCGGCCAGTGCCGCCCAGAGCGTCGGCATGGAGCGCGTGGTCACGGTGGTTCGGACGGACCAGCGCGAGAGCTGGCTGCTTTACCCGGCCTTCCAAGCGTGCGTCGTCGCCCCGTTGGACGCGGACGAGGTGGCGGCGCTGACAAAACCTGCCACCATA